>JASGLU010000022.1 GCA_030156825.1 Candidatus Atribacteria bacterium | reverse complement strand
TCACTGATGTTTATCAGGTTAAGAATTCCGATCTAAATCTAGTGAAATTTTAAAACTTAAATAACCAGGATTTGGTGAAATTTTAAAATTTAGCCAACATCCCTTTTGGGCTCTATAATAACTATGTGAAAAGGGAGGATTTCAGCTTTATGTATTTAATTACTGCAAAGCATAAATTATCCGTTTCTTAAGAATTGCCAGCTGCGCCTATTTTATTCCCGTAGTTTTAACTCCTTCCATTATATATCTCCGAGTGAAGAGATATAAAATCATAGGGGGTATTATCATTATCGTGGACATAGCCATTAGAAGATCCCATCTTATGATAAACATAGTCCGGGAAAAACTATAAGAGCCCACACTCAAGGGCTTCAAATTTTCCGAGTCTATAAATATTAAAGGCGTGAAAAATTCGTTCCACCAGAATATAGATGACAAAACTCCAATAGTTATGAATATAGGGCGGGAAAGGGGCACTATTATTCTCCAGAATATTTGCCAGCTATTACAACCATCTATTTTAGCCGCTTCGTCTAATTCCTTGGGAATTGTTTTATAAAATTGCCTGAAGAGAAAAACATTATATGGATAAGCAAAAAAAGCAGGTACTATCAATGGCAAAAAGGTATCCAGCCACCCGAATTCTCTAAAAAGAAGGTACTGAGGAACAATGGTAACAAAAGTAGGCACCATCATCGTTGCCAATATAATTCCAAATATAAAATCTCGCCCTTTAAACTCCATTCTTGCCAGAGGATAAGCCACAATGGAACTCGATAGCAAGGTTCCTAAGGTGTTCCCTACGATTAAAATTAGCGTGTTTCTTAGATAAATGAATATCTTGCTTTGGAGAAATAACTGGGTATAGTTTTCAAAATAGAGGTGTGACGGAAACAGAGACGGAGGGTAAGAATTAAACTCGATGAGAGGCTTAAAAGAGGAGGTGATAATCCATAAAATGGGGAAAAACATTATAATGGCAACGACACCCATCACTAAATATTGAAAAATTTTTATTGTTGCTCTTGTATTCATAGCCTTCTTGCCCCCTCAGGCCTCATAATGTACCCATTTTTTAGACAGTCGGAACTGCAACAAAGACATCATTGCAGTAATTGCAAATAAAATTACAGCTTCCGCGCTGGCGTATCCCATCCTAAAATTTTTAAATGCGTTAACATAAATATCCAAACTCATCACCTGGGTAGCTTGGCCGGGCCCACCCGCTGTAAGAGGATAAATAAGCGCAAAGGAGGTATTAAGAGAGTTGATAGTGCCTGTGACTAAATTAAAGAAAAAAATAGGAGATATAGCAGGAATAGTAATCTTGAAAAATTTATTCACAGCGTTAGCGCCATCAATCTCCGCCGCCTCATAGAGCTCTTTGGGGACTTCTTTCAGAGCGCTATCAAAAATCAACATCATTTGCCCCGTAAAATAGGTATAAATACAAAGAACTGTTACAACCCATAGCGCCAGTCTGGAATCCATTAGCCAGTTTGGTCCTTCCATTCCAACCAAAGACAGGACATAGTTTACTATTCCCAGTTCTTTATTAAACATTAGTTGAAATACAAACGTTAAAGATATGAGGGGAACTACCGCCGGTGCAAAATAAAAGAAACTAAAAATACCAGTGCCTCGCACCCTTTGATTTAAGAGTAAAGCAGTAAAAAGACTCCAGCACATAGTGATAATCACCGAGAACACCATAAAAATAAGAGTAACTTTTAATATGACCCAAAATTCTGAGCCAGCGCTAAACATATTGATAAAGTTTGAAAGTCCTACCCAGGTAGGGGGGGTCAACAAGTCCCACTTGGTAAAACTAATCACAATAGCAGCAATTATGGGGCCTCCCATAAATAAGGTAAAACCTATTATCCAAGGAAGCAAATACAAATACGGAACTATAGATTCCCTTTTAAAAGCCATGGCGAATCCTCTCCTCCTTTAACTTAAAGGGGGAACCGAGGTTCCCCCTTTAATCAATATCATTCAGAGGCAACCCCTTCTTCTCCCAGAATCTCTTTTGCCCTATTTATTGCTTTTTCCACTACTTCATCTGTACCAATTTGCCCCAATATTGCTGCATTAAAGTCTTTTACAATGTCAAAGGTCAGCCCGGAAGGAAGAAGCACATATCCCCACTGAGCAAATTGAGCGGTTTTATCAATGGCATCCCAGTTCTCTGGCCCCATAGGCCCTTGAACTCTATAGTACCCTTTCTCGAGGATAGAAAGACGAGCCGATGGATTATTAGCAGCTTTATTTATCAACTCCTGCCCTTCTTCACCCATACAGAATTCAATAAATTGCCATGCTGCATCTTGCACCTTGCTCGCAGAGTTAACGGTGAAGAACCCGGTGTGAAGTGTAGAATACTGCCTTACTCCCTTAGGAATTGGAGCAATATCCCATTTAAAGTTCTGTATATCTCTATAGACTGAAGCCATCCAACTTCCGTTAAATGCCATCGCTGCCTTACCAGCCACAAAAAGGTCTGTAGAAATTATACCTGAAGTACTTATTTGTGGAGGAGCAACCACTTTCTCTTCATTGGTCAGACGATACCACCACTTCAGAAATTCTTTGGCGCCTTCACCCATAGAAAACTGGCCTTTGTCATTCACGATGTCATCTCCAAAAGTCCCGATAAGAGAGTACCATAGACCCTGGAAGCTTAGAGCATCACAACCCCATTGTTCTACTTTGCCATTCTCTACCACAGTCAGTTTTTGGGCAGCGTTTTCAAAATCTTCCCAAGTCCAATTTTCGTCTGGATATGAAACCCCTGCTTTATCAAATAAATCTTTGTTATAGTACATTATTTCGGTTGCGAAACACCAAGGAAGCCCATAGAGATTGCCCTGCATTTCTATCAGGCCTTGAACTGCAGGAATAAAATCGTCCAAAGTAAAAGCTTCGCTTTGACTTACGTAATCGTCTAATGGTATCACAAAGCCGCCGTTAGCGAATCTCGATATATCACATTCCCATAAGCACATGACATCTGGAGCAGTGCCAGCCATTATCATTGTAGTAAGCTTTTGAGAGTATTCTGCTTCAGGAATTAACGTAAATTCTATTTTAATGTCAGGATATTTTTCTTCAAATGCCTTAACATAGTTATATTCTTCAGAAAGAGCGTTCCAATGAGCATATTTTACTACGGTAGTATCGGCAGAATAACCAGCGGGCACCAACATACACACCAATCCCAAAACAAGCAAACTGACAAGTAACCGCTTCTTCATGTGAGTTTCCCTCCCTCAGTTTAGAACTTTGTTAAGTTCTAATAATTTTTCCTTCAAATAATAATCTTAAATTCCATCACCTTATAGGAACTCGCCACTCCCGTCGCACCAAGCAACCCCTTTGAACTTAATACCGTTGCCTTTTTCTTTTCAAACCACCCCCTTGCAAAAGTTTTCTCAGCTTTTACCAGTACGATAAACTGGCAAGATACTTCTTCCTTTCACTGGTCTTACCATCTTACCAACTAAAAGTATAATCACCCTCTAAAATCTTGTCAATCCTCCACTGTTGTTTTCATATCCCTGCGATAGCCTCACCCCCAAACTCCGAAAAAATTATCATTTCCTCTTTATCCAGACTTCCATAGGCCCTGGGGTTCTATTAGCCCAGGCGTAGTATGGGATTGCAGTAAATTCTAATTCGTTCCGGAGACGATCGGCTTCCTCAGGGGGTAAATAAAGTTTTTCCCAAGAGCTCGGGTCGTTAACCCATCCTTTTCCTTTTATAACCATTATGCCACCCAGCATATTTTTGTATTCCTCGACAAGTTTTACATCCTTCGGTATTTCTATATCCCAAACATTAATCCCGGAATTATCCTCTGCCTCCAGGCAATAAACAACCGGCCCCTTCCGGATAGCTACTCTCCCCGCATTGTCTTTTACGCTGGGGTGGCTCTCCCAAAGTTCTGGTTTCATATCCAAGTCTAATGTCACCGTATCTCCTTTTTGCCATTTTCTGTTTATTACCATGTACCCCTTCTCTAAGACAGGTTTAATCTTTTCTCCATTAACATTCAAAGAAAATTCCCTGCTCCACTCCGGTTTTCTTAAAAAGAGGGAAAAGGCAGCATCTGCGTCTATCTTAAATTCCACCACTCCCTCCCAGGGGTAGTCTGTCTTTTCTTCTATTGCCACCGCCGAGCCATTAACATCAAATTCAGACACATTGCTGGCATAAAGGTTGACCCATATTCCCTCAGGAGATACAGAATACATATAACCAGGAAGAGAAGTTATAGTTCTCGCTACATTAGGCGGGCAACAGGCACAGGCAAACCATCTCTGCCTTCGGTGACCTCCTCTATCTGCTAAGGGGTTTACGTAAAAGTACTCTTTGCCATCGATGGATATTCCTGGCAAAATTCCATTGTAAAGCGCCAATTCCATCAAATCAGCGAATCTACCCTCACCTGACGTCAGAAGCATTCTATGGTTCCACATAAAGTTGGCAATGGCCGCACAGGTTTCGGCGTAAGCCGTCTCATTGGGTAACTCATAAGGGTCTCCAAAAGACTCCCCTTCATGTCTTGCTCCAGCAGCCCCGGTTACATACATTTTTTTGGTTACCAGGTTATCCCATAATCTTTCCAAAGCATTCCCCAAAGCCTTATCTCCTATTTCCATATACAGGTCTGTAGCACCACTATTTAGGTATAAAGACCTCACTGCGTGACCAACAATTTCTTCTAACTCCCTGAATGGCTTGTGGTCTATGTGATAAGAACTCCCACCAATAAGGCCCTTTCCTCTCTCATCTATAAAAAATTTAGCTAAGTCCAGATACTTCTGGTCATTGGTTTCTCTATATAGCTCGACCAGAGCCATCTCTACTTCCGGATGTCCAGGAACTCCTTCTTTTTTATCCGGACCAAATACTCTGGTTATGTGGTCGGCAAATCTTATCGCTATATCTAAAAGGCTGGTTTTCCCAGTAGCTCTATGATGAGCAATAGCAGCTTGGAAAAGATGCCCGGCACAGTAAAGCTCATGCATATCTTTCAAGTTAGTCCAGCGGTCTTGCTTTCGGGAGAAAGTAAAGTAGGTGTCTAAATACCCATCTGGGTCTTGAGCATCCTTGACCTCTTCGATGACTTTGTCTACGAGCTGATCCAATTTCTCATCTCTGTTGGTAGCTAAAAAATACGATACTGCTTCTATCCATTTATAAACATCAGTATCGTTAAAGAAAAACCCAGAAAACTCTCCCGAAACTTTTCCGGCAGCAATTCTAAAATTATCTAATCTTCCAGTTTCTTCCATAATCTGATATTGGAGAGGTAAAGTAACCTCACCCATAAGTTTTATCCTATTTGCCCAGAAACTATCTGTAAGCTTTACCGAATCTATGGAGACAGGCTTTAGCCTGGCATATTTACTTCTGTTTGCATTAACTACAAAGGCTTGAGACATAAAAACTCCCCCTTAACGTTAAATTTATTTTTTTCAATATTTACTTTAGAAAAATGTTAGGCGCTCTTTCTTATTTCGTTTTCGAGCATATCAAACAGTTTATCTGTCACGGCATATGCCTTTTTGAGGTCCTTTTCTTCTATACATTTAAAAAGTTCTCTGTGGAAAAAGTAAGTCTTTTCTGCAAAAGAAGGGCATTCAAAGGGGTCTTCCCAAAAAAGATGGAATTCCTTTAATCCATTCAGAATATCATATAAGAGCTTATTGCCTGCTGAGCGATAGATCAGGCTATGAAAGGCCCAATTTTCCTCTCTGCTATCTTCTCCTCTTCTCTGCTTTTCCTCAAGGAGATTCACTCTTCTTTCCAGTTCTTTTATTTCATCGTCGGTAATATTCGCAATAGCTTCCTCTATAGCCAGTTTTTCTAAGACCCTTCTAATCTTTGAAACCTGTAAGGCCTTATCTTTTCCCTCGTCTATATGAAGAACTAAGTAGGACATGTTGTTTTTTAGGGGAGCCTTAATAAATATCCCTTTCCCGGGCAACACCTCAACCAGATTCAGACTCTCCATCTTTCTTAACGCTTCTCTTAATAGAGGACGGCTCACCTTAAGGGCTCCGGCCAGCTCTCTTTCTGATGGAAGTCTATCCCCTACTCTTAAATTGTTAGAAGAAGCATATTCCACTATCGCTTCCATTATGCTTTCAGTTAGTTTTACTCTGTTAATTGGTTTCATAATTCACCTTTCATCTGGTCTTACCATCTTACCAATAAAGTATAGCTACACCATAGAACGTTGTCAACCCTGCACGAAACGATTGTAGTTATTCTGTGATAATGTCACTCTTAAACATTCCTGAGAAAACAGCCTCTTAATTCTTCCGTCAAGGGGGCGGGTTACTTTTGACTGCCCTTGGATTATAATATAGAATAAACGGCGGGGAGAAATAAAACACGGAAGAAAGGCAAGCGGTGAAAATAAATCTGGATGAGCTTTGCTTAGCGATGGAGGGTAACTCTTACGGGTGTGATTACTACCTCGACCGGGAAACAGGAGAGATAGTATTTATTTCTGATTACATGGATAGTGCAATTGATGAACTAAGGGAAAAAATTGGTGAAAATCCTGCTCGTTATGAACCGATACCTAAAGCTGAGTCTTATGAGGGTTATGACGATATGGTAGATTTCATTACCACCCTGAGAGATGAGCACCTCACCGAGTTACTTGGGGTGACTATAAATGGTAAAGACGCCTCCCGCCGATTTAAAGGTGCTCTGGCTCGCTATCCCGGGGAAAGGGAGAAGTGGTATTGTTTTAAGAATGACAGAATGAGAGAAAGGGCGTTTCCTTGGCTTGAAGCTATAGGTATAAACTTACACAGGGAGTGATTTATATGGCGTTAACTAATAGCATGGTAGAAAAATTGATTGGCTGGTGTTATGAGAGCGAGACTATCGCTAACATTCGAGCCCAAGCCCGGGAGCAGTTTTTCGGATGTGATAACCCAGAAGAAATTAATTACATAGCTGATACTGGTAGTCCTAACGGTCTCGAGCGACGGTTTTTAGGTTGGTTTGCCTTTAACTTTAAATTGCCCGACGGACAACACCCGGCTGAGTTAGCCGCCCGGGAATTGCTGAAACCGCCCCGGCTTGACTCAGTTCTTGACGCTATCCGAAAGGCAAGATATGTCACCGGTATAGTCACCCGGGTTACCTATGACCGAGGTTTTTCTCTGGAAATGGAAGATGAGAAGTTCACAATAACCAGTCCGGAGCTAAGCCGTATTGTGAAGAAAGGACAGGTTATCTCTGCCCATATCTTGCCCACTGGGAAAAAACAGTGGTTAATAGGCCCAGGCTGGTTAGTGTGGCCGGTTCTACCAGGACCAAATATGCGTTCACAGTTAAAAAGCGTTCAGCCTGACCCGATAGCAATAGAGAGGTTGCTTCAGGAAGAACCAAAGGCAGCGGGAGAATCAGAGCCTGTCGATTATCCTCAAGATGATACTTTTGAAGCCGCAGTAGCCCGCATGTCTGAGGCGGCTAAAAGAGAAGGAAAATCGAAACTCATCCTGTCGCCTGAGAAATGGAAAAACATCATCTTGTCCCACATGATGAAAAACGATGCTATCGGATTTGCCGAGAAGGTTAGCAAGCTGGCAGGGGACGTTAACTCAGTTGAGGAAATAAATAAATGGCTTGCCCTGGCTATGAATATCTGGAACACAACCCCTCAGCCAGACCGAGGAGGGAAATCAGCTATCGAAATAATGCGTCAGCAGCAAAACAACAAAAAATTTTGAAAGCCTTTCCCACTGGGTAACGGAGAAGTAGTTAGGAAAATAAGCTCAAACCTTTCCAGTTATATTCTGCTGCTTATTTGACAAGCATAAATATTACAGATAGACCCCCATGCTGCTTGAGCCGCACCAGATAACAATGAAAACAGAATTCAATATAATCTTAGAGAAACAATAGTGGTCTATCCTTTCAGCTTTTCGTTTCTTTAGTCTTTGCCTTTTATTTTTAGTCTTTGTCTTTCGGGGGGTTTAAGGGGGGCGAAGCCCCCATTACTGAGGAACGTTCTTCTTCCTCAGTAAGTATTTATCTTTTTAAGCTTTTTTGTATTTGTTTTATCTTTTCGGGGGGTTATAAGGGGGGCGAAGCCCCCATTATTGCCGTTTACAAGATAGAACATGCTTAAAGGTGATGCCTAATAAGAACAACAATAGACATTGATGAAAAACTTCTAAACGGGGCATTAAAATTATCTAAAATCCGCACAAAAAAGAACCAATCAATCTATCACTGAGAGAATATGTTAGAAAAATGCGTTTGGAAAATTTGAAGAATAAGCTGGAAAATTATGGCGAGTTGCCTCACTACTTAAAAATCAAAGTGAAATTATTATTCCCTTAAGAGAATATTCTTAAGGGGGGTCAGAGGTGAAGTTTTCCATGCCAGCACGAAAAGAAGTCATTTACCTGGCAATCCAAAGATTATCTCCGATATAGTCTTATCTCCCTTTGCTGCCCTTAAAGCCACCTTAGCCTTTAGGACCGCATCGTAATATTGCGGATGTTACCCATTTTCTTACCTTCTCCTTTCTGTTTATAGGCTAACATGCACCTTATTACTCTGTCCAGTTTATGGGGTCCATTATAGTCCGATTTAAATATATCTCGCCACCATCATATAACGTTTTCGAGTTATACGAAGTTCTGAAGGGATGTGGGAGCAAACGGAGTGGGGCCGTATGCCTGTGTTAAGCGAAATTAGAAAGCTCTGTTTTGCCTCCCTCACCCCTCGGAGTTATATGATGAACTTGGGCGATAGGCTTCTTACCACATAATCTACGTTGGTAATTATCTCTCTCCAAGACAAGATAACTAATATTTTCCCAATCGGACATTTTATTACTCACTTTTTTGTATACGGCCAATTTCGCCCAACTTCGGCATTATATGGCATTAGTGTCGGATATCCTTCCATTTGGGGGTTATGCCCGAGACTTACTTCGTATATACCCCCTAACAGACTGCCAGCCTTCATTCCCCCTCCACCTCCTTCATCATATCTGACTTCTTCATTATAATATCCGGCAGTGGGTGGTTCGTAAAGGTAATAGCCCGAGTTGCACCATAAGTTCCAGAAATCAACCTATATCAGGTCTTTTCTTTTGGGAATTCTCGTTTCGGGTAACACAGATTTTTTGCCAGAAGGGCCTGGCCTGGTAGTTTACATTCTTCCCCAAAACCATTTATAATTCTCCTTCCCTGCACCCCTCGAGTAATTGCAAACCAAAGAGGTGGCAACCCACTTCTCCAGCAGTCCGTTTCTTTAGCTCTATGCCATTTCTCTCCCAAGAGGGCATTCTCAACTGTTCATACTCAGGGTGCAACCTCAGGATCAATCGCTCTGTGAGCCTCAGTCCACATCAATTTTTACGCCTTGACCAATGGATCAAAGGCCTATATGTTATTCCAAGAAAGAAATTCCATCAATCGGCGTTGGCATGGGAAGCAGGTACCAATTCGGCCACAATGTTGAGGCGGCAAGCGGCCGCCTTTAAGATAGCTTCTAACATCTGGTGGTAAGAAATCCCGGCAAAATGAGCCATTTTAGCCAGGTGTCCATCCCAGCACCATCCGGGGTTGGGGTTGACCTCTAATAACCGGGGTTGTCCTTCTCCATCCAGCCGCCAATCAAAGCGGGCATAGTCTCGGCACTCTAAGCGCTCAAACAGTTTCCGGGAGTTTTCCACAATGATTTTCTCTGTTCTCTCCGGCAGGTTACCGGGCAAAGATTTTACTCTACCATAGGGAGAGTCGGGCAGCCACTTAGCTTCATAACCACAAATGGGGGGAAGTTCGGGAGGAAGAGCGCTGTAGTCTTCTTCGGTAATAGGTAGCACTCGGTAGGACTCAGGAGGATTACCGATAATTCCCAGGCTTAAATCCTTACCCGGGAGGAACTCTTCTACCAAGATGGGTTTATCATAACCAAACCTATTCCTTATTTCCGATACTGCTTCTACAAAGTCATCTAAGTTGATGGCCACGCTTTTTTGGGTGATACCAAAGCTGGAATCACCAAAATTAGGCTTAAGAAGAACGGGGAAATCAAAGGGCAGGTTAAAAGTAAAATCTTCCGGGTTAATCAAGAAAGCGCGAGGAACAGGAATATTCAGCTCTTTGGCTATCCCCCGCACCAAAGACTTATCATAGCAATAGGCCAAACACTGGGGTCCAGAACCAGTGTAGGGTAGTCCCAATATATCTAAAAGGGCAGGGACGTGGAGCTCTTGCCGGGCGTCATTATTAAAACCCTCATCGCACAGGTTGAAAACCAGGTCCACCTTCCCCCGTAGTCGCAGCAAATCATGGACCAAAGTGGAATGTTTCTCCAAGTAAGTGAATTGGTAGCTTTTTAATTCTCCCAAAGCCGCTTTCAGCTGATTTACGGTGTAGATATCATCCTCGTCAAAAACGGTCTGCGGTTTAAGCGGGTCAGGCTGGGTGGGGTCACCCAGCAATACTGCTACTTTCAAGGTGGCTCCCTTTTTTCTTTTGAGATAGGTCCATTCTTTCTGGGCTTTGCCGCTTAAGAGGATCCGCTTTTCCATCATTCCCAAGTCCTGGTTGCGCTGGGAAGAGGAAGCACGCTCTCCATGAACAGTAATGCCACCGAAACCCGACTTTTCTAAAAGAGACACCAGTTCCGCAGCAGAATACAGTCTTTCGGCATAGAATTGATCAGCTATTACTCCATTTTCAATGTGAGCTATTATCTCTCGAGAAATCAGGCGCTGCCGGTCTTTGGACAGGGACCGCTCTCGCAATACAAATTGTTTCTTGCTAATCCATTCCCAGGAGTGAGGTTGGAAGTTTTCCCTTAAGTATTCACCATCGGCCACATCTATAAATATCTTACCTCCTGGCTTAAGTACCCGGAAAACCTCTGTTAGCACTTTCAAGTCATCTTGGGTGCTTTCAAAGTAGCCAAAGCTATTCCCCAAAATCAACACCGCATCGAAACTGTCAGTCGGGTAAGGTAACCTGCGGGCATCCCCTTCTTTAAACTGAACACCCAATCCCTCTCTTCGGGCCTGATTCCTGGCTTTTTGGATTAAATAATGGGAACGGTCTAAACCTTTCACCCGGGTAAAGCCCCGTCGAGCTAATTCCAAAGAGTGTCTACCCTGTCCGCAGCAAAGGTCTAAAATTCGATCTCCGGGAGAAAGATGCAACACGCCGGTGAGGTAATCCACTTCTCGTCTCGTAATATTCTGATCTTCTACCACATCCCCATCGGTTTTCAAATAGAGAGAATTAAAAATTTTCTTCCACCAATCCGGCGGGACATGTTCTTCTAAATCTACAACCGGTCCTAAGGATTTGGCCTTTTTAGCCCCATTCTTACCACTGGAAAATAAAGCTCGTTCTACCGATCCCTCTCTCATCTTCCTCCACCTTACTTAGGAGATTTTTGTTATAAATGAATTATAGGAAGATGGGAGTAAAAAACAATACCGGAATAAAAATTATTTAGGGAAATTGTAACAAGTTTGGAGCAGGGCTAAGTTTATGGCGCGTCACACAGCTAACAAACCTCAATCGAAGGAACAGAATGTTTCAATCGTCTTCGTAACCCTTCCACTTCTTTCTCTGGAGGAGGAGATAGGTGCTCTAAATCGTATTCTTTACCAACCTTGGGATATTTTCCAACTCCCAAACGATGATAAGAGAGAACCTCTATCCGAGGGTGAGAGAGTTTGCTTAGAAATTCTATTAATAACCTCAGATCTCCTTCAGTATCGTTAACTCCTGTAATTAAAGGATAACGAAATAAAATTTTATTAGGAAACTTGGAAGAAAGGGAAATAGCATTATCTAAAATAGTTTCATTGCTAACCCCTGTATAGAATTTATGTTTAGCATTATCTATCAGCTTTATATCATAAAGTATTAAGTTAACCGCTTTAGTTAACAGCAACAAATTTTTTAAGTCACTACTTTGCCCCTTCGAATAACCACAAGTATCAATGGCTACTTGAAAACCATTCTGTTTAAGTCTCTTGGACAATTCTAAAGTAAATTCAAATTGGGAAAGGGGCTCTCCTCCTGAAATAGTAACGCCTCCTCCTGATTCTTCATAAAAAACCCTATCTTTTTCTATTTCTTCAATCACTTCTTCAATCGCCATTTCTTTTCCAACGACCTCTAACGCTCCAGCTGGGCAAGCATCAACACATACCCCACAAACAGCGCACTTGGTCCTGTCCACCCGTTCAGGAACAGTCATCCTAACCGCTCCCTCTGGACATACTTTTTCACAAGTACCACAATTTATACATTTTTCCAAAGTAAAGCCAAGTTCTATGGAGGAGTTTTGAGACTCCGGATTATGACACCAAAGGCAGTTTAAAGGACATCCCTTCAAAAATACAGTGGTTCTGATACCTGGCCCGTCGTGGACCGAAAAACGCTGAATATCAAAAACAACCCCTTTCATTGAAAAATCTTCACCCTTCTTAAACATATTCAATTCTGTTAGCATCCGATAGCTCGTGGCCTTTCATTAGTTCTCGTGAACTTGAGCAAGCCATTGAATGCTCTGATACCAGAATAACGAATAGTATTGCCATTTAACAAAGTCACAGCCCCAGTGAGGCGCAAGGTCAGAAGCAAAAGCCATAGTTCTTCCACTGCCATAATTTCCAAGCGCGATAAAGACATCATCCCCAAAAGCGGCAATAAGATTAGCATCATCCTTTATTTCCAATCGATTGTATCCCAAAAAGGCTGGCCATTCCGCTTCGGGGATGCCTTTTAAAATTGGGTGATGGTTATCTAATATTTTCGGCCTAATGCCCTCCGTGCTTTCTACTCGATCGTCCACCTCACAAAGACGAACTGGCAAGGTTTCTTCAATTGGGCTCCCGTGGTAATTTGCCATCCCTCGGAAACCCTGAAAAGACATCCACCCTCCACACATTACCAAACCTCCGCCCTCTTTCACAAACTCCTGGATTAATTTTAACTTATCCGCACCCATCGGGACCTTAAACATATCGGGGTAAAAAGTCAAAGTATTTCTCCCTACATCACTTAAGATAAGAACCTGATACTTCTGGAGTTCAGCTAAATTGCCAGGAAACAAACTCAAGGCAATGTGGTTCGGCATATGGGTTACTTCTATATCGGGATATACTTCTAATGCGTCTTTAAACCAAGTGGCAAAATCTTCGTATCCCCCTAACGGAACTACATCAAAACCCTTGATATGAAATTTTGACACAATCCAGGTTTCGCCAACCAATAAAACTTCAATTTTTTTCTGAACGTCCATCTTTTTCTCAGTCCTTTCCTTTATTAATTATTAACCTTTCCCATATCCAGCCATAAGGCCGGATATAAAGTATCTACCTAAAAAGATAAAAACAATCACTGGAATCGCCGAAGTAATTAATGCTCCCGCCATTTGAATATGCCACTGAGCAATCTGTGTCCCCTTAAGCTCCGCTAAGAAGGGCATAACCGGTTTGACATCTGGTCCCCTGGTTAATACAATCCCAAGTAAAAATTCGTTGTAAATTTGAACAAAAACAAGAATGGTAGCCGAAATTAAACCAGGTAGGGAAACAGGAATCAGGATTTTTCGATAAAATGTTAAAGGCTTACACCCATCTAATAGGGCAGCCTCCTCAAGTTCGGGCGGCATTTTCATAAAAAAAGTGCCAGTAATCAGGGTAGCCATAGGAGCATTTAAAATAACGTAAATAAGTATCAACCCTGAATAAGTATTTATAAGATTAAGGGTATTGAGAAATTGAGTAATGGGAATTAGAATAACATGGTAAGGTAAAAAAGTAACAACTACTATAAAGAAAAAAAGCGGTGTGGCAAATCGAAAGCCAAATCCAGTTAGAGAATATCCAGCCAAAGAGCCAATAAGAACGCAAAGAAATGTTGCGCTCAAGCTTATAATAACGCTATTTCTTAGTCCTACTTTTAGGGCGTCAAAGGCTTCAACGAAGTTAGACAGCCGAGGTTCCTGTGGTAATCTCAGATAATCCTGCATTGCTACTTCTTGCTGGGTTTTCAAAGAGGTGGTTATAAGGGCATAAACCGGCAGCATCCAAACCACGGCCAAAATACTTATAATGATTCCTGAGGCAATAACAAAATGCTTATCTTTCATGCTCTCACCCACTTTCCAAGCATCCACAGAGAATAAGGAATCACTATTGCTGCCGAGAATATTAACATGACAATACTAGTAGCAGCTCCCATACCAAAATCCCGTGACTCAAAAGTCAATCGATACATCAAATAAGGCAGAACTTCTGTACTAACACCTGGACCCCCTCTGGTCATAATCCAAACCAGATCAAAGACTTTCAGTGTGGTAATAGCCAACATAGTGGTACAGATTAAAGTAGCATGGGCTATATTGGGGAAAATAATCCGAAAAAGGATTTTAAAACGCGATGCTCCATCTACTTTTGCCGCTTCTATCATTTCCGAAGGAAGACCCTTGATTGCTCCCAAATAAAGCACCAATGAGAAACCCAAGTATTGCCAGAAAGCGGATAAAATCATACAGTAAACAGCAATTTTAGGATCAGCAATCCAGCCCAATCTTGAAGTATTTATTCCTATTCCTCCAAGAATAGTATTAATTACTCCAGAACTGGGATCATACATCCAGGCCCATAACGTCCCAGTCACCACAAAGGAAAGGGCCATAGGAAAGAGAAAAATCTTCCAAAATACGTTTTCTGCTCTTCCAAGATTACTTAAGAAATAAGCAAGAACAAAGCCTCCCAAAGCGGTGGGAACGATAAAAAAAACCAGCCATAAAAGATTATTGCGGACGTTAATCCAAAATCTTTCCAATTCAAACAAACGGGAAAAATTGCTGAACCCCACAAACTCCCATGTCGGTTGCAATCCTTGCCAAGAGGTAAAAGCCGCAGCAAAATCCCATATTAACATACCATAAAATATACCCACTATTAACAAAATTGGGACAAGGAAAGCAATCCCATAAGACTTATAGTATTTCACTTATCGCCCACCTCCTCTTTTTTTATGGTAAATTCTATATAAGCACTCCCACAAAAGACATTTATTTTTATTGGAGGGAGAATTTAGCCCCCCTCCAATAAAAATAAACAAAGTTCTCTTTCTTCTGTGTCTTCTACTCCTCCCAGAACCAACTACAATCTTCGGCAAGCTGGGTTCTTTCTGCAGCTCTAGCAATATCCTCAATCGCCGCATCAACTTCTTCATCAACTAAAAATCTGGTCAAAATATCCATAATCTCACTTGCAAACGCAGGAGTCATCATACCACCGTGATATCCATCACACACTGCCCTTAAGGTGCCAAGGTCATTGGCACTTCTCTGCCTATAGGGATCAGGGTAAACATCTGGAGGAACATCGTTCACTATTGTGACCGAACCTTTAATCAGGTTAAACGCTTCTTGAGCTTCAGGAGTGGTACACATCCGCATCCAGTCCCGAGCATTATTGGGGTTAGGCACCCCACTGGGAAAGGCAAAGGTGTCAGCATGACCCATCCAAACATCAGATGGAATTGCGGTAGCGCTAAAATCAACTTCGGGTTCCATTCCGATACTCAAATAGTAGCCAAGTACCCAATCACCCATCCAATACATAGCTGATTCTCCGGTTTTAAGCAAGGCAGCTGCCTCATCCCAACTTTTGGTGGCATGCCAAGGGTAGATATAGGGAATTAGGGCCGCAAATCGCTCCATGGCCTGGCGGAAGGTGGGGTCATTTAAGAAATCAATTCTGCCGGTGTTAGCCTTTTCATAGAAATCAGGCCCTCCTGTGGTCAAAAGAACCATGTCGTATAAATAAGTAACCCAAACCTTTTCCCTACTTCCCAAAGCAAGGGGAGAAATTTCTGGTTTTGCTTCTTTAATTTTCTGGCAAGCTTCCAAAAGCTCATCATAGGTTTCTGGCGCTTTAATTCCTACTTCATCCAGAACTTTTTTGTTATACCATAGCCAATTGGTTCGATGGGCATTAATGGGCACTGAATAAACGTGATCGCTAAACTTAAGGGTTTTGGTCCACATAGGGTTAATTCTTTCTTCAAAGTTAGCTTCGATCCAGATATCATCTACAATATCCAAGTATCCCGCATCAATATAATCCTTCTGCTGGTTGCCCTGATGGTCTTGAAAAGTATCTGGGGGAATACCAGCTGCTAAATTACTCATTAAAACCGCCAACATGGTTTCTCCTCCCCCTCCAGCTACTGGATTTTCTACTATTTTCACCTCGGGATTGCGCTCTTGGTACATTTCAAACAGTGCATTGATGGCTTCTTTTTCGCCCCCTGCGGTCCAATAGTGAAAAATAATAAACTCTTTTTCTGAGGGTTGGGCGAAAGACACACTTGAAAAAGCGAAAAACGCCACAGTAAAAAGCACCATAACTACCATAAAAGTATATGATTTTCTCATTCTTGCTCCTCCCTTTGACCAATTTGAAAAACTCTTGCTAGAAACCTGTTTTCACACAATCACTTTTTCCACAAAAACAACCTTCTAATTAAGTGCCCACCTTCCCCTATTCTCACCCCCCTTCCAGACTATCGAAAACCAGGATGGCTCCACCCAAAATTCCATTTACGTCTCCCAATTTCGCTTCTAAAATTTTGGTTTGGCTTACCACCTCCTCTGGTAGATAAGACTTTAAATATTGATTTAGAGACGAAGAAAAGATTTTTAAAAAAGCCTTCCCCAAACTACCACCCACTACTATAGCCTCTGGATTCAGAATGTACACTATGTTAAGAAGGCCCGTGGAAATTTGATGAGCTAAAGGTTGAACCGCCTTTAGAGCCGAAGGATGGCCAGAAATAGCTAATTCAAGTAGTTTTTTTACACAATCATCATTATCGTCCTGACTAGAAAATAGGAAAGAACAGGAAGAGTCCTCCCGAACTATTTTTTCTAAACCTAAGCCTGAGACCTGAGACATAAAACAACCCTTATTGCCACACTTGCACTCCATCCCATGGATATCGATAACCATATGTCCAAACTCTCCCGCACTACCTAAAAACCCTCTATAAATTTTCTTATTTATGAAGATCGCTCCTCCAATCCCAGTACTAATAGTAAGGTAAACAACATTGGATAGACCCTGTCCTGCCCCTAAGTACATCTCAGCTAACCCAGCTAAGTTAGCATCGTTATCTAATATGGTTGGCAAGTCAACTTTACGCTCGATCATTTTCTGCAAGGGAACGTTGTTCCATTCTCCACTAAGCAAGTTACAATAAGAGAAAGTAGACCCCTTAAGAAAATTGATCGGGCCGGGATAACCAACGCCGGCCCCAATCAATTTTGTCTCCGGATGCCGATCAATCAACTGAGAAATACAAGCTGTAATCATATTGGTCAGGCTTTCGGGATCTAGCATCCGGTGTTTTTGGGTAACCATTAAATCGAGCATCTCCAGTTTTTCGTTTACTAACCCAACTCTTAGTTTAGTACCACCAATATCAATTCCCAAGGCAAATTTTTCGGTCAAGTTATCCATCTCCACCAATTCTTACAAAGCATGTTCTGTCCGGCGAATAATATCTTCTTGAGTCTTGGGATCAAGAGCCACAAAAAGAGCGCTATATCCGGCTACTCTAACAATCAAATCTCGATATTGTTCAGGTTTTTTCTGCGCTTCCCGTAAGGTCTTGGCATCCACCACATTGAATTGAACGTGCCAGCCCTTTAAATCCCTAAAAAAAGCAACTATGAGATTCACTAGTTTTTCAATACCATCATCACTGGCAAGAATTGAAGGTGTAAACTTGAGATTCAAAAGTTGAGCAATCATTTTAATAGTTTGAAGTTTACCCACCGACTTAAGAACAGCAGTAGGCCCTCTTTTTTCAGTTCCATAGAAAGGAGAGGCTCCCTCGGCTATTGGTTCATAAGCCTCTCTGCCGTCTGGGGTTGTCCCAACCGCTGCTCCCAGGGGTACATTGGAAGAGATATTGGAAGTAGAGCCAGCATAGTTTCCTCCTATAGGCCCCCGACCATAACGGGTATTCTTATAACTTTTGATTTCCTCTAAATAATCCCCCAACACTCGACAGGCTAATTGGTCAACTCCATCAACATCGTTTCCGTACTTAGGAACTTCTTCTAGAAGGGCCTTCCTAATTAGTTGCCCATCATAGCCTTCAAAATTATTATTTAAAGCTTCCGATAGCTTTTCCCAACTGAGTTTCTTTCTGTGGTAAATAAGCTCTCCGATATTGGCTAAACTATTAGCTACATTAGCTAATCCAGAAAAAAGACCACTAATCACATCATATACTGCCCCACCTTCTTTAATGGTCTTCCCCCGGAGAAGACAATCATCTACCAAGGCTGAGCAAAAAGCATCAGGAACTAATTCCTCTAAGGAATAGTCAGCGGTGGCATCCATCAAAACATGGCATTTGGTATAAAATTGAAGTTGCTTCTTAAACTCTCCGTAAAATTCTTCAAAGTCTTTACATTCTGAGGGCATTTTAGTCTTCAACAAACAAACTCCGCTAGAGGGACACTCCCCTCCATGTAAAGAAAGTTCAAGCACTTTTAGAACGTTAAGAAAGGTCATGCCCGTATTACGATATCCCCATTTCCCAGGAACTGCCGCTTCTACACATCCTACAATGGCATAATTGCGAGCATCCTCAACTGTGGCCCCTTTGTCCATAAGAGCTGGAATTATAATTTCGTCATTTTTCATGGCTGGCATACCAAAGCCCAATCTAACAACCTTAGCACATTCCTTCAGATAACTGCGGGGAGCAAGAGCATGAAAACGGGCAGACAGGTTGGGAGTGGTAAGTTTTAACCCTCCTACTGCCTTTAAAATTAAGTAGCTTAGTTCGTTGGTGGCATCGTGACCATATATATTTTGACCGCCAATAGTAACATTTTGATAGGTAGTATAGCCCATACCAAACCGGGTATGAGCCCAAGGCCTTATCTTATTGATGGTAAACATTTTAATAAAGAGATTTTGTAAAAGCTCAACCGTATATTCCAGGGTCAACTTACCCTCTTCAAAATCTTTTTCCCAAAAAGGGTAAAGATACTGATCCAATCTCCCTAAAGAAAAGGAGTGTCCATTACTCTCAATTTGGGTTATCAAGTGGACTAACCAAACTGCCTGAATCGCTTGGTGGAAATTTTGAGGGGTCTCCTCTGGCACAATTCGTAGGTTTTCTGCAATGGCTAACAACTCTTTCTTCCGTTGAGAGTCGGTAGCAACTTCAGCCTCCAAGCTAGCCAATTGGGAATATCTATGAGCAAATCGGATGGCAGCTTCTAAAACAATTATTACTGAATCGTAGAAAGATTTTTTCTTCAAGAAGAGAGGATCAGATACATCAAGCTTTGACAATATTTCCTCTATTTCTTTTATAACCTTACGAAATCCTTTGCACAAAACTTTATTAAAGTCAACTATTATGTGTCCATCGCCGGAAGTGATATTTCCTCTACCAGAAATAACTCCGCTCTCCTGAGCCATATTAACAAAATCTGGTATTACCTTCATGGCTCGATCATACAGTGTTTTCCCTTTCCAGTAAGGTATCACGTCCTCCAATAAAACCTTTTTATCCTCTTCGCTTACCAGAAACTTATCACCGCTACGATGTTCAAATTCATCGATTTCTTCCACAATCCAATCCCAGGAATATTCAGGAAATATGGGGGCCCCTCTAATTTTAGAAGCTTGGTTGCCGACAATAATCTCATCCTTATAAATATAGATGCTCATCTTATCTAAGGTATTAGCTAAGGCCTTAGCTCTTTTGAGAACTGGGGGGTCTCCCTCATTTGCTTGATAAGTTTCGGTATAAATCTTAGCTCTTTCAGTACAAACCTGAGGAGTTACTTCCAAGAGTTCTTCTCTCATGGGCTTTATCCTATCGGCTATTGAAAAGTCCAAATTTGTGAGTTCTACCTGATTAACTAAACTCTTTTTCACAGCCTTAACCTCCAATCAGTGAGAGTTTTAAATCCTTTTTCTCACCACTTCAAAATGAAAATACTCAGAATGATAATAATCCCTAGAAAATGCGATTTCCCTTCCTAATGAATTAAAATGCAATTGCTCAAGTAGTAAAAAGGGGGTATCACTATTTACCTTGGTTTTCTCAACAAATCCCCCATCCGGAACATAAGGGATTATTTGAGCAACAGAATAAGAAACAAAAACCCCTCTTTGTTCCAAAGCCTTAAAAAGAGAGCCTTCCCAATCTAAAGGAGTAAAATCGGAAACTAACTCCTTAAGAAGTATATCTTCTAAGTAAACAGCAACTTCTTCATCAAAACCCCTAACACGGGATAAAAATACTAAAGGGGAGCCCTCTTCTACCTTTAATTTATCTGCTAGAAATATGTCAGCCTTAATATCCTTTATATGCCACTCAAAGGTCTCCAATTCTATGCCCGACTCTTGAGCCATTTCTGTAACGCTTCTCAACTGAGTAATGTTCTTCCCTAAAGATTTGGAATCCACTGCTAAAAAAACTCCCCTACCCTGCTTTACTTCCAAAAAGTGCAGTTGCTCCAAACTTCTAATCGCTTCTCTAACAGTAGTCTTACTAACCGAAAGCATATCAGCCATCTCTGCAATAGAAGGGAGTTTTTCACCCATAGAAAGCCCTTTTTGAAACACCATATTCAAAATTTCCTTTTTAACCTTATCCGTAAGGTTTTCTCGAGTTATCATATCACTAGATCACATAATAATTATAGATAAAAAAAAAGGCTTGTCAAGGTATCTGAAACACACTGTAAATAAAACTCAAAACCAGTCATAGTATAAAGGCTAAACACTGCTTACCCTAACCAAGAACCAAGGTTAAAAGAAACTATGTAATGGCAATATCACGCGGTAAAGCGAATCCGGCCTTGTGCCTTAAATGTCTCGCCAATTCACCTTGGAAACTTAATATACGCTCAGAACAGTGAACCTTTATAGGGTCAAGCTTAAGCCGTCGACCGAGAAAGGCCTGTGGCCTCTGTCCAGAGAGTTTGTTTCTCGTGTGATGAGGTGTATCAAAAAGCTGGAAACTACCTCCTCCTCAACGGACGATCAAGCTATCAATCAGGGACTGAAAGGCTTGTCACATGTCACATTCGAGTGGATAACTGCGAGATCATGTAAAAGGTTGATATCCAGACTAAAGAGGTTGCGGTTTATTATGCTCGCTATCACCACGGAGTGTGCCATATCTTATAAAAGAGCCTCTCTTCGAATAACCCGCCGTTCGCGCTGAGAGATGAAGTTCTATGAAACAAAAAACAAAGCCAACTGTTACCCGTATATATTATAATAGTATAAAAATCAGATAAAAGGAGAAATATAACGTGAGAAAAGTAGTTTTTGCTCTCTTTATTTTTTGTTTTAGCTTGTTTTTGACTCCCTATAGCTTTGGGTACGATGTTTTGTTCTTGGGGAACCTGTCCGAGCCGCCGGGAGAAGTTGCTCTCTCTGAAGCGGCGCTGGTGGTTGACTTAGGAGGACACGAACTTTCCGATGAAGAGTGGTTTCAGCTGGCAACCAGTAGAGATAATTGGTGGGTCCTCCCCTCATTCTCAGAGCTTGAAGAGCGCTTTCCTCTCCTTGAGCAATTTTCTGCTGCTGGAATCCCAATAGTAGCTACCGATTCTCCCACCCCGGAGCCGGTCCCGACTTTTTCCTCTTTCCTTACCTATACCCAAAATTACCATACGTTGGCCGCTCTCAACCTAATCCAACCCTCATCCCCGGATTCTTTAGCAGAAACACTCGAGTCTCTCGAAGCTCAGAATCCAGATAACATAGTAGTGGTTGGGGGAGAAGACGCCCTTTCTCTCTATCGGGAAGAGCTTTCCCCCTGGCAAGAGAAGACTGAATTTATAAACCGAGAGGAGCTTTCAGCTGATTTTGTTCAAGTTTCTACCCTTCCAGAAAAACCGGTGGTTCTTTTCTTTTATTCCTCCCGCTGTCCTGAATGCCGAAAGCTGAAAAACGAAATTACCCCTCCGGTTTTTGAAAAGTATCAGGACCAGATAAAGTTGGTATATTTAGACTACATGTTTTCCGAAAACTACCAAAAGTTGGTAGAGCTGGAAGAAGCCTGGCAAGTAGAGAAAACAGCTTCGGTTGAGATATTTTCCCCGGCTGGATATTTAATCGCCGAAGACCCAAGCACTATCAACCAAAGCTTAGAAAGTTTTTTAGAAGAAACCATCGCTCAATTCGAAGCTGGTAAAAAAAAAGTAATAACTGATTTAGACCAGGAAGGGGAAAGTCTAATTCTCCGGCGCTTCCAGGGGTTTACCCCCTGGGTAGTGGCCATAGCCGGTCTTTTAGACGGGTTTAACCCCTGTGCTTTTGCCACCATTATATTTTTGGTTAACCTCCTGATGGTATTGGGCCATAATCGGCAGCGGGTTCTCCAGGTGGGAGTAACTTACAGTCTAACCGTCTTTGTTACTTACCTTCTTTTAGGGCTGGGCATTTTTGAAATATGGCAAACCCTCTCGGCTTATCAGTTAATATCCCGTGTGGTTTACGGGGCGATGGCGGCCCTGCTTTTAGTGTTTGCCGTCCTGAGCATTAAAGACGCCATTCAATACCGAAAAACCAAAAAGGAGACCGAGATGAGCCTGGGTCTCCCCAAATCCTGGCGACTAAAAATAAACCAGTATCTCAAACAAAGTTTTTCCCAAAGGAGGCTCATTGTAGCTGCTATTTTAAGTGGGTTTGTAATTTCCTTAATCGAAGCCGGCTGCACCGGACAGATTTACCTTCCCACCATTATGTATATTGCTCGAGAAAGTGCTTACCGCTTAGAAGCTTTACCTTATCTTTTGCTCTATAACCTATTTTTTATCATCCCTTTAGTGGCCGTCTTTTTGGGGATTTTCTGGGGGAGTCAGTCGCAAGCACTGGTCCAATTTGGCCGGAAAAACATCTTTTTTTCCAAACTGGCCTTGGCTGGGCTATTTTTACTTCTAAGCGCCTTTCTTTGGCAGGGCGCTCTGGCCTAATCCATTTTTTTCAACTTCTCCCAGGGTGGACGGCGAGTAAAAGGTTTTTCCTGACAGCTTCCCAGAGAGCGGACTTCTTCGATGGTATAAAAAGCTCGGGGGTTATGGGTTCGGACAAAACTCAATACCTGATCAAGGTCCTTGCGCTTTACCGCAAGGTATATTACCTTTATCGGTCCGTCTTTCCCCTCGGCATCAAAAGTGGTAAGGGCATAACCCTGCGCCCGCAGGGTCTGGCATAAGTTCAACGCTTCTTCCCGGGCCATAATTCGGAGGCCCACATACCCCATTGCCAATCTCTCTTCTATCATCATCCCCAGCAAAACTCCGGCAGAAAAGCCTCCCGCATAGAACAAGTAAGCTACCCAGTGGTTGAGGTTTTGAATAACCTGAGATACTACCACAATCCAGATTAAAACCTCAAAAAACCCTAAAAGGGCAGAAAGCAACTTCATTCCCCGGGATACATAAACAATCCGCAAGGTACCCAAAGTAACATCGGCCAGTCGGGCCAGAAAAACCAAAACGGAAAAAAGAAGTATTTCCCACATCACCTTTAGTCTGGAAGACCAATTTGCGCTCGCTAAGCAAAAATCAATCTACCAAACTTACCTATTTTCCTCCTTTCTCTCGTAAACAGTGATCAAAAACAAAAGGAATAAACCACATCCTATTCTATAGCAGATAGGCAAATAAGGGAATAGGAGAAGCAAAGAAACGGATATCCAGAAAAATGAGAGACCGATAGGTCTCCTCGACTAAAGTAATATCCCAAAAAGCCAATCAATAAATTTGCCTCTAAAAAAATAAAAGAGTACAATAAGAAATCAATCATAATCTTACTCCGGAGGAGAACGGTGACCCAAATTTGTTACCAACCAATCGGCATTATTCATTCCCCCCATCGCGAATCAAAAGGCACTCCTATTCAGCCCCGGGGGGCAGCCGGAATAACCGGAACAGTTGAAATCTTTCGCCCTTACGTCGAAGGCTTGCAAGACCTGGAGGGATTCTCCCATATTATCCTGCTTTACCACCTTCACCTCTCACAACCAGCTAAACTTAAAGTTAAACCTTTCTTAGACCAAAAACTAAGGGGAGTGTTTGCCACTCGAGCTCCTGCCAGGCCCAACCCGATCGGGCTCTCGATAGTAAAGTTATTAAGCGTGGAGGACCATCTTCTCCACATTCAAGAAGTGGATATAATAGACGGAACCCCGCTTTTAGACATCAAGCCCTATCTCCCTGATTTTGACTCCCCGGTGGTAGAAAAACAAGGGTGGCTTGAGAAAAAACGTTCTCAGCTGTTTAATGTCCGCGACGATGGGCGCTTCACCCCGGATTGAGGTTTGGTATTTTTCCTGGTTGGAGTTTAAAAGGAAACCAGACAATGCCAGATAAAAATATACCCCAGCTGGTCAACCTCTTCCCAGATTTGTCGTGCCAGCTCTGCGTCTCCCGGGATAGGCGGCAATTCCTTTAATTTTTCTTCCCAGGGGATGCATACCCCCGGTTTGCGATAAACATTCTCTTTAGTTGATTGCTCCATTTGTTTCGGCTCCTCTCTTACCGGCTCAGTACTGGCCGTAATCTCGGGTGAACTCGGTCATGGCTTGAACGTTTTCCACCCGGGCATCGTTTTGGATAATGGCACTGGCATCCATAATATATCCTCCGTCTGCGGCAACTCCGTCTATAATTTTCTTACAGTATTCTCGCACTTCTTCCGGAGTGCCCATGCTCAACAGAGTATTAGGTAGGCCACCACTCAAGCAAAATTTATCTCCCAAAATCCGATGAGCCTGAAAGATATCCCCCTGATCCACATGGAAGATAACGCTACCTGCTGGTAAAGTGCGAAAAGTTTCCAGATGAAAATCCCAATTCCCCTCGGCATAAAGCAAGACCTGGTGGCCCCTTCTCCATATCTCTTCAATAATCGGCTTAATAGTCGGCCAATAAATATGCTCGAAGTGATCAGGAGTGATAAAGGGGACACAACTGCGGTGCATCCACATGGTGATAGGAACATTTCCCGCCGGATCCGCTCCTGAGAGGGCTATCCACAAAAGATGGGGCGCCAGGGCTTCGCAGGCCTTAAGTACTTTATCCGGACATTCCATCAGATCGTGGACTAAACCATAGTATCCCCGCAACTTATCGGCCATGATATCCAGTGGAGCTTTCAGAATGCCAGAAATAGCTGAAACCGTACCGGTTTCATCTCGGAGCAACTCGTTCTGTTCTCCCAAGGCTCCGAAATAGTCCATCATGGCCATACCCCCTTTTAAGAAAGCCAGGTTATGACGAAAAGTAGCCGGTTCTCCTGGGGGAACGATAGCCCGGGAAACTCGAGGAAGCCAGGTATTGAAAAGATAACCGGTCGGGTCTTGGATTAGAGCATCATAGTCTTCCAGGCGCATAAAAGCCTTATCTTCTGGTGGTTCCCGATATTGAAAACCCACATCGGGCGAGACATCAATCCCAGGTACTCCATAATAGACCAGGTCTATCGCCTGAGTTAACCCCGTCCATACATACACCATGTTTCCCACTACTGCATCCCAGTCAAAGTCAGCCGCACACTTCCTTACCGCTAAATGAGCCTTTCGATAATCGTGGGTAACTTCCTGACAGCTGTAGCCTGCATAGCGAGCGGTAAATTCAGCCACAAATGGCCGGATGGGAATCATATCCGGTTTGCCGTTTTTCACGGCAGTCGTATACCGCTTGAGGCGTTCCTGATAGAGCTCCGCTTTAGATTTAGACAAAATTCGCTCCTCCCTTGTAAGGATATTATTTACTATGGCTTTAGGATAGACGGCCATGCCCCTTCGGGGCACCAGATAACAATGAAAACAGAATTCAACATAATCTTAGAGAAACAATGATGGTCTATCCTTTCAGTTTTTCATTTTTTTTTAAGTCTTTGCCTTTTATTTTTTAAGTTTTTTGCTTTTTTCGCCATCCACTTTTGTTTAGGGGCTAAAACCAAAGTCGGTCCAAGAAAAGTTTAGACGATAAAAATTTCCTCTTCATCGATTGCCAGTTCTTCGAATTCCCAGGGGGGAAGATTTTCTACCAACGAACACATTTCACCTAAGGTCCTCTCCTCCGGAAAGAGTCGATACTGAAAGAAAACCGCCAGGTCGAACAAATCTTCAAAATATTTTTGCGATTGGGCTTTTTCTCTATCTTCCAACTTTCCCATTTTTATCTCTCCTCTCTACAAACAGGGCAAAATTCCACTTTTATAACCCAAGGGCCGGTAGAACATTTCCCAAAAGTGAAAATTTTTCCTGTTTTTCTATCTCCAATAAAAAGATAAGAACTCCCGGATTCTATCACTTAGATAAACATCTATCAACACACTTTTGACCTTAAAAAAGTGGGTGGGGAAAATATGCAAACTAAATATGGTGGTAAGGGGGGAAACCCAGAAGACAGAAAGGAATTTTTACCACCATGGCTAAAGGCCAAAATAATAGTATCACAATTTTATTAGGAAGCAAAGGCCTAATTCGGAGATTCAGCGAAGGCCTCTTTATCAACCCCCTGAAAAACAAAGACAAAAGCAATCGAAGAAGGAAAAACAGACAGTCTACGGCGTAAACAAAAAAACAAAAAATAAAAGACAAAAGAAAAAACACCGAGGGGAAATAATCCCTCGGTACAAGGGGGAAAGGATTTCCCCTTGTGAGCCCCTTTCTTTTTTGTCAGCGCAATAACCTCTGTTTTGTCACCGCGAGTACGGCGTCTTTTTTGTGCGTGGCGGTCTCGTTTTTTTACTGCTACCGCGACGACTCCTCGCCTGTCATTCCTGAATGTATTTATCAGGAATCTAAAGTATTTCAGGACAAAGACATCTGGATTCCCGATTAAAGATTTCGGGAATGACAGACGAGGGCGATGGCTGTCTCTTCTATGGACCACCTGTAGGCAAAGGGATTATAATGGTTTATGGTTCAGGAAGGATAAAGATTGCCCACCTGAAAAAACGGGGAGGTAAAACATTAATCGATGACTGCTAAACCCAACCATGGCCAGCGGGACAAAAAATATCTAATTATCCGTGAGGCTCAGGCAGAAATCAAAATAGAGCGCTCCCGCTTTATTGGACAAAGCTGGCTGGTTACTCAACCCGATCAGATCCGGGAAAAACTTCAGCTGGTTAACCAGGCCCATCCCGACGCCACCCACCTGGTTTACGCCTGGCGGATAGAGGAAAATCAACAGCAGTTTTTCTCCGACGGAGGAGAACCTTCCGGCAGCGCCGGCCGGCCTATTCTGGGTGCTATTCAAAAGGCAGGCTATACCAACTTACTTTTAACCGTAGTCCGCTATTTTGGCGGTAAAAAATTAGGGATAAAGGGGCTCATACGGGCTTACCGGCAAACCGCCCAGGCTACTCTGGAAAAGTCGGGCAAAAAACCGTATCTCTCCCTGAAAACCGGCTATCTTACGGTTAACCCTGCCTTTTTCCCGCTGGTGGTCAATCGCCTGAGCGCCCTCCTGGGAGGCAAAAAATACCTTCAAATAGAAGCTGAACAGTTGTTGATTTATTTTGTTATTCCAGAAGAAAAAGTTCCCCTCCTCAGGCAATTCCTGGAGGAGGGGAAAGAAAAGGGAGAGATCGTAAACTACGATAAGGGGGGGGCGCTACCCCCCTTAAACCCCCCTAAAAGATAAAAGATTAAAAAATAAAAGATAAATACAACTGAGGAAGGAAAACATTCCTCAGTAATGGGGGCGCTACCCCCCTTATAACCCCCCGAAAGGCAAAAAAACATAAAAGATAAATACTAACCGAGGAAAGAAGACGTTTCCGACTATCAGGGGGAAAATACCCCCCTAATAACCCCCCAAAAACATAAAGATTAACCTGAGGGGGTGTATTTCCTCCCTCAGTTTTCTACGTTGTATCCCTTTTCCGTCATGCCCGAAATTAGTAATCGGGCATCCAAGACGGCTTTCCCTTCTCCCTCGGAGGGAGAAGGGGTTCCGTTTTCATTGTTATCTGCTGCCCCGAAGGGGCATGGCCGTCTATCCATTAAATGGTGAAATTTTTGAGGTCTTCTCTCAGAGACCTTCCCATATTCATGGTTTCCTGGATCGATTTATCCATCTCTTGCAAAGCAGCGCTCTGCTCTTCAGCTGAAGCTGCTACTTCCTCTGCTGAAGCTGCATTTTCTTCAGAGATAGAGGCTACATTACTAAGCTTGGTAAACACCTCTTCTGCTCCTTTAACCACTTCCTGGGTTTCTATCTCATTTTGACGAGAAATCTCTGCTACTTCTCGAACCAGTTGAACAATTTCTTGAGCGATTTCCTGCACTCGAGCAAAAGAAGAGGAAATAGCGTCGGTCTCTTGGGCAACCACCTGATTGGCCTGATAAATGTTACCAAAGGCTTGGCGAGCTTTATCCACTGCCTGGGTACCGGTCTCTACCCGCTCGGTGCTCTCATCCATGGAATTTACTGCGTGGTTAGCTTCTTTTTGAATATCGCCAATTAAACCGGCAATCCGCTGGGCTGCTTTGCCCGATTCTTCAGCCAGTTTCCTTACTTCTTCGGCCACTACTGCAAAGCCGCGGCCGGCCTCTCCTGCCCGGGCAGCTTCAATGGCTGCGTTTAGAGCTAACAGGTTAGTTTCATCGGCAATCCCGGTTATTAAGTCGGTAATGCTACCAATCTCTCGCGAGCTCTGCCCCAGGCTTTTTACCGTTTCCCCAACCGAGAGAACTGAGCTCCGGATGCTCTCCATAGCTTCTACTACCTCTTCCAAGGTTTTTTGCCCTTCCTCCGAGAAGCTAAATGCTTGAGCTGCTGCCCCTTGCACTTTCTCCAGGTTACCACCAGTCAACTGAATGCTTTCCATTACCTGGTCCACTGCTTCCAGGGTGGAATTAGCTTTACCCGCTTGGCTTTTCAGCTGTTCAGCCATCCCCCTTACCCGACTTACCAGGTCTTCCATGCTGCGAGAGACTTCGGTCAAGTTCTGGCTCTGTTCCTCCGACCCTCGGGCTACCTGAGAGATGGTTTGGCCAATCTGATCCCCAGTTTGAGCAATTTCCTGAGAGGCACGCTGCAGGTCCTCCATAGAGGATATAATTTTTTCTGCGCCCTCGGCCACCTCTTTTAGAAAGGCGCGTAAAGAGCGAGAGGCTTGGTTTAGAGAGTTAAAGAGAATTCCCAGCTCGTCCCGGCGGCGAAGAGAAATTTCCTGGGTTAAATCTCCCTTTTCCAAGACCTGGGCGAAGGAGACGCTCCGATTTATGGGGGAGACAATGCCTCTTGAGATAACTACCCCCAAAATAATGGCTAAGATTACTATAACCGCTACCACCAAATAAAGCACTCGGGAAAGCTGGTCTTGCAGGTGGGTAACACGAGTAACGGTAGCATCAAACTGGTCCAGTACTTGCTGGTTCATATCGTTCATTGCGGCAAAAACCCGTTGACCAGCCTCTCCTACATCGGCGATGGCTTTTTTAGTTTGCTGATCAAGCAAACCTAACATGGTATCCAACCCTATCACTTCATCCCACAGTCCAACAAAAGGCTGCCAACGATCGTTGATCACTGCTTCAGCGGTGACCGAGCCATAGGTGTTTAGGAAATCTTCTTGCATAAATTTCCCCATCAGCTGAATATTGGAGTCCACTTTCTGGCGAGCGGCCTCTTTTGCTTCCGGGTCAGACAGTAAAAGGTAATTTTTCCTCTCCTGGTTTATAGTATTCAGCTTATCTAACCAGTCATCCATCCTCAAGCCTTCTAACGCTCTTTGTAGAGAACTATAGACGCGATAATACTCCATATACAGGTTATCTCGCTCTTCCGAAGTAGCAGTAGGTAGCTCAGTTTGTAGCCTTTCCCAGCTTTGACGGCAAATAGCTATTTGCTCTCCTATATTTTTTTTAGTTTGCTCAGAAATCATAGAAGAATTGTTGATGTCGTTCAAAAAAGAGTCAAAGTAAGAGTTGATAGCAATAGCCGTTCTACCGTCGGGGTCACCACTGGCTAACCAGCGAGAAATTAAAAAATCAATTTCCGTCAGCGGGCGGGCAAACTTTTCTACCGCTTGGGCTACCGATTGAATAAAGTTAACCACTACTTGAGCTGGTTCATCCATGGCTAAAGCAGTCTGGTCTCTTTGTTGGCGGTTAATAACCAATTCACGCCAACGCATAGTTACCGTACCCACCTTGGCCTGGTGGGTAACTTCGGAAACTTTCAAATTCTGCAAACCTTGTTGGAGATGGGTTCCTTCTTCCAGAAGGGGCAGAGAATAAGGAAACTCCTCTGATTCCCAGGTAGAGTAGTAAAAAGAGGTTTTAAATTCCTCCGACTCTGTCCCCAACCGCAGGGCCTCGAGATAGGTCATAATTCTATTATCTAATTGATTTAATTCTTCCTTGATTTGATCCAGGGCAGCCGGGTCTTCTTCCAAAAGATAGGAAGATACCAGAGAATCTTTCTCTGAAAGCAAATCTTTGATCCTGGAAGTAGCCAAAAGCAAGGGGGTGTTGCTTCTTACCTCTTCCAAAGAAGTGCCAATTTCTCGAAAAGCGTAAATAGCAAAGACGCCTACTACCGCTGCTAACAGCGCTAAAACAACAAATCCCAGCGGGATTCTGGTCCGGATTTGCAAAATTGATCCCTCCCTCTTTTCTTTGTTCTCTACGTTTTTTATCGGTAAATTCAGGAAAAACTTTAGGGCTTGCCGTAAAAAATTATCATATTTCCGAACTACCGATTGAAATGCCGGCACTATCCTGTAAATGGCAGTAATGGGGGCTTCGCCCCCCTTAAACCCCCCGAAAAGATAAAGGATTAAAAAATAAAAGATAAATACTTACTGAGGAAGAAAGACATTCCTCAGTAATGGGGGCTTCGCCCCCCTTATAACCGAACAATAGGGGGTAAACCCCCTATAACCCCCGAAAAACAAAGGCGAAAACTTAAAAACTGAAAAACATAA
>JASGLU010000085.1 GCA_030156825.1 Candidatus Atribacteria bacterium | reverse complement strand
ATGGGGGCTTTGCCCCCCTTAAACCCCCTGAAAAGATAAAACAAATACAAAAAAGCTTAAAAAGATAAATACTAACTGAGGAAGGAAAACATTCCTCAGCAATGGGGGCTTTGCCCCCCTTAAACCCCCTGAAAAGATAAAACATAAAAATAAAATATGAAAAGGCAAATACTAACTAAGGGGATACACTCCCTCAGTCTCCTACATTGTATCCCTTTTCTGTCATGCCCGAAATTAGTAATCGGGCATCTAAAACGGTTTCCTCCTCTCTCCAAGGGAGAGAATTCTGTTTTCATTGTCATCTGGTGTACCATGCAGCGTAAGGTCTATCCAAAAATAAATTTTTGGGGCCGAACCAAGACTCAATTATTTAATATTGTAAAATAGGAAAGAAAGTTTTCCAACCGTAAAATAAAATAAATTTATAGGGAGTGAGGCTCAATGCCTAAAATTGGTGTTTTAAGTAGTGGTGGAGACTGTCCGGGAATAAATGCGGTTATTCATGCGGTGGTAAAAAAAGCCATTTTAGATTACAACTTGGAAATAGTTGGTTTTTTAGACGGGTTTGAAGGTTTGGTAGAAAATAAGTGGCGAGAACTCCAATATAACGATGTATCGGGGATTATGCCTTTAGGGGGGACTATTTTAGGAACTTCTAATAAGGCTGATCCTTTTAGATATCCGGTGTACCGGGAAGACCATTTAGAACTACTTGACCTTTCCTCACAGGCGGTAGATAATTACCGAAAATCTGGTATTCAAGCTCTGATATGTATCGGGGGAGATGGGACTTTTCATATTGCCAGCCGACTGATGGAATTGGGTCTCAACGTAGTGGGGGTCCCTAAAACTATTGATAATGACCTCAATGGGACTGACCTTACTTTTGGTTTTGATTCAGCGGTCAGTATAGTGACCGAGGCGATAGATCGACTTCATACTACCGCTCAATCTCATCACCGGGTGATGGTAGTAGAAGTTATGGGACGCTATGCAGGTTGGATTGCCTTGCAGGGAGGAATCGCCGGTGGAGGGGATGTTATTCTTATTCCCGAGATACCGTTTAAAATTAAGCAGGTTTGTGATTTTATCCAGAAAAGAATAGAATCGGGTAAACGCTTTAGTATTGTGGTAGTAGCAGAAGGCTCTCGTCCCGAAGGGGGAGATCTGGTGGTGCAAAAAGTAGTACAGGAAAGCCATGACCAAATCAGGCTGGGGGGTATTAGCTATGTGGTTGGACGAGAGATTGAAGAGCTGACTAAGTTGGAAACTCGGGTAGTTATTTTGGGTCATCTTCAGCGAGGGGGCTCTCCTACTGCTTTTGATCGGGTTTTAGCCAGCCGGTTTGGGGCTAAGGCAGTGGAGTTGGTTGTGGAAGGGCAGTTTGGATATTTTCCGGGCTTGCGAGGGGAAGAGATTATTCCTGTTCCTATGGCGCAAGCTATTGATTCTTTGAAAACAATTCCTCTCGATTCTCCGCTTTTGGGGTTAGCTCGCTCGATGGGGACTTTTTTGGGAGAGGAATAGGGAAAGGAGAAATTAATGAGCGACCGATTAAATCTGGCTTTGCAAGTAGTAGAAGAAGTGGGAGAGTTTGTTAAAAAAAACCAGTCGAATATAACCTCTATAAATGAGAAGAAAAGTAACATTGATTTGGTCACCGATGTGGATCAGAAATCTCAGCAGCTGATCGAAGAGCGACTGAAGAAAGCTTTTCCTCACGACTTAGTTTGGGGCGAAGAGAGTGGTTTCCCTCTGACCGATTTTTCTTCTACCTGGGTAATTGACCCCATTGATGGGACTTCCAATTTTGTCCACCAGATTCCGCTTTACTCTATTTCTATCGCTTATTTCAAGGACGGAGTGCCGATTATGGGAGTGATTGGATCTCCTAACTTAGGAGAAGTTATCTGGGCAGAAGATAAACAAGGCGCTTTTTTAAATGGAAAGCCGGTAAGCGTTTCTTCTGTTTCGCAATATCAAAGAGCAATTTTTGGCATGGGTATCCCCCACCAGCAACCCGAATGGGAAACTTTTTTCCCGGTTTATTCCCGGTTACCGCTTGATTGTCAGGCGGTAAGGTCTTTGGGCAGTGCTGCTCTCGGGGTAGCTTATGTGGGGTGCGGTCGAATAGAGGGTTACCTTCAGGTGGGAATTTCTTTCTACGATGTAGCAGCTGGGGTTTGCATTGTTCGGGAAGCAGGGGGTCGGGTACTTACCTGGGAAGGCAAGGAATGGGATAGAGAAAGCCGAACTATAGTGGTGGTTAACCGAGAACTGGAAAAAAGTTTGTTTGAGCGCTATTTTTAAACTTTGTTCTAACCAATTAAAGCTGATTGTTATTTTTGTTTGGAAAAGAATTTTTTGGGGAACAAAAAGGCCCAATTTGGGATTCTATAAAATAGAAATTAAGGAAAGGAGGGTAAGAGTATGGGTGAGGAAAAAACGGTAGCTGGAATAATGCAAATTATTGTTTGGATAGCACTTATTATAGCTGTTATAGCGTTAATCGTAGCTATTTCTGCTTCTAGCTCGGTGGGCAATGTACTTTCCCAGGTGACTGAACAAATCGAAGCAGTTCAAAATGAATTAACTCAACAATTGGAGGAGTTTCAAGAAACCATAAGCTCTTCGACTACCACTTTTCCATCTCCGTCTCCAGGAGAGTAATAACAGAAAGAGCCCCAATTATAGCTTTGGGGCTCTTTTAATCCAAAATTAAATAAAAGAGGGCTAATTTAATTCGGGATGGAAAATAGCAGAAATGCAAACCGTGTTTGATATTCGGAACCTTACTCGGGTAGTAGATGGTGAAGTATTGTTAGATGGAATTTCAGTTTCTATCAAATCAGGAGAAATATTAGCTGTTGTAGGGCCAAGTGGTTCGGGAAAGACCAGTTTTCTCAGACTCCTTAACCGGTTGGATGAACCAACCGGTGGGGAAGTTTTCTTCCAAGGGAAAGATTATCGGACTATTCCTACTCCTTTTTTAAGGCAGAAAGTCGGGCTCGTTTTTCAAAAACCGGCACTTTTTCCAGGTACAGTGGCTGATAATATTCGATGGGGGCCATCTCAGCGGGGAGAAGAAATGACCAACTCCCAGGTTGAAAGCTTATTGACCCAGGTGGGACTTGTCGGATTTGCTGAAAGAAAGATAGACAATTTATCCGGAGGGGAAGCTCAACGAGTGGCATTGGCCCGTACTCTGGCAAACTCTCCGGAAATTCTACTCCTGGATGAACCTACTTCAGCTTTAGATGAAGAAAAGGAAAGAGAAATAGAACGTTTATTATTGACCACCATAGACCAGAGAAGACTTACGTTAGTGTTAGTTACCCATAATTTGGCACAAGCCCGTCGGCTGGCCACCCGGGTTATGGTCTTAAACCATGGGAAAATAACATTTTTAGGTCCAAAAGAAGAGGCGTTACATGTTAAGCCATCTTTTCTCCAGTGAACTATCCCTGCGCTTGGTACAGGCTCTGCTAACCCTGACTTTTACCCTGGTAGTTCTTTTTTGGGCGCAAAAAAAGAGAATTAACTTGTTCCAGGAAGGGCTGCAGGCTCTCCTGCGAGGATTAGCTCAGGTAGTAGCGATAGGCTCGGTTTTACTTTTAGTATTTCGGGGTTCTATCTGGGGTAGTATTTTGCTTCTCTTTTTTATGATTTTGGTTGCTTCTCGGGTCACTGCTCGCAGAATCCGCCGGGTAGAAGGTTCTTTTGCTATTGCTTTTTTGGGGATAGCCTTGGGGGGAGGATTAGTAACTTTTCTCATGACCTGGATGGGGGTAATCGATTCCCACCCCACCTCGCTGGTTCCGGTAGGAAGCATGATTATTGCTAATGCTATGAATACTTGTTCATTAGCTCTTGAGAGACTTTTATCCGAAGTGGAGACCCAAAGAAGTCTCATCGAAGCCGGTCTCTCTTTGGGAGTACCGGCTCCTAAAGTTATTGCTCCTTATCTTGAACGAGCTTTGACTGCCAGTCTTATTCCTCGAATTGATTCTCTCCGTTCTTTGGGGATTGTTTGGATTCCGGGATTAATGGCGGGGATGATATTGGCCGGCACGAGCCCAGTATCCAGCGCTCTTTATCAATTTGTGGTAATAGCCATGATTTTTTCTGTGTCTATATTGTCTGCTTTTATCAGTGCTCGCTTTTTAAGTGTCCGCCTTTTTTCGCCCGCTCATCAGTTGCTTTTATTACCCCCGGAAAAGAAACCTTTTTCCGAATAAAGCGGACAAAGAAAGAGACTTAACCCAGCGGAAATGCCGCTCTTGTGAACAAGGGTAGGATTGTGGATTTTACTGGCTATATTTTCTTTTCTTTCCACTTTCCCAGCTTAAACCAACCAGCAACTATAATCCCATAAAGTAGGTTGGTGCAAGCTAAAGCTGCCCAAATTCCCCTGATGCCCATAAAGCGAGGAAGAAGCCAAGCTAAAGGTATTCTCACCAATAAAAGAGAAATGGTAGAAAAAAGCATGGTGTGGAAAGTATCACCTGCCCCGTTGAGCCCCCTTCCTAAGGACATAGCCATGGCTATGAAGGGAAAACTGGGGGCGACATACCGAATAAACTGCGATCCTATTTCGATTACTTGCGGGTCGCGGTTAAATATTCTTACCGCTTCCTGAGAGAAAGAAAAAAGTAGAAGCGAAAGTAAAAGCATGATTGCCGAGCTTATTCCGGCACAGAACCAGCCGCTATTTTCTGCTCTTTTTGGTTTTCCTGCCCCCAGGTTTTGACCAACCAGAGTAGCAGCAGCGGTACCAAATCCCATGGTAGGAATCATAATAGCCATATTGAGTCGCATTCCCACTCCATAAGCGGCTACTGTAATAGTACCAAAAGCGGCTACAATACTCATTAAAAGGAGGGCTGAAGCATTAATAATAACTGATTCTACTGAACTTGGGCTTCCAATAGTAACAATTTTTTTCATAATAGAGAAATCGGGTCGAAGGTCTTTAACCCGAATTTTTATCGTCCTTTTTCCTCCAAACATAACAAAAAGTAACATTATAAGAGCTATTGCTCGGGCAATAATCGTAGCCAAGGCTGATCCGGCTACCCCTAAAGCCGGAAAGCCAAAAAGACCCATAATCATAATTGGGTCTAAAATTATGTTAATTATGGTACTAATTATTAAAATAATCATGGGAGAAACAGGATCGCCTGCCCCTCGTAAAGCGGAAAACAGCAAGACTGTGAGAAAGATAGTGCTACTCCCTCCAAAAGTAATACGGAGATAAGAAGTTCCTAAGTTTACCACTTGCTCTTCTGCACCAATTAATCTTAACATTTGTGGAGCGTATATATATCCTAAAACCGTTACTATCAAAGTAATAAAGATTCCCAAAAGAAAAGACTGGGCAACCACCTTGTCGGCCAAATCCAGGTCTCCTCTTCCTGTATAGCGAGATACCATAGCCACTGTTCCAAAAGAAAGACCAGCTACTGCGGCTAAAATTAATCCTACTATGATACCGGCCATAGATACCGAAGCCAAAGCGTCTGGCCCTAATTTTCCCACAAAGTACATATCTATCAGGTTAAAAGCATCTTGAAGAAAGAGGGTAAGGGTCATAGGAAGCGCCAGATAAAAAATACTACTCCAAATGTTTCCTTCTATTAACTGGCGCCTTATTTTGGATTCTTTTTGTTCTAAAAATTCTTCTTCTAAGGTTAGCTCTTCTGCCAGAAATTCTTCCTCTTTCAATTTTTTCTACCCCCAACTATTAGTAATAAAGCCAACATTTTCCCCGTTAGTCCCTAAACAAATTAGCTTTTCTAACTGACATCTTAGCTTAAGCAAGGCAAACTCCATTGTCAAGATGAAACAAGGGTTCCTTGCTAAATTGTTTCATCTTGACCTGAAGGATCATATGCCAGGAGTGCGTGCGGCCTCTCAGTGTAAGCATATATCTTTCCTTAATTTCTGTGTTTGTTTGCGGCTTACTTTATGTTCCTTAAGTTTTAGTCGGGGCATCAACCGCCCGTTTCTTTGTTTTCCTCCATTCAAGCTAAATACAGCTTGTTCTCTTCCAACTTCTTGTGTGGTCCATTATATTTTTTAAAATTGCCTACTTTAACTCGAGTTTCTTTTAATCTACTTCAATTACTCGATAGCTATAACAGTTAACTACCTGGGTTTGATAATAAAAATCTTGATAGGATTGATTATAATTGTAGAGATGAACGTGTCCGTGGAGGTGAAACCGGGGGCGATATTTTTTTATTATATTTTGGAAAACCTTAAATCCAAGGTGAGCCGGATCTTGCCCCTCGTGTATTCCCCGGGGAGGAGCATGAGTTACCAAGAGGTCTAAATATCTTCCATATTTAAGTTTGGCCAGGTACAGTCGGGGGATAAGTTTTAAAAACTTAAAGTACATTTCGGTTTCGGTGTATTGGTGAAGGTTCCCATTGTACCAGAGAGAACCTTCCAGGCCGGCAATTATTAGTTTGTTTTTGAAAACTACCAATTTTTCGTCTAAGTTGAACCCCCCGGCCAGACTTTTTTTCCCCTGCGATGGGTCGTGATTGCCGTGAACAAAAAAGAGGGGGACGTTTAAATTGGTTACTACAAAATCCAGATAATATTCTGGGAGGTCTCCGCAGGAAATAACCACTTGAATATCCCTGAATCTTTCCTTAAAATGGTCATTGTAAATTCGAGGGTCTACTCGGTCACTTAAGGCTAAGATTTTCATGGTTTGAATCTTATTATACCTTTGGTTGGGAGGATGTCCAATTTTTCGGAATTAAAAATTAAAAAGTTTGACTATGATTATAGTATCCTGCAAAACCTGTTAATCAGAAGTCAAAAACTCAAAATTGCTATGTACTGAGGGATACTATATCTTTCATGGTGGTTTTTCCTTTTGTCTTTTGAAGGTTTATAAAGGGATAGCGCCCCATTATAGTCCACCCTCACCCTAACCCTCTCCCGTCAAGGGAGAGGGGGAAAAAGGGTCTCCCGAGAAAGATGAGGGGAAAATATGTAGAGGATTTTCTCTTCTCTGATTTAGATTCCTGATAGAGACATTTAGGAATGACGGACAGAGAGTCATTGCACTGGTAAAAAGAAAGGGGTGTGCAAGGGGGTATTTTCCCCCTACAACTGAGGAAGACGTTTCTCCTTCCTCAGTTGTATTTATTCTTTTCTTTGTTTTTGTCTTTAGGGGGTTATAAGGGGGGCGAAGCCCCCATTACTGAGGAAGTGTTCTTCTTCCTCAGTAAGTATTTATCTTTTTAAGCTTTTTTGTATTTGTTTTATCTTTTCGGGGGGTTTAA
>JASGLU010000084.1 GCA_030156825.1 Candidatus Atribacteria bacterium | reverse complement strand
TCCAAATTAAAAAGATAGAGGTTCCTACTGTAGGGTAAACTTTTTAGTTAGAATCCCCTAACCAAGGACTATTTGCCAATATCGGGTTGAACTTCGGCTGAAAAAAGCGGTTTTGATTGACTACTGGTACTGAATTCCAGGTAAAATTTTGAGCTTGCTTAATTACTTCCGGGGTCAACTCCAGCGGCTGGTTTTGGTTGGCAATTGTTAATTTAGGCAGAGAGTCGAAAGCTATCATCCCTTCTTTAACTGAGAGAAGCTGTAATACATTAAAAAAGCCGCTGGAACCTAAAAATTCCTCTACGAACTGATCCTTAGGGGAAAACAGCAGTTCATTGGGAGACCCTACCTGATGGACAACTCCTTGCTTCATAACCCCAATCCGATCGGCCAATTTTACCGCTTCTCGTAAATCGTGGGTCACAAAGAAGATAGTCTTTTTAAGTTTTTTTTGAAGAGAGAACAGCTCATCTTGCAGTTGCTCTCGGGTTATCTGATCTAAGGCTCCAAAGGGTTCGTCCATCAAAATTATTTCCGGGTCAGCAGCCAAAGCCCTGGCTACTCCTACTCTTTGTTGTTGTCCTCCGCTCAGCTCCTTAGGCAATCGCTTAAGGTATGAAATATCCATTCCCACCAACTGAATTAGAGTTTTAGCTCTCTGTTTTCTTTGCTCTTTTTTCTGACCCAAAGTTCTCAAAACGTAGGCAATATTTTCTTCTACGGTGAGGTGAGGAAATAGACCAATCTGCTGGATGACATAACCGATGTTTCGCCTGAGTTCTATTGGATTCCACTTTTCAATCTCTTTTCCTTTAACTAAAATCTTGCCGGTGGTGGGTTGGATAAGACGATTGACCGTTTTCAACAAAGTAGTTTTTCCACAACCAGAGGGACCGATTAAGCAGAAAAATTCTCCCTGGTTGACCTTCAAAAAAACATCTTGTAAAGCTTTAACCTGGGGTGAATAGATTTTGCTTACTTTTTCGAATTCTAATATTGCCTTGGCCATCTAAGTTTAAAGTATTTCAATACTTTCTAAAAACTGACGGGCGACTTCTTTGGGTTCCATTCGCTTTTCGTCAACTAAGAAATTTAACTCGGTCATCGTTGCGTCTGAAATTTTTCCCTCAATTTTTTTAAAGGCTTCTATGATTTCGGGATGGGCTTCAATAATTTCTGTTCGAATCACGGGGGCACAGTAGTAAGATGGGAAGAAGTGTTTATCGTCTTCTAATATAACTAAGTTATACCGGCGCAGAAGGCCGTCGGTAGAAAAAGAATTAATTACATCCACTTCCCCCGAAAGAATGGCCGGGTATTTGAGAGCAATTGCCATCTCTTTCACTGATTTAAAATTAAACCCGTAGGTTTTGGCCAGGTTATCAAATCCGTCTTCTCTTTCAAAAAAGTCAGGTTCTGCCCCGAAAATGTATTTTTCTGAAACCAGTGCCAGATCGGAGAAAGTTTTTAGGTTTTCTTTTTGGGCTAATTCTGCTTTCACCGCCAGAGTAAAGGTATTGTTAAATCCAAACAAAGGGAGCCAGGTTAAGTCAAATCGCTGCTGGTATTCTTCTGCCACCTTGTAGTAAAGCTCAATTGGGTCTGATATCATTTCTTCCTGTTTTAGAACCTCTTGCCAGGCGGTTCCGGTATATTCTGGATAAATGTCAATTTCACCGTTTACTATGGCCGGATGGAGGATAGAAGTTGTACCTCCTTCGATAATTCTGTGTTCAATTTTTAAATCGGTTTCGTTTTCTAACAATTGAATGATTATCTCAGCTAAAATGTAGGATTCGGTAAAAGGCTTATTACTGACCACTACTGAATTATCTTGGGCCAACAAAAAATTGAATCCCGGAAGAACAGAGAGAAGAGCTGTTAATAAATAAATAATTAATTTTTGCCGCATATTCATCGCTCCTTCCAAGGTAAAGTTTTCTTCTAAAACCCGATAATTATTTTTTTATTCGGGCAAGAAGACGTTTTTCCAGTATTCCTAACAACCCGTCGGTTAGAAGGGCTAACATTGCTACCAAGAGACTTCCCAACACTATGAGTTCTGGATAGTAAGAATTTATCCCCCGGAAAATCAAAACTCCTAAACCCCCGGCTCCGATAAAAGCGGCAATAGTTGCTACCGAAATAGTCATAACCACTACCGTTCGGAAACCAGCGATAATAACCGGCAGGGCTAAAGGCAGTTGAATCCAAAAGAGAATTTGGGTAGGGGTGCTTCCCATGCCTCGAGCCGCTTCTATAATAAAGGGGTCTACTTCGGTTATCCCTACATAAGTGTTCCTTACTAATGGCAAAAGTCCATAGATAAAAAGAGCAAACAGGGTGGGTTTGTAGCCGATACCCAGGATGGGAATCATAAATCCAAATAGAGCTAAAACGGGGATGGTGTAGAGAAACCCGGTAAGAAATATGACCGGCGGGGCTAATTTAGGTAATTGGCTGATAAGAATACCTACCGGAATCCCTACTGCTGCAATCAGAGCGATGGCAGTTAAAGAAACATAAATATGCTGCAGCAGGCTCTCAACCACCAGCTCTTGGCGCTCAATCATCAGTTGAAATACGTTAATAACGAAATCCATTTAGCTGAACCTCATCGCTAAAATTTGGGTATTTATGATTATTGGTTATTATAGTTGAATTCTATTTCTGAGCTCGATAACACAATTCCCTTCCATTCCCATCCAAAAATACCTTCTTCTAAAACCAGGTAGATAATATCGAAATCAGGATCTGCCCAGTTAAAGATTTTTAGGTAGTAAGATCCATCTTTTTTTTCCAGTTCACCAAGTTCTACTGAGGATATAGCTAAGTATTGAGCAATATATTCCTCTACTGCCGAGAAATCTTGAATGTCGAATTCACTATAAATTTGTCCCACCCAAAAGTCTCCCTTTTTGGCTAAATCTTTAACTGCCTGCATATCCTTTTGTTGGAAAGCAGCTCTTAAATCTTTGCCTAAATCTTCTAAAGTCTCTCTCGTTCGAGCTGGAGGATTTTGCAGGTATTCAATCCGTAATTGAGCCCATCTATCATAATAAGGGGAAGGACTTTTTTCTATCACCTCTTTATAAGTAGAAATGGCTCGGTCTATTTCCCCTAACCCTTCATAGCAAGCACCTATTTCCATCATAATGCGTGAGAGTTGATATTGGTCGGTAGAGTAATTAAGAAGAATGTTCTGATAAACTCCCAGTGCTTCCTCGTATCTTTTTTGATAATAGTGAAGATTATGGGCGATATCTTCCCAGGCCTGCAATCGAATTTGGAAGGGGTCTTCCATTTCTGGGGGATAATTTAAAGCTATTTCACTTAACAAACTTAAAGCTTGATCAAAATTATGACGTTCCTCCTCAATTTTGGCCATCCAATATTGGTAAAGAAAGGCAGAAGGGGTGTTCGGAAATTTCTGGACGTACCAATTTAGTGCTGCCAGAGATTTTTCGTCCTCTCCCAGTTGGCTGTATATTTGGTATAGAATTTCTACCGCCTCTCCTGCCTCTTTCGGGTCGGGGTCCGGAGTGGTTAAAAGTGGTTCTAAAACGTTGATTGCTTTTTCCAATTCTCCTTTTTCCAGCCAAAGACGAGCCTGATCCAAAAGCTCCAAGGAGAAGGCAGAGAAGGTTATACCCACAATAGAGAAAAATATTAGGAAAAACTTGAGCTGGACTTTCATTTTTTACCCTCCTTAGGGAGAATATTTTTAGCCTTCCTTTTCTGAAACAATAATCTGTCAATTAAATTTTAACGGAAACTTGCTACTTTTTCTAATTTGTGTTAGATTTTTTAGTGAATTAAAATTTGAAGGTGGTCTGTAATGAGAAGTTTTGATTTTTGGTTTGAAATCAAACATGCGTGGTATTTTTTGGTTAGATATCCGCAGACCATTTTAATCCCCTTGATACCGGCTCTTCTTTTTAGCCTGGCTAATTTTTTAACTGGGCGAGGCCGATTAACCTGGATTACTTCCTTGCTACAAAGCGGTCTGAGTACCATCCTCCTTTTGGTAGGAGCGGTTTTAGCTTTTTTGAGTTTAGCTTTTTTAATCGCCTTGATCTGGGATTATCAGCATCGAAGCACTATTGATTTTTCTTATTCTTGGCAGATTATCGCTGGCCGCTGGCGAGATGTATTAATAGTTTCTCTAATTGTTGGCTTTTTGATAGCTTTCTTTTCTTTATGGTTTATTTTCCCGGGTTTATTTTTAGCTTTTCTTTTGATGTTTGCTCTCCCGGCCACCGTGATTGAAGGGTACGATCCTTTCGCCTCTATTAGTACCAGTTTTCGTTTGGCAGTGGAAAATGTGGGTGAGTGTTTTACTTTCTTCATAATCTGCCTTTTCTTCCTGCTAATCGGCTATTTAATCGTTTGGCTTTTAGGTTTTATCCCTATAGTCGGGATAATATTAAATATTATCTTTTTAGCTGGCTTAATTACTTATCTTTCTGCCCTTTTAACTCGATTTTACCTTTCTCTGACCAGGTATTAGAAGGTAAATTAACCCTTACCTTCAGAAAGGGGAAATTGATTTAACTCTAATTTCCAGCCGTCGCGGGCGGCTACTACCGGAATCCCCAGTTTTTGAGTTAAGTCCTGGGCTATGAGCCAGGGTTTTGCTTTTAAAACGGTTAAACCAAAGTGAGTCAGGATTGCCATTTGGGGTTTAATTTCCTGGATAAGCCTTTCGGCATCCGGGATACTCAAGTGTTGGATAGGAGAAGATGATTCTTTTTTTAAGCGGACGGTGTTGATAATTAGTAAAGAAGTGGGTTTGTAGGCGGCAATCAGCTCTTCGGTAAAAAGCGTATCGGTGACAACAGAGATGATTAGGTTTCCAGGGAGTTTAAAGCGAAAACCGTAAGTTTCTACGGAATGGATATGGGAGACAGGGGTATTAAATTCAAGGTCGTTTAAGATGTAACTTTTTCCGGGAGCTAAAAAGTTAATTTTCTCTACCGAATTCTGCAAATAGCGATACAAAACCGGTTCCTCAGCCAAACAATCGTGTGGAAGGAAAATTTCTCCCCTTTTTTTGAAGGTACCTTCGGTCATCGCTTCTACCATTATATTCATGTCGTTAGAATGATCCAGGTGGCGGTGAGAAAGGAGAATAGCATCTAAGGAACTGGGGTCAAGTTTAGGTCGGCTGGAAAGAGCCCGGACTAAAGAGCCGGGCCCCGGGTCGATCAGCAAAGAAGTATTATTGTTCGAAAGCCAGATTCCGCCTGAAGCTCTCAGCTGTTTGGTTACCACTATTCTAGCGCCGGCTGTTCCCAGAAACTTTATAAAACCGTTCATTATCTATATAGTAAAGACTAATAGCCAAATTGTAAAGCTTCCGCTTTTAACTCCGGTATAGAGGTTTAGTCTAACTCATCTCGTCGGCAGAAAATTATTCCTCCCAAAACAAAGCTGATAACTATGTAAATCCCGATTACCCAAAAACTGAAGAAAAAAGCAGACCAATCAATTGATCGAGAAAAAAAAGTTTGCCAGTATAGAGAGTGGTGGGTAATAAAATAAGGATGGGCTGATTGAAAAACGTCTAAGCTTTCTAAAACCGAAAAAGAAGCGCTAAAAATTAGAGTAAAAATCGGGCCGGCTAAAGTCCGTTTTTGGAAAGAGGAGAAAAAGAAAGAGATAGCTGCCAAAGCTAAAATGTACCAGACTATTGAGAGTCCGGATAAAGCTAAGCGAATTCCCACCTCTTTAGAGGAAAGGCTGAAAAAACCAGCTTGTAGGTTATCCCAACTCTCTGGAAGGTAAAAACCTTCTCCTCCCAAGAGAACTTTACCTAAAACAGCAGTTAAGCCTAAGGTGGAAAAAACTATAAACAAAGCATAAACTATGACTAAATTTATTTTAACTAAATAAATTCTAACTCGGGTAACCGGACGGGTGAGGGTCATACGCAGAGTGCCTCTCGCTCTTTCCCCGGCAAGGCTTTCCCCAGCAACCAGTACGGCGAGTATTGGTCCTATCATTGCTAAAGGATAAAGGGTGATAGCGGGAAGATATAAGCCGTGGAAAGGGAAACCAAATTCTCTAAGATAAATTAGAGAGGGGTTATGCCAGAGGTAAACCCCAATTAAAACTCCTAATCCCCACAAAACTAATATACCTGCATAAGTTGCAGGATGGGCTATTTTTCTAATTTCCCAATGGAGAAGCATCGGCTTGCGGTCCTTTTACGGTTTGGAGAAACACTTCTTCTAAAGAGGGTGCTTTCTCAGGAAAAATCTGATAGACTTTTAGCGATAAGTTTGTTAATTCTTGCAAAAAAGCGGGCACATCTTCTTCCTCAATCTCAACTGCAATGTAATCTTTGTTGGCTGAGAAGGAAAGTTTTTTTTCCTGTAGAAAGTGGATAAAAAGGTTTACCGGTTCTACCTTAAAATTAAAGCAAGGTTTCGACCGGAAATCATCGATAGTGGCTACCTTTAAGAGACGACCCTGGTCAATGATGGCTACCTTATTACAGATTTTTTCCACTTCATCTAATTCATGGGAAGAGATAAAAAAGGTAATCCCCGACTCCCGGTTAAGCTCTAAAATTAGGTTTCTAATAGCTATCAGCCCTTCCGGGTCAAGGCCGGAGGTGGGCTCGTCTAAGACCAGTAGCCGAGGCAAGGGCAAGAGAGCTTGGGCGATAGCCAACCTCTGCTTCTGGCCGTGGGAATAAGTTCCAACTGGACAATGGAGTAGATGAGAATCAAGCCCCACTTTATCTGTAAGTTTTTCAATTTCTTTTTTAGTGGGTTTAAAACTGGAAAGAGAAGCTAAAAAAGAAAGATTTTCTTGCCCGGTCAGGTTTGGATAAAAGGAAGACACTTCTACCAGTCCTCCCATCAATCTTTTGGCTTGTGCAAGGTTTGCAGGACAAAGCTGGTCAAAAATAGAAAATCGGCCAGCGGTTGGTTTTATCAGACCAAAAATAATCCTGATAGTAATAGTTTTGCCGGCGCCATTGTTACCCAATAACCCGAAAATGTCGCCTGCTTCTACCTGGAGGGTTATTTCTCTCAATACTGTATTTTTCCCAAATGTTTTGGTAATATGGTTTAACTTAAGAGCGATTGACTTTATAATTGCACCTCCTAAAAGGTGGGTTAAATAATAGACCGTTCCTTTCAAACAACAGAATACTATAAGAGAGGAAATAACTGAAGTTGAAAATAAATTTAGAAAAGTATTGTAATTTGGTTGTTCCATTGTAAGTGGATTTCATTTTTTCTTCATCGTCTCTCGGCACTGAAAAAGGAGCTTGTCAAGTTTTTAGTTGAAAATATTTGAGTGGCTCTCATCAAATCCCTACCTCACATTACCAATAAGGCGGCTTCTGTACTTTCTTCTTC
>JASGLU010000083.1 GCA_030156825.1 Candidatus Atribacteria bacterium | reverse complement strand
TTTCGGGGGTTATTAGGGGGGTATTTTCCCCCTAATAGTGAGGAAAGTGTTTTCCTTTCCTCAGTTGTCTTTTATATTTTTCAGTTTTTAAGTTTTTGCCTTTTGGGGTTATAGGGGGTTTACTCCTTATAACCCCAAAAGGCTACTGTAGGTTTCAAATTCTAAGATCTCGTTCACCTTGATCAATCCGTTGCAAGTATTCTTCTACTTTGGGTTTAATTCCTTGGTCTATTTGGAAGAGTTTTTCGGAAATCAATTTTTCTCCTATTTCTCGAGTTTGGGGTGACGCATAGTCCATCAGATATTCTTTAAAAGTGAGGATGGCGTTGGGAATGCAAAAATGATGAACTTTACCTTTTTTGGCAATGTCCATAAAATAGCGGCCAGTTCTTCCACATCGGTAACCAGCAGTGCAGAAAGAAGTTAGGTATCCCATCTGAGCCAATTCTTGGATTACCTCATCTAAGGAACGAGAATCGCCAATTTCAAACTGTTGGCGATCAAGCTCTTGCTGGCTCTGACGCTCACTGTAGGCACCAATTCCAATCCGGGTGGAGGCATCAGTTTGAGTGCAACCTACCGGGATAACCTCTTTTCGAATATGTGCTGGTTCACGGGCGGTTATTATAAGCCCAGTGTAAGGAACAGAGAGCCGCAAAACGGTAACTAACCGTTTAAAGTTTTGGTCAGATACCCGGTAGCGGGAAGTTTGAATAAATGGAGTGTTCACTGCTGCCTCAAGTCGGGGGAAAGAAATGGTATGAGGGCCTACCCCATCGAAGTGTTTTTCCAGGTCGATGGTGTGGTATAAGAGTCCCATCACCTCAAATTTCCAGTCGTACAGACCAAAAAGAGCTCCGATGGCCACATCGTCTATTCCCGCTTCTTGCGCTCGATGCAGGGCATACAGTCTCCATTGATAGTGAGATTTAATACCTCGAGGATGGACTTGCCTGTAAGTTTGATGATGGTAGGTTTCCTGAAACACTTGGAAAGTACCGATTCCTACCTCTTTTAAAATTCGGAGTCGGTCCACGTCCATTGGAGCGGCGTTAATGTTTACCCGACGAATTTCTCCCTGTCCCACTCGGGTGTGATATACAGTTTGGACAGTGTTGGCAATGTAGTCTATGTCCGATAAAGGATGCTCTCCATAGACCATTACCAATCTTTTATGGCCCAAGGATATCAGAGTTTCTGTTTCTTGTTTTACCTCTTCTTGAGTCAGTCTTTGTCTTTGCTGGAGCTGGTTATCTTGGCGAAAACCGCAGTAAAGGCAGTTGTTGACACAGAAACTGCTGCAATAAAGAGGGGCGAAAGTTACGATGCGGTCTCCATAAACTTTTCTTTTAAGCACTCCGCCAGCTTGATACATCTCTTCCCAAAGTTCGGGGTTGGTTACATTAAGTAAAGTAGCAGTTTCTTCCGGTTCAAGCCGAGCCAAAGACAAGGACTTATCGATTATATCTCGGACTTTTTGGGGTTCAGGATTTTTGGTTTCTGCTAACAGGCTTTCAATTTGGGTATCGTCTATAAAATCCCGGCCGTTCTCCAGATATTTTTCGATTTCTTCTTCTTTGACGATATTTTCCATCCATTTTTTTACTTTTTTAGGTTCTTGTACTAAGGAAGACATTTTGTTTCTCTCCTTTCCCAAAAAAAGAACCTGGCCTACGGCAAGGGTAGACCAGGTTCTTTTTAGCTTTAGCTTGATCCCCTTGGCCTCAGAAGCGTTGCTTCCTCACCGCAGGCACTCTCTTTTTTTAAATTTTCTATATTTTATCACTTTTGGTCTAATTTTTCATCTTTTTGGGGGAAATTATTAGTGGACTGGGACGCTGCTTTGAGATTAAGAAAGTTTTCCCCTGGCGGCTTTTATTTTTTTGGGGGATTACAAGGGGGAGGGAAATCCTACAGTTTTTCCCGTTTTGCCTTGACATTTGGTCGTGGCTTATTTACAATTCAGGTTACTGTGAGGTATCATAAGTTAAAATTGCTTACTTTACAGATGAAAGTGGAATCTTTTTAAGGAGAGAAGATAGAAAATGAATTCTACTAAAACTTATATTCCTGATACTGAAAGGATAGAAGCAGAGAGGAAATGGTATCTGGTTGATGCCGAAGGGCAAGTTTTAGGCCGGCTGGCTGCTCAGATAGCCCAGATTTTGATGGGGAAAAGTAAACCCTTGTATACCCCTTTTTTAGATGTAGGGGATTTTGTGGTAGTAGTAAATGCGGAAAAAGTTAGAGTAACTGGGAGGAAGATGGCTGATAAATTATATCGTCACCATACTGGCTACCCCGGAGGGCTAAAAGAGGAAACCTTGGCCAGTCTTTTAGCACGTAAGCCGGAAGAGGTCATCCGGCGAGCAGTGTGGGGAATGATTCCCCATAACCGTTTGGGGAGAAAAATGATCAAAAAACTTAAAATTTACCGGGGTCCAGACCATCCTCATCAAGCTCAGAACCCAATTTCTATTCAAATAGGGAGGAAGTAAAGTGGGAGTAAGTGTAAAATATTATGCCACTGGTAGAAGAAAAACTTCAACTGCTAAAGTCTGGTTAACTTTGGGTGAAGGTAAAATTACAATTAACGGCAAAGACTATCGAGATTACTTTCCTCGGTTGGCCTGGCAAATTTTGGCGGTTAAACCGCTGGCGGTTACCGGTAGTGAGAACCGATTTGACGTAGAAGCCCGAATAGAAGGTGGGGGACTAAGTGGCCAAGCTGGAGCTCTGGCTCATGGCATAGCCCGAGCCCTGGTCTCCGTGGATACTAATATGCGGTCGGTTTTGAAGAAAAACGGTCTTCTTACCCGAGACCCTCGAATGAAGGAAAGAAAGAAATACGGTCAAAGAGCGGCCCGAGCTCGCTTCCAATTCTCCAAACGATAAAAGTTAGCTCAGTTTCTCCCGGTTTTCCTTCTTTAAAGCTGTCTTTTTTGCTAAGGGAGATAGGCTTTTAAGTTGTTGGTTGAGGTGTTGTATGCAGTACCCCTTGTTGGAGATAAACCTGAGCAATATAGAAAAAAATGTAGTAACCCTCACAGAAAAGTGTACTCGATGGAATCTGAGTTGGGTGGCGGTAACCAAGGGGTTTTGTGCGGTATACCCTATTGTTAAGTTACTTTTCCAAAAAGGAGTCAGGCGGTTTGCCGACTCTAACTTACTTAACCTGATCAGTATTCGTCAGCTTTTGGGTGAAGAGGTAGAACTTTTTTTAATCCGGCTTCCTATGTTCTCGGAACTGGAGCTCCTTTTTCAATATCGAATAGTTCCTTTTGTTTCAACAACAGAGTCTTTAACAAAGTTAAACTCTTTAGCCAGGGAGAAAAATACCAACCAGAGGCTGATTTTAGCGGTGGACGGAGGAGATGCCCGGGAAGGATTTATGCCCGAGGAGTTACTGCAAATGGCCACCTCTTTTCCCAATTGGAGCCATTTGACGATAGATGGGATTGCCACTACCGTTGCTTGTTTAAACGGGGTTTTGCCTGATCGGGATTTGCTGCAGCGAATGGTTCAGCTTAAGCATGAGCTCCAGTTGATTTTGAAGCAGCAGCTTAAGTTATCGGTGGGAGGCACTACTTTTTTGGAACTTTGGGAAGAAGCTTGTTGTCCGGAAGGAGTGGATGAGATTCGGCTGGGAGAAGCCTTTCTTTTTGGGCATGATATTTCTCGAAAAAAAAGTATTCCCTGGTTGGAACAGGAAACTTTTTCTTTATGGTCGGAAGTAGTCGAAGTTAGGCCAAAAAAACCGAACCAATTCATTGGCCGGGGTTTTGATGCTTTTGGCCGGGAAGTGGATGCAACTAAACAAAGCAAGCGAGCCAGAAAACAGGCCTTGGTGGCAGTTGGATTACAGGATATAGATGATAGTCAACTTTGGCCAGAAGATAGCCGGGTGCGAATAACCGGAGCCACCAGTAATTATCTGGTTTTAGACATAGAAGAAAGTGCTAACCGTTATCAGACAGGGCAGTTGCTTAAATTTAAGATAGGCTATGGGTCAGTTTTACGAGCCTTTTTATCTCCTTATGTTAGGAAAGAATATCTGGATTTTCAGGAGGACAGGACAAGGTGAGAGAAGTTTTTAGAGGCCGGGACTTTCTAAGTATTTCTGATTTTTCCGCTTTAGAATTAACCTATTTGTTAGATAGTGCAGTAGAGTTAAAAAGACGATGGCTGATAGGAGAACCGATGTCAATTCTTACCGGGAAGACGATGGCCCTTTTGTTTGAAAAACCTTCTTTAAGGACCAGAGTTTCTTTTCAGTTGGCAATGAGCCAATTGGGAGGGAACGCTCTGTATTTAAGCCCCCAGGAAGTTGGTTTAGGTAAAAGGGAAGCGGTTAAAGATGTGGCACGGGTTTTAAGCCGGATGGTAGATGGAATTTTATTGCGAACTTTTGATCACTATACTCTTTTAGAGCTGGCTAAATATTCTTCGGTTCCGGTGGTAAATGGTCTTTCCGACCTTTACCATCCTTGTCAGGTGTTGGGAGATTTATTAACTATTAAGGAAAAGAAAAGGAATCTTACCGATCAGAAAATCTGTTTTGTGGGAGATGGCAACAATGTTTGCCACTCTTTAGTAGAGGCAGCGGCTGTTTTAGGTCTTAATCTGGTAGTGAGTTCTCCTCTTCAATATCGACCCCAGCCGGAAATTTGGGATAGGGGGTTAAAGAAAAGCCAGGCGACAGGGGGCACAATCGTTTACCTGGAAAATCCAGAAGAAGCAGTCCAGGAAGCGGATGTTCTCTATACTGATGTTTGGACCAGCATGGGTAAAGAAGAAGAAAGGGAGACAAGAAAAGCTCGCTTTGCTCGCTATCAACTAAACGAGCACCTTCTTTCAATGGCTAAAGATGATTGTATAGTGATGCACTGTATGCCGGCTAACCGAGGAGAGGAGATTGTGGATTCAGTGATGGATGGCCCCAATTCAGTGGTTATAGATCAGGCGGAAAATCGGCTTCACGCCCAGAAAGCGTTGTTAGCACTTATTTTAAGTTAACGGGGGCAGGAGTGTTTGAGCCAGTTCTTTTGGTGGAGACAGATAATCGGATTTTTAATCCTCGTTTTTTTTTCTTATCGCCTCTTTTCCTTAGTTAGAGGTACTGCTCTTTTTTCGCCACTTAAGTTTCTCTCCTTTCTCTTTTTAGCCGGTGGAGTGTCTAACTCGTTAGGCCTGGTAGAACTGGCTTTTTTTTGGAAAATAGCCATTTTAGCTTATCTGGTCGGTGCCTTTGTTATTTTTCAACCGGAAATGAGAAGGCTTTACATGAACCGGACTTATCATCGAGGAGAATCGGTAGAAGGTTATTTTTTTCAACAAAGTAGCGATATTCGTGCTCAATTTATCGATAATTTGACTCTGGCCTGTCAGTCCCTTTCCCGGAAAAGGGTGGGAGCCTTGATTGTCTTGGAGCGAAACAACAACCTGCGGGATTTTATCCAGACCGGAATTCTAATCGATGCTCTTTTTTCTTCGGAATTAATCTTCTCTATATTTTTGACCGATTCCCCCTTGCATGATGGAGCGGTTATTTTGAGGGAAAATCGAGCAGTAGCTGCCGGCTGTATTTTACCTTTAGCCGAAGCGGCCGAAGTTAAGAAATTGGTAGGGACCCGCCATCGGGCTGGTTTGGGGATTACCGAACAAACTGATGCTCTGGCGATAATAGTTTCAGAGGAAACCGGTAAAATTTCTTTGGCAGTTCATGGTAAAATGGCTTGGGGAGTTGAAATTGGGGCACTCAAAAAAATGCTCAAAATTCTTTATCGCAAGGAGTGAGCAATGATCCGTTTTCCTTGGTCCCAATGGTGGAAAAAAGGATTTTCCTGGTGGAGAAAGGACCGGGAAACTAAGTTGGTTGCCCTGTTTTTTGCAGCCAGCCTCTGGTTTTTCTTGTTTAGTATGATGTTTTTATCGGCTGATTAAAAGAGGAAAAGTGGTATCAGTTTTTGGGATTTGACCTAAGGAATTAGCATCAGAGAAAGGGGGATTTACAATTGAAAGATTTTCAAACTAAAGATATTCGCAACCTGGGACTTTTTGCTCATGCTGGGGCTGGGAAAACTACTTTATCCGAGACGATGCTTTTCGATGCTGGAATAATCAGTCGGCGAGGAAAAGTAGAGGAGGGAAATACTGTTTCTGATTGGCAGGAGGAGGAAATTAAACGGGGAATCTCGGTCAACCTTTCCCTGTTGCCTTTTCCTTGGAAAGGTAAAAAAATTAATTTGATCGATACCCCGGGATACATGGATTTCTTGAGCAATGTCCTTTCTGCAACTCGGGTGGTAGATTGTGGTCTGATCAGTGTTTGCGCAGTTTCCGGAGTAGAAGTAGGAACAGAAAGAGTGTGGGGATATTTAGCAGAGGGAGAAGTTCCGGTAATGTTTTTTCTCAACAAGATGGATCGAGAAGGAGCCAAGTTCGATCAAGTTTTGGAAAGTATCCGTTCTGCTTTATCGCCCAAGGTCACCCCGGTTTGTATCCCCATTGGTAAAGAGAGTAATTTTACCGGTTTGGTTGATTTGCTTTCTATGAAAGCTCTTTATTTTGGCCCGGAGGGTAAGATAGCTAAAGAGGAGGAAATCCCTTCTGACTTGCAGGCGATGGCGCAAGAATTTAGGGAAAATTTGATAGAAAATATAGCCGAGACCGACGACAGTTTGTTGGACCTCTACCTTGAAGGTCAAGAAATTAGTCTGGAAGCTTTGAAGAAAGCCTTGAAAGAGGCGATTAACCAGAGGCAAATTTTCCCCCTTTTGGCCGGTTCGGCTCTTACTAATCAAGGGATTGATTTTTTGCTCGATTTTATAGTTGAATTTGCTCCCAGCCCCTTGGACCGCAAACCGGTAGTGGGTACTAATCCCAAAACTAAAGAAGAGGAAGAGCGGCTTCCGCAGGAGGAACAGCCTTTTTCTGCCTGGGTGTTTCAGATAATTAGTGACCCGTATGTGGGTAAAATGGCGTTGTTGCGGGTTTTATCTGGGAAAATAACGACAGAAGATCGGGTGTATAATGCCAGTCGGGACCAGGAGGAAAAAGTGGGACAGATTCTTTTCGTTAGAGGGAAAGAGCAAGAAACAGCAGATCGGCTGGGGCCAGGAGACATTGGGGCTTTGACTAAAATATCCCAAGTTTTTATCGGTGATACCTTGAGTGCCAAAGACAAGCCGATCGTTTTTCCTCCGATTACCTATCCTGAGCCTAACTATTTAGCGGCTATTAAGCCCTTAGGTAGAGGTGACGAGGAGAAAATAAGCCAGGCTTTAAGCCGAATTCTGGAAGAAGACCCTACCCTGAAGGTAGAAAGAAATCCCGATACCAAAGAGGATATAGTTTATGGTTTGGGAGATATCCATTTAGATGTTCTGGTAGAAAAGATGAAGAGAAAGTTTGGGGTAGAGGT
>JASGLU010000021.1 GCA_030156825.1 Candidatus Atribacteria bacterium | reverse complement strand
TGGGTGGCTCCTTTCTATTGAATGTTGTTTCTCTATTCGTGGATTATCCCACGGGGAGCCACTCTTTTCAATTTCAACTAAAAATAGTATATCCTCTTTAACTTTGATTCTTAATTGAGGCAACGATATCATTTCACTTTAATTTTAGTTGAGGCAACTCGTATGCTTGACCATAAAAATGAAATATTATAGAATATTAAAAACTTACAAAAGGTAAGTAAGTTAAAATGGGTAACCAAAAACTAATCCGTAAAATCAATCGATCTGAGATAATTGAATTAATCAAAAAAGATGGTCCTCTTTCTCGCGTCGAATTAACCCGAAGAACCGGTCTATCTTTACCCTCTATTTCCCGAATTGTGAATCAACTCATTAAAGAGCAGTTAGTACTTGAAAGAGGTAAAGGACCTTCTTCTGGAGGGAAAAAACCCATTTTGCTCGAGATAAACGCTAATCGAGGTTACGCTTTTGGCGTAGAATTGGCTCGGAAAACTTATTTACTACTTTGTAATCTCTTAGGAGAAATTATTGTTCAAAAAGAAGTTATCCCTAACGCCTCTCAGGGGCCTTATTCTATTGCCAACTCACTCCTTCAAGAAATGAAAAACATTCAAAAAGTTTTTGAAATTCCCTCCCATCAAATTATTGGAGTTGGAATAGCTACCCCTGGCTATAAATTTAAAGCCACTGACCTAATAAAAGAATCTCCCTTTGCAGGATGGGAAAATACAGACATTGTCGACCTTTTCTCCTCCATTTTCCCCTACCCAGTAACAATAGAAAACATAGCCCGAGCGTCTACTTTAGCTGAAGTTCAATTCGGATGGGGTAACCAATACGATTACTTTTTCTATATATATGCTGATTGGGGGATAGGAGGAGGAATAGTCCACCAGGGTAAACTCTTAAGGGGAGCTACTGGAACCTGCGGAGAATTTGGACACATCACTATCGATCAAGACGGCATCCCCTGCTACTGTGGAAACCGAGGATGTCTTGAACAGTACACCTCTACTGCCAGTATTGTACGAGAGTTAAAACAAAGGGGAATCTCCAATTTTGATCAAGTTATGGAGTCCCTTAATAAAGGAGATAAAGTGGTCGAGAGTGTTCTTAAAAAAGCTGGGCAAGCCATGGGAAAAGGAATTGCTAACCTCGTAAATCTTTTAAATCCCCAGGCAGTAATAATCGGGGGAGAGATAGGCAATAGATGTGGTATTTTCTGTGAAGAAGCAACCTATACTGCTAAGGAAAATATATTTTCTTTATTAGCCGTTAATACCCCCATTCTAAAAAGTAATTTAGGAAGAGAAAGCATAGCCTTGGGGATAGCTAGTGAAATAATCAGTACCCACCTGGCCCAACTAATTTAGAAAGGAGATTAAGTTTGTGTCAAATGCTCACGTTAACTTTCGCCAAGAAGTATTAAAAACCTTTCAACGACAAGATCTTCACTCTATTGTCTGGCAACCTCGGTTGGAACACTGGTATAATGTAAACCAAGTAAGAGGAACTCTCCCTAATCAATACCAGAATATTCCTCTTTTTGAATTATACAAAAGCTTAAAGGCTTCAGTTCGTTATTTCTATGGAGAAGAACAAGATATATCCTCACCTAATACTTATATAATCTTTGAATACCAGAATGGAGCAATGGTGAAAGAGGTCCAAGAGGGAGAAAATATTTACGTTTATTTATCTTCTCCCCTTGGAGAATTACAAGGCAGAAAGAGGTTGGGAGAATGGGGATGTTCCTGGCACTATGTAGAACATCCAGTTAAGAAAGTTGAAGATTTAAAAGTCATGGAATACATAGTAAAAAATACTACTTACCGCTTTGATTATTCTTTTTATCAAGAAGCCAAAGAGACTTTGGGAGAATGGGGAGAAATCCAGTTTTACTGGGAGCGATCTCCTTTCCAAAGGTTCTACCTGCAATATGCAGGAATTGAAAATACCCTGGAGCTGATTCAAGAATACCCGGATCGACTTAAAGAATATCTCAGGGCAGCCGAAGAAGCAGAAGATGCTCTTTTCGAAATACTCAAATCCTGCCCGGTAAAAATTCTAAACTTTGGTGAGAATATCGATGGAAGATTTGATTCTCCCCGTTTGTTTAATGAGTATCTTCTCCCTTACTACCAAAAAAGGGTCAAGGAACTCCATCAGGCAGGAAAGTTTTGTCATATCCACATGGACGGAGCACTAAAACCTCTGCTACCATATTTGCAAGATACTGAGTTCGATGGTATTGAAGGGGCCACTCCTTTGCCCCAAGGAGATGTTACTTTAGAAGAGCTAAAAGAGGCTATGGGCGATATGATTCTTTTAGACGGTATTCCCATGCTTCTATTCCTTCCCGAGTATAGTTACCAAGAGATTGAAGAATACACCCTTCGCGTGCTCGAGTTATTTGCTCCTAATATAATTTTAGGAATTTCCGATGAAATTTCTCCACCAGGTGATATAGAAAAAGTTAAATTCGTTTCCCAACTGGTGGAAAAATGGAACAATGATAGGAGGTGATCGAAAAGCAGTTCGATTTTATCGAAATTAAAACGAGTAGAATTTTAGAGGTCAACACTCATCAGAAAACAGGAGGAATAACCATGAAAAAGCAGTTTTTGTTGGGATTGGTTCTTTTATTAGTGGTTTGTCTATCTGGGGTCGCTTTTGCCCAGGAAGTAACGTTGAAGGTATGGTTAATGAAACAAGCAGAGGTAGAACTTATTAAGGCTCAAGAAGAGGCGTTAGCCGAGTTTCAGAAATTATACCCAGATATAAACGTAGAATTCACCGTTTTTCCATACAATGAATATCGGGATAAGCTTTTAATCGCTGCCGCTGCTGGTAACCCCCCCGATGTTTCGGTAGTGGATCAAATCTGGAATCCAGAGTTTGCTGCTGCCGGTTTCATTATGCCTCTGGACGACTACGTGGCCCAATCTCCAAATGTGAAAAAAGAAGATTATTTTTCCGGTGCCTGGGAATCGGCTATATTCCAGGGAAAACTCTACGGTATCCCCTTCGACGTAGGTGTGTGGGCACTTAACTACTATAACAAGGATTTCTTCCGCAATGTTGGTTTAGACCCAGAACAACCACCGGTAACCTGGGATGAATTTTATGAAATGGGAAGCAAAATGACCTCCGGAGAACAATGGGGAACTGCCCTTTACGTAGGAGCAGGTGATGCCGTTCAGTGTATTACTGATGCTCTTATTTTTTCCAACGGTGGGTCAGTGTTAGATCAGAATTTTCGAAAATGTACTTTGGACCAGCCTCCAGCTGTGGAAGCTCTGAAATATTTTAAAAAATTACAAGGTATCAATCCACCTGGAGAAGTAGCCAGAACAGAGGAAGACTCTTTCCAACTTTTTACCGCTGGGAAAGTGGGAATGTTTTGGTATGGAGAGTGGGGTCAGGATACGGTAAACGCCAGAGCACCCGAAATGGATTGGGCTCTTGCCAATTTTCCTCGGCCAGCCGAAGGTGAATCAATTGGCACCTTTGGAGGATGGAATATGGTTATTTACCAAAATGCTTCTCAAAAAGACGCAGCCTGGAAATTCGTAGAATTTTGGACAAGTAAAGAGATAAACGAGAAGGTTTCTTCCTTAACTCCAGCAAATATAGAAGCAGCTCAAGCTTTTCTAAATCAAAAAAGAAGATTCCCAGAAATCATTTTTCAACAACTCGCTACAGCTCTTTATCGACCAATTTTTCCCCGCTATCCAGACTTAGCAGAAATACAGCGAAATGCCACCACTCACATTTTATTAGACCAGAAAAGTGTAGAGGAAGCTTTAAAAGATGCCACTCGGGAAATCGATACTCTTCTTGACGAATACTACACCACTCGCTGAACTAAAAGGGGGAGGAACAATTCCTCCCCCTTCAGGAGGTTAGGGATATGCTGCATAATAAAAAGGAATGGATTTCGGGTTATTTCTTTATTCTCCCCTCTTTAATCCTCCTTATTGTATTAGTTTTTTATCCTCTTTTTATGACATTTATATATAGCTTTTATGATATGTCCCTCGTTTCCACTCGTTACTTAGGGTGGGAAGCCTATCAAAAGCTATTCCAAAACCCAATGTTTTCCTTGATTTTCAAAAATTCATTGACCTGGACTATCCTGGTAGTCTTCTTTCAATGTCTTTTGGGCTTGGGATCGGCTCTTGTTCTCAAACAAACTTTTATTGGAAATACTTTCCTCCGAGGATTAGTAATTCTACCCTGGGTTATGCCAGGAGTTATTGCCGGCATGGCTTGGAGATTAATTTATCATCCTCAGTTAGGCCTTTTAAACCACTATTTACAAGTTTTAGGAATAGTGGACCAACCTTTAACCTGGCTAAGTAGCCCTACCATGGCATTGTATGCAGTCATTTTGGCCGCCATCTGGAAAGGTTTCCCCTTTTCTACTATCATGTATTTAGCCGGCTTGCAAGGAGTTCCTCTTGAGCTTTACGAGGCGGCAGAAATAGATGGAGCCAACGAAACAAGTAAATTTTTCCACGTAACTCTCCCCTCCATGAGACCGGTTATCATAGTAACTCTCCTTCTTACTTTTATCTGGACATTTAACTACTTCGAACTAGTTTATGTTATGACTGGAGGTGGCCCAGCAGAGAGCAGTCATATTTTCCCCACCTATATATATGATTTAGCTTTTAAACGGTTTCGATTCGGAGACGCCTCTCGTTTTGCTGTGGTAGATTTTCTATTTCTATTAATTTTTAGCCTGTTTTATGTACGACTTAGTTTCAAAAGTGAGGAAAGTGCATGATTAAAAGACAAAAAACCGGAAAAATAACTATTTATCTTTTTGCTGTTCTTTTAGCCATTTTCGTTCTTTTCCCCTTTGTAGTCATGATTTCCATGTCCTTGAAAGCCCCAGACGAGCAATTCACTTCTCCTCCTTATCTCATCCCCAAACGACCTACTTTAAACAATTATCTCCAGGTTTTTGGCCAAGGATCGATGTTTGCTCAGTATTTTATTAATAGCTTGTTGGTGGCCTCGATTTCAACTTTAATTGTTCTTGGGGTGGCTATATTTTCTTCTTATGGATATGCCAGAATAAATTTCCCAGGTAAGAATATTTTATTCGTTCTTTTACTTTTAAGTCAGCTTTTCCCTTTAGCCGCCATAATCGTTCCGCTTTATCGTATTATGGGTAATTTAAAGTTAATAGATACCTACCTTTCATTAATTATTAGTTATCTCACCTTTTCCGTACCAGTCGGAGTATGGTTATTGCGTAGTTTCTTCTTAGGAGTTCCCCGAGAATTAGAGGAAGCTGCCTTAATTGACGGTTGTACCCGTTTTCAAGCTTTTTGGAGAATAGTAATCCCCTTAGTTCGACCAGGCATGGGAGCTACCTCCGCCTATGTTTTCTTTCTCACCTGGCAAGAGTTTATGTTCGCTCTAACTTTTATTAATAGCGAATCAAAAAGAACCTTACCCGTGGGAATTTTTGATTTTGTGGGCCAGTATGAAACCAATTGGGGAAACTTAATGGCGGCTTCTATTTTAGTGTGTATTCCCGTTTTCGTGATTTTCTTTTTTATCCAAAAACAGCTGGTAGGAGGACTTACCGAAGGAGCAATTAAAGGATAAACTACCGGCGGGAGAAAGCCAAAGAAAAAAGTATACCCTCCCGCCGGTTACTTAGTAGATTAATCCTCCATCAAACTTCCAAAAAAAGCCTCGACAATGAAATAGCTGGAGGCAGCCCCAGGATCGATGTGTCCTCGGCTCCTTTCCCCCAACCGGCTGGATCGACCACGCTTGGAAACCAAGTCTTTAGTAGACTCCATACCTTGGTGAGCAGCTTCAATTGCTGCTTGAAGCATCTCCTTTAAGGGCTTCCCTTCTTCAAAAGCCTGTTTGAGTACCTGAAACGAGGGATAAATAGTATCGTACATGGTTTTATCGCCCAACTCGACTTTTCCCCGCCTTTGAATCCCTTTTGCAAAGGCTTCCCACATTTTTACCAGGTCTTCTCGGCTCAAATCCTTTTTTCCAGCCAAAGCAGTACCGGCATCCATAAAAGCTGTCCCGTAGAGCGGACCCATAGCGGCTCCTCCCGAAAATATAATAGACCTTCCTATCTCTTGCAACAAGGTCCCGATATCTTGAGCCGAGGAATCGCTCACCACTTCCTTAACCTTGTGAAAAGCATTGCAAACGCTTTCTCCGTGGTCTGAATCACCAATGGGACTATCAAGATCATTAAGATATTGTCGGTTCTTCTCCAGATTCTCTACCACCCGGTTTAAAGCAGATTTGACCTTCTCCAGAACAATAACCTCAGTCAAATTTAACTTACCTCCCTCTTTAATGTTGGACAAAATGGACCCCATCACAGGGGGCATCAATATATTTTTTAAGCTCATCATCCATCTTAGTGAGAGTCACCGAAAAGCCACCCATCTCTAAGGATGTAAAAAATTCCCCGATATAGGTTCGGTAAATTTTGATGTTATGGTCAGAAAGAATCTCGGCTACTTTTCGCACGCAGATATACATCTCGAGCAGAGAAGTAGAACCTAAACCATTGATAAGCACTGTTACTTCGTCTCCTGATGCAAAAGGTAAATCCTCAATCACTTTGAGAGTGAGAAGCTCAGTAACTTGATCAGCGCTCATCATTTTCGTTCGTTCAATTCCCGGCTCGCCATGATGCCCTACTCCAATTTCCATTTCATCAGGCCCAATTTCAAAGCTAGGCTTACCACTAGTAGGAAGAATACAGGGGGTATGGGCTACTCCCATGCTTCGAGTATTGAATACGGCTCGCTCCCCCACTTCTTTCATTTTTTGCAGATCAGCCCCTTCTTCTGCCATGGCCCCCGCTACCTTCCAAAGGATTACCTCTCCTGCAACTCCCCGCCGATTATCCATCCTATCCCGCGGAGAAGAAGCAACATCATCGTTGACAATTACACTCTCTACTTCAATCCCTTCTGATTGGGCTAACTCTTGAGCCATACCAAAATTCATTACATCTCCCGAATAGTTACCAAAACAAAGTAGAACTCCCCTGCCACCATGAGAAGCCTTAATGGCTTCGTAAGCTCGCTGTACCGGAGGAGCGGCAAAAATATCTCCCACCGCTACTGCATCCACTAAACCCTTACCGATATAACCGATAAAGGCTGGTTTGTGACCGGAACCACCCCCGGTAACTACTCCTACTTTTCCCTGAACCGGTGCATCCTTGCGCACCAAAACCCGCTCGGTTTCCAGCCGCCTCACCTTATTCGCATTGGCTATCACAAATCCGGCTAACATCTCCTCAATCAAATTTTCCGGTCTATTAATAAATTTTTTCACGCTGTTATTCCTCCTTGAGATATTGTTTTTCAATTTCTTTAATTTTAGTCACTTTCGGTAAAGATCTTCCCCCCTGAAATTCACTTTCTAACCAGGCATCGACTAATTTTTTAGCTAACTCCGGACCTACAATATGTCTCCCCATAGTTAAAACGTTGGAATTATTACTTTTTTTAGCCCGTTCAGCCGAATAAATATCATGAGCACAAGCAGCGTAAACCCCGGGAATCTTATTGGCCGCCAAAGCCATGCCGATTCCAGTTCCACAGATTAAAATGCCATACTGGTATTTCCCTTCTTTGATTCCCAAACACGCCTTTAAGGCTACATCCGGGTAATCTACTACCTCTTCTTCTGAGTTAACTCCCAAATCCTCAAACTCTATTTTTTTCTCCCTAAGATGTTCTACAATAACTTTTTTTAGCGGATAGCCAAAGTGATCAGAAGCAATAAAAAGATACAAAAACAACACCTCCTGCTTTTCAAAATAGGTGAACGATTATTTTTATGCAACCACATAGTATTTCATATACCCAGTTTTTTCAACGTTTTCTTGCTAAAAATTAACCAGCGCTTAAACCGTTCCTCAATCAATTATTTCCTGCTGAAGAGAAGTAAAATCAGGATAAAAATCTCGGAGCACTCGATACAGTGCCCGGTATTTTTCAAAAAGAGCCTGATAACGCTCAAAGTGAGAGTCGATTGCCTGGTAGTGTTCTAACGGCTGAATAAAGTTTTCACAAACCTGAGAAAAAGAGTTGAAAATTCCGGTCCCTACTCCGGCAATAAAAGCAGCTCCAGTGGAAGCAGGGTCTTCTATGTTGGTGGTCTCCACCTCCATACCCATTACATCGGCCATAATCTGGCACCAAAGAGGGCTTCGGGCTGCCCCGCCTGAGAGGGTTAATTTCTGGGCAGTTAAGGAAAAGCTCTTGAGTATCTCTACCGATTCTCTTTGAGAGAAAGCTACTCCCTCAATCACCGAACGGATCATATGGCGAATATCGTGTTCATAGCTTAAACCGAAAAACACCCCTCGAGCATTGGGGTCAGAGTGGGGGGTTCGCTCTCCGATGAGATAGGGAAGGAAAATCAACCCCTTACTTCCCGGGCTTACTTCTCCGGCTAAGGAATTTAGCTTATCAAAACTCAAATTTTCATCCAACTTAGTTAGAGAGTTAAATATCCACTGATAAGAACCACCAGCCGCCAGAGTGCAGCCCATTAAAAACCATTTACCAGGAACCGAATAACAAAAAGAGTGTAGCCCTCGATTTTCGTGGTCCATTTTAGCTTCTTCCGTTTGGGCCATCACTACCCCTGAAGTTCCTAAAACACAAGAGACAAGTCCAGGATATACTACTCCCAACCCTATTCCCCCAGAAGATTGGTCTCCCCCTCCCCCCACAACCGGGATACCTGCTGGAAGGCCAGTTTCTCGAGCTGCTTCTTCGGTAAGGTAGCCGGTTATTTCTGGTGATTCAACCACCTGAGGTAAGGTAGCCGGGTCAACCTGGAAAATATCCATCATCTCTTTTGACCAAGTACGATGAGCCACATCGAACAAAAAACTGCTGGAAGCGTCAGATACCTCGGTTGTAAAGTTACCAGTCAACTTAAGCCGCAGAAAATCTTTGGGAAAAAGCATTTTAAAGGTTTGAGCAAGCACCCGGGGTTCGTGTTTTTTCAGCCATAAAATCTTGGGAAGCCAGTAGCCGGTAAGAGGAGTATTGGCGGTATACTCCAAAAGTTCCTCCAGACTAACTTTTTCTTTTATCTCTTCTATTTCCCGGTAACTTCTCTGGTCACACCATAAAATGCAGGGACGCACTGGATTGCCTTTTTCATCCAGTAGAACTAGACCTAACATCTGGCCTGACAACCCTATAGCCGATAATCCATCTAAATCTCCTACTCGGGATTTAAGCTGAGAAATTAACTTACAGAATCCCTTCCACCAATCTTCAGGATTTTGTTCGGCACTAAAAGAATCAGGATAAGATACCGATAGCTCCACTGATTCTCGGAGGATAGAGCGGGTTTCCAGGTCCAAAAGAGAAGCTTTAATGGAAGAGGTCCCCAGGTCCACTCCTAAAATATATTTTTTACTCAAAGGTAGCTCCTCCTTTAGTAGTAAAGTATCCCTCCATCCACATTGATAGCTTGCCCTACTATAAACTCTGATTCGTCGGTACACAGAAAGATAGTTAATCCTACCATATCTTCTGGAACACTGATTCTCCCTTTAGGGGTCATCTCGATAAACTTCTTTCGTTTTTCGGGGTCATCCAGATTTACTTTACCTAATTCCGTCTCTACTATCCCCGGGCAAATGGAGTTAACGTTCACATTGTAAGGAACCATTTCTTTAGAAAAGGCTCGGGTAAAATTCATAACTGCTGCCTTAGTAGCAGCATAAGCAGCTTGATAGCGATCCCCATTTTTAGCTCCAATAGAAGCCACATTCACTATCTTACCATATTGTTGCTCCATCATCACTTTACCCATTACTTTGCACATGAGAAATACGCTTTTGGCATTTACTGCAAATATTCTATCCCAGTCTTCTTCCCGGTAATCAACTACCAATCCGGAAATCATAATCCCGGCATTGTTAACCAAGATATCTATCCTTCCATATTTATCCAGAGCCGTATCTCGCAAAAGCTCAGCAGTCCTCCACTGGCTTACATCTCCAGGAAGGAAAAGGGATTCTCTTCCATATTTTTCCTTTATCTCGTCGGCAGTTGCCTGGCCAGTTGTCTGATTAAGGTCATTTACTATTACTTTAGCCCCTTCTCGGGCTAAACCCAAAGCAATGGCTTTACCAATACCTGCCCCTGCTCCAGTAACAATGGCAATTTTATCTTGTAATCTCATATAAACAAACCTCCTTTACTATTAATTTTCAAAATAGAGCTTCTTCGGTTTTCTTATGAAATAAATGAAGGTGACCAGCATCCGGTATTAAGAAAATCGTTTCGTCCGGCTGACCCATGAATCTAGAATCCGCCTCAACTAAAAGGTGATTTTTCCCAGATTTTACATGAACTATTTTAGAATCACCAAGTGGTTCCACTGCAAATATTTCTCCTCTTAAAAAATTAGTTTCTCTTTCCGAATCAGTAATGCTTTTAGAAATACCAAAATAAAAGGGACGAACACCCAAAACAAAGTCTTGTGCCTCATGGTTTTCAAAATTGGCCACTTTTTCAACTTTTTCTTTATTTTGGAGTTTAAAAACAGAATCATCAAAAGATATCAATAAAGTACCCTGACCGATTTTTACTCGGCAATCGATAAAATTCATAGGTGGTTCCCCGACAAAATCCGCCGTAAAAAGGTTTTGCGGTTGAAAATAAATCTCTTGGGGAGAGCCGATTTGCTGGATGACACCAAAGTTCATTACTACTATCCTATCTGCCATGGCTAAGGCTTCTATTTGATCATGGGTCACATAAATCATGGTTTTTTGCAATTCACTATGAATTCTTTTCAGTTCTGCCCTCATCCGATTTCTCATTTTAGTGTCTAAATGAGAAATCGGCTCATCCAGTAAATACACATCCGCATCTCTCACTAAAGCCCTGGCCAAGGAAATTCTCTGCTGATGACCACCACTCAAACCCCGAGGATATTTATTCAATACATCAGTAAGCTCCAAAATTTCAGCTATTCTACCCACTCTTTCCTTAATTTCAGTCTCTGGTAATTTTGCTGCATGAAGGGGAAAGGCGATATTTTCATATACAGTCATAGGTGGATACAGAGCGTAAGACTCAAAAGCCATAGCGATATTTCTTTCACCAGGATCAAGATTATTTACCAGTTGGTCATCAAAATATATTTCTCCAGAGGTTATAGCTTCCAAACCAGCTATCATTCTTAAGGTTGAGGTTTTACCACACCCGGAGGGCCCCAAAAGGGAGACGAACTCGCCATCTTTAATTTCCAAGTTAATTCCCTTTACCGCTTCTACTTTCCCGTATTTTTTCCAAGCATTTTGCAAAATAACTCGTGCCACTTTAATCACAACCCTCCTTTAAAGATACTTCACATTTAAACCAGTCTCGTAATCAAAGAGATATAATCTATCAGAGGAAAATCCAAAATACACTTTCTCTCCCATTTGAAAGCTTTCGGAACTCGAACATTTCACCTGAAATTTTTCCCCTCCTGCTTGCAAAGAAACAATCTGCACAACTCCCAAGGGCTCCATTACATAAACTTCAGCCTGAAACAACCCATCGCTTTTTTCTCTTGCGAGGAAAATGTCAGAGGGACGCAATCCCACTTTAACTTTTTTTAAAGACTCACTTTTTAGACTTTTTAACATTTTTTCGTCCAGCATGATCTGGAAAACCGGTGTTTTTAGATGTAATTGACCTTCGTCGGTTATAATTTCTCCCGGGAAAAAGTTCATAGAAGGATCCCCCACCAAATCACCTACAAAATCATTTTTAGGAAAATCATAGATTTCTTCAGGAGTACCAACTTGTAATACTTTGCCTTCGTTTAAAACAACCACTCTATCGCCCATGCCTAAAGCTTCTCGATAGTCATGAGTGGTATATAGAGTAGTAGTTTTAAATGTCCTTTGAATATTTTTAATCTCGGCCCTTAAATTGTGTCTTAGCTTAGCGTCCAAGTGAGCAATAGGCTCATCCATTAGAAAAAGCTGGGGATGTCTAACCAACATTCTACCTAAGGCCACCCTCTGTCTTTGACCTCCACTTAACTGAGAAACATTACGATCAAGCAACCAATCAATCTGCAGCATTTGTGCAATTTCTTTTACTCTTTTTTCTATCTCCTCCCTTCTAAGTTGGCGAAAGGGAGATTTTAAAGGAAAAGCCATATTTTCAAAAACAGTTTTATTGGGATAGAGAGCATATGTCTCAAACACCATAGCCACGTCTCTTTCTGAAGGAGAAAGGTCCTTTACTGGTTTCCCTCCAATAAAAATATCTCCTACTGTTATCTTTTCCACTCCGGCTATTGTTTGTAACAAAGAAGTTTTACCTGCACCCGATGGCCCCAATATAGTAATTAACTCTCCATCATTAACTTCCAAATTAACCCCTTTTAAAGCAGTAACCTTACCGTATTTTTTCCACAAATTACGAATTAAAAGGTCTGCCACTTTTTACCCCCTCTCCATGTCTTCTCATTTTCTCCAATTCTTGCCTCTCTTTTTCTCTCTCAATTCTATTCTGCTTAACCCAAGGCCTAATAAAAAGTATCCCCATCACTAACCCTATCAGGGGAACAACCCAAATGGTAACAAACTGCTCCAACCACCCTAACCATAAAAATCCCAATCCAAACATGGTCATAATGGTAATAAAAAGTCGGTCTCCAAAACCCAAATTCATTACGCTTCCTCCTTTAAGAAAAACACTATCATCCCTTAACTGCTCCCAAGGTCAAACCCCGGATAATATATCTTTGAGCAGCGAAAGTAAATATTAATACTGGAAGGACTTGTAGAGTGCCAACTGCAGCAATCTCACCCCATTCAATCGCCCTTGAGGTAACAAGTCCTCGAATACCAACCGGAACCGTCTTAGCATTAGCAGCTGTTAGAACGTTGGCAAAAAGAAATTCGTTCCAGGAAAAGATGAAACACAAAATTGCAGTAGTGAACAAACCAGGCGCACTAAGAGGTAGAGCAACTTTCCAAAAAGCATCCCACCTAGAATACCCATCAACCATGGCGGCCTTTTCTAAATCAAAAGGTAAATCTTCAAAAAAACTTCTCATAATCCATACCACAAAAGGTAAATTAAAAGTGGTATATACAATCACCATCAGAAAACGAGAATCGTGGAGGCCCATTTGGGTTGCCATGATAAAAAATGGTATCACCAAAACAATAGGCGGGAACATTCTAGTGCTCAGAATCCAGAAAGATATGTGTTTGTCACCAAAGATTTTAAACCGAGCCAAAGAATAGGCTCCTAAAGTACCTACTACCAAGGAAAGCAAGGTACTACTGACCGCAATAATTAAACTATTATAAAACATTGGTAAAAAATCACGTTTGGTAAAGGCAGACACATAGTTTTTCAAAGTGGGATCAAAGATAAATTTTGGAGGTATAGCAAAAATATCTAACCTTGTTTTCAATGAAGTAAGCACCAACCACAAAAACGGGAGAATATTTACCACCAAAACAATCCCAATAACAATACTGGCAATTATCACCCTATTTCGGTTCTTTTCCATAGTTTTAACCCTCCATTTTTTAAGAAGCTTCTTTTACCCTACTTAGTAAATTAACCAAAATAACCGACACAATCATAATTATGTAAAGAAGAATAAAAGAAATTGCCGAAGCTTTACCAATATCCCACAAATAAAAAGCGTTACGATAGATAAACATGCTCAAAACATCAGTAGCCGAAGCCGGCCCTCCCTCAGTAAGAGCGTAAACTATATCAAAAACTCTAATAGCATCCATAATTCTCAAGACCAAAACAATAAGAATCACTGGCCGCAATAAAGGAATAGTAATCTTCCGGAAAACCAAAAAAGGAGAAGCTTTATCAATCTTAGCAGCCTCATAAGGAGCCGTAGGAAGGGCTTCAAGCCCAGCCAGCAAAACCATTATCAAAAAAGGTGTCCATTCCCAAATGTCCACTGCTATCAATGCGGGTAAAGCGCTACTAACACTTGCTAAAGGAGCAGTTTGGTAGCTCATGAGGTGGAGGGACCTTAAGATATAAGTAACTAAACCAAATTCCGATTGGTATAAATAGGTCCAGGCTAACCCCACCACAATAGGAGCCATAATCATAGGAAGTAAAACTAAACTCCTAACTACCCTATTGGTAACAATTCCCTGAAGAATAAGGGCAATTGCCAATCCCAAAAAAAATTCCACTCCAACCGCAACTACAGTAAAGATCCCGGTAACCTTCAGTGAGTTCCAAAACTGAGGGTTACGCAAAATCGCTCTAAAATTATCTAAACCAATGTAGCCCTGTAAAGTTTCCGAGGCCCGGGCTAAGTTATAATCTGATAATGCAAGGTTTAAAGCATAAATAACTGGGTATACAGTGATCAAAGCCAGAACAATTATAGTAGGTAAAAGTAATAACCATTTAAACTTATTTTCTGAAGACGAAACCCAAAAATTAAGGCGCCGAAAAACATTAAAATCATTTTGCACCAATTATACCCTCCCTTCAAGGTGGGAGGAAAGCCTAACCTCCCACCAAATTTATACACCTCTCTTACTTATAACCAGCCTCTGTTAAAATAGAATCAATTTCTTCAGCTGAAGTGTTTAGTGCTTCTTCTGCTGTTTTAGTTCCAGCTATTACTGAATTAAGCTCTAAAGCCAAAACCTCAACCATTGCATCCCACTCAGGAATTCTAGGCCTCCAACCGGTTGTATCAGCAGCAGCATCAGTAGCAACAAAACTAGGATATTTTTCTCTAAGCTCTGGAATTTGATAAATTGACCGACGGGTTGGGGAAGACCCCTTTCCTACCCCTCGTAATTGAATATCATAACTTGTAGCCCATTGAATAAAGAGAAAAGCTGCTTCTTTATTTTTGGAAGAGGTAGGAATCCCCAGACTTGATCCTCCGTAATGAGATACTGGATCACCATAAGAAGGAACAGGGGCATAACGCATTTGCCCAACGACTGCAGATTCTTCCGGATCCTCCATACTGCCATAATTTTCGTCCCATTGAACAGATTGAGCAACTCTTCCCTGTTGGAGGGCAGTATTAACATCATCCCAGGTCCAAGTAGTAACTCCAGACGGGGCATATTCGGCCATCTTTTTATAAAATTCAGTAGCTTTTACTCCATTTTCGTTATTCAGGGTAATTTGGTAGTTATCATCCCACAACTTTCCTTGATGAGCCCAGAGAAGGCAAAGCCACTCACAAACAATCGAAAGATGACGTTTGGCCATCATTCCCGTTCCATAAAGCTGGGGTGGGTTGTTTAATTTTTGCATAGATTCCATCCATTCATCCGGAGTCTTGGGAGGACCAGCCACTCCATGGTCATCAAAAATTTTCTTGTTCCAAAATAGGTACTGGATAACACTATCAAAGGGATAACCATAAGCTTTTCCATCCCACATTGTCCCTTCCCACATTCTGGAATAAAAATCATCTAAGTTATTATTGGGGTCTGCCAATTCCGGATTATTCATGAACGGCTCAAGAGGTACAATATACCCGGCCTTAACATATTTTCCAGTCCAAGAATAGTCAAAGTTGAAAACATCATATATTCCGGTCCCAGCAGCAAAATCCATAAGGGCTTTTTCTTCCAAATGGGGGTGGGCTTGCCTCTCAACTATGACTTTAATCCCGGTAGCCTCTTCAAATTCAGGTAATGCTTCTTCAATCCAGTAACTGGGAGGGGTTGTTTCAGTAATAAACCTTAAAGTGGTGCCAGCATAAGGTTTAGCAGCTTCCTCCAGACTCCAGCCAAAAGCGATTGAGTTAAAAGCCAAAATCAACCCAAAAGCCAAAATCAAGCTTAAAAGACAACTTTTCCTCATTAAAATCCCTCCTATCTTCATTGTAATTAAAATTTTAAATATCATAGTAAATGCCTAACACCCAAATTCTCATAACGTACTAACCGAACAACACAAAGGTTTTACCTTTCGTCAATCACCTCCTTCTTACTGAATAGTGTATCCGCCATCAATAACCAGAGTAGTACCGGTTATCATGTCAGAGGCATCACTTGCCAGGTAAAGCACGCCAGCAGCAATTTCTTCTGGATAAGCAAAACGCCGAACGGGTATCTTCTGTTTCATCGCTTCTCCCACTTCTCCCGCCCAGGCTTTTTTGCCTAATTCAGTTAGAACTACCGTGGGAGCAACAGCATTAACTCTGATTCCAAACTCTGCCCACTCCAGAGCTAAAACTTTAGTCATACCAATGAGGCCCGCTTTACTGGCACAATAAGCTACGTGCTTATCCAAAGCAATCAGTCCCGCTTGAGAGGAGATATTAATGATTTTCCCTCCTCCTTGTTTAATCATCTCTCGCCCTACAGCTTGAGAGAGCATAAAGGGGGCTTTCAAGTTAATAGCCATAGTCTTATCCCACATCTCTTGGGATAAGTTCTCAGCATCATCCAGTAACCCTACCCCAGCATTGTTAACTAAAATATCAATTTTCCCCAGAGCTTTAACACTCTGGTCTACTATTTGAGGAATTTTATCAAAGTCTGTGAGGTCAAAAATAAGAGGTAAGGCTTTTCTTCCATATCCTTCAATTTCCTGGACTACTTCTTTAACTTCTTCTGCCATATCTACTAAAATCAAGTCTGCCCCTTTTTGAGCAAAGAGTAAAGCAATGGCTTTACCAATTCCTTGCGCTCCCCCGGTAACTAAAGTTACCTTCCCTTCTAAAGAAAAATCGGTGCTAAAATTGACTCCTTCCAAATTTAACTCCTCCCATCTTCTAGTTTTAACAGCTTCTCAGCTGTAATTTTATCTACCACCAGCACATTAATTAATCCCCCTCTTAGGGCTCCTAAAATGGCCTGAGTTTTATCCGGTCCCCCAGCTATCCCTACCACAAAGGGGATCTTTTTTAGTTCCTCCAGAGAACGGCCAATCCTCCTTTGGTTACCGGTAAAATCAACCATCCTCCCCTGAATATCAAAGTATAGTCCACAAATATCTCCCACCGCTCCTTTCTCCAAAAGTTCCTGACGTTCCTTCTGACTGATAGTTTCAGTTCTAATCAAAGTAGCTTCCGGAGAAAGGTTGCCAATTCCCACCAAAGCAATATCAATCTTTTCCCGCAGAGTTGCCTGGATATTTTCATCTTGAAGCATGGCATCTCGAGTAGCTCGATCTTTGGTAAAGGCAGGAGCCATAAGATAATACACTTGAGCGTCTAATATGTTAGCTAATCTTCGAGGAATTTCAGTAGCAACAATGTCGGCCGATATCCGGCTCAGTCCACCCATTAACTGAACAATTCCTAAACCAGGGCAGTTAAGCGGTTTAGCAAACAAAACTAATTGATAAAGGGTCCTGCCATAGGCTATTCCAATTTTATCTCCTGGTTTTACCAACTCTGATAATAGTCTGGCTCCGGCTTGCCCCACGCTTTTTCTAATAATCTCACCCTGATTAGAAAATACTTCCACCACACTAACTTTCTTCAAACTAAATCGATTTTTGAGAGACTTTTCTAACTCCAATACCCTCTTCTCCTCAGGGTCTAAAATCTTTATCTGGACTACCCCCACCTCTTTCGCTCTTTTGACCAGTTGGGAAAATTTCTGCCGTGAAATATTTAATAGCTCACTCGCTTCTACCATGCTTAACCCATCCTGGTAAAAAAGTTTAGCTGCTTGAACCATTAATCTTTCTTGCTTTAGTTCTTTGTCCGTATCCACTTTGCCCTTCTCTGACATTTGTTAATTAACATATGTTATAGGATAACTAAATATTACTCCAAAAAAATAAATTGTCAAGTATAAAACTATAAAGGTTGTATTTATTCTGTGATAATGTCACCCTTAAAATTCTCGAAAAAATATCACTTTAGCAATAAATGAACCTCAAGAAACTCAGGTTCTCCCTCGGAGAGAGGAGAAAACCGTCTTGAATGTTCGATTACTAACTTCGAACATGACGGAAAAAGAGTACAACGTAGGAAAGCACTCAACCCCTTCTTATCATGCTATGGGAGGAGACGCCCATCAATTTAGCAAATTGAACAACCCGTAGCTATTTTGCGGTAACGTAGGTTGAAAATATATTTTACGGACTTAACTGTAGCCTTTAAGAAAAAATGCGATATAATAATTATAAAATATGTTCAATTGAAAGGAGGAAAACAGCTATGAAAAAAAGTAGGTTAAACATTTTCTTGCTTATGGGTATAGTTTTTTCTCTCATTCTTGCCTCGGGAGTATCGGCTCAAGCCGCTTTTCCGGAGAAAGAAATAACCTTGATCATCCAGGCAGCTCCGGGGGGAGTGTCAGACGCGGTAGGAAGGACAATGGCAGCTTCAGCTGAAAAAATCTTAGGTGTCCCAATCGTTCCCACCAATATCACCGGTGCAGCCGGAGCAATTGCTATGGGAGAACTTAAAGAAAGCCCACCAGATGGTTACACCATAGGTTATGTCCCGGTAGAGTTGGCTATGGTAAAAGCGTTGGGCTATGCCGATATTTCTCCCGAAGATTTTGACCTGATCATGCGGGTTAACATTGTTCCAGCCGCCCTTACCGTTCGTGCAGATGCTCCTTATCAAACTTTTGAAGAGTTTGTAGAATACGCTAAAGAGCATCCCGGAGAAATTCTGGTAGGTACTTCCGGCACTGGCTCCATTTGGCATATTGCCGGGCTGGCTTTAGAAGAAGTTATCGGTGCCAAATTTACCTACGTTCCTTTTGATGGAGCTGCTCCCAGTGTAGCCGCTTTAATGGGAGGCCACATCCATGCAGTCACTTGTAGCCCTACCGAAGTCCTCTCAGGAGTTGAGGGGGGAGATTTAAAGATCCTGGCTGTTTTAGGTGAGAAACGGAGCCCCCTCTTTCCCGAAGTACCCACTGCCCAAGAATTAGGATTTGATATTAACGTAATGGCCTGGGGTGGATTTGCCCTACCTAAGGGAACCCCGGAAGAGGTATATGATACTATCGCTTCTGCTTTCTGGGAAGCCCTCGAAACCGAAACTTTCCAAAAAATAATGGAAGAAAGAGGAATTGAGGTTTCTCCGCTGGATGGTCCAGCGTTTCGAGAATTTGCCATGCAACAGTTTGAAATGTATATGGATTTAATCCCCCGCGCTTTAGAACAACAGTAAGGAGGACAGATGGCAGACTTTTTATTTGGAGTCTTCACCCTGGCCTTGGGAATGGTAATTTATTGGGGAGCCAACCGGCTCCCCGGTGGAGTATTAACTTTTGCTCTTAACCCTGGATTCTTTCCCAAGATAGTAGCAGTGGGACTTATGGTTTTAGGAGCCATTCTCGCTTACCAGGGATGGAAGAACAGGCAAACTTATGGTGAAGGAAAGCTGAGTAAAGAGTTACGCCTTCGGTTGGGAGCCCTTTTGGGATTGGTGTTTTTATACCTTATCCTGTGGGGAAACGGTTCTTTTTTATTGAATACTTTGATTTTTCTTTTTCTTTCCCACATAATAATGAAATATCGAGTGCTCCCTTCTCTGCTTTCTTCGACTGTAATTACTGTTCTAACCTGGATTCTTTTTACCCAAGCCTTTAGAGTTCGTCTTTTCTAAACAAGTCACAATAAAAAACAACTAACATTGGATGGGGTTTTAAATTATGGAAGCCTTATTGGTAGCTTTTCAACAAGTGTTGCAACCGCAAGTTTTACTCTACTTAATTTTAGGTACTGTTTTAGGCTTAGCAGTAGGTACTCTCCCTGGGCTTACGGCTACTATGGCAGTAGCCATTTTAACTCCTCTCACTTTTTGGCTTCCCCCAGAAAGTGGGCTCGGGGTATTAATCGGGGTTTGGAATGCCTCTATTTTTGCTGGAGGTATTTCTGCCGTTCTTTTGAATATTCCCGGGACGCCGGCTTCCATTGCTTCCACTTTTGACGGTCATCCTTTAGTTAAAAAGGACCAGGCAGGATTGGCTCTGGGAATCAACGTTTTATATTCAGCTATCGGAGGCCTCTTCGGAATTTTAATTTTCCTGATCGCAGCTTTTCCTTTGGCTCGATTCGCTCTCTCTTTTGGTCCGGCTGAATATTTTGCCCTGGGCCTCTTTGGTCTAAGTATGATGATCGCGGTATCAGGAACTTCAGTAGTGAAAGGATTAATCGCCGGCTTCATTGGTTTGGCTCTTTCTCTGGTCGGGCTCGACCCCATGTTGGCTACCCCTCGATTTAATCTGGGTTCCACCCAGCTAATTACCGGTTTATCTTTTATCCCACTTATGATTGGAATCTTTGGTTTAGGAGAGGTCTTTTACCAGATGGTTACCACTCTTGGCCAGCCGCAAGAGCAAACAAAACCTCAGGGTGAAAGAAAAGGTTTCAGTAGTTTGGGGAGAATGTTGGTTAATGCTAAAGAATTTGTTCAAACTCTTCCAGCTACTATTATAGGAAGTGTTACCGGAGTTGTAATTGGCGCTATTCCTGGTTCAGGAGCGGATATTGCCTCTCTTATCGGTTGGGAGTTTTCTCGCCGAACGTCTAAACGAAAAGAGGAATACGGTAAAGGCTCGATCGAAGGTTTAGCTGCTACCTGTACTGCTAATAACTCCTGTTTAGGAGGGGCGCTTACCACCATGATGGCCCTTGGAATCCCGGGAGATGCGGTTACTGCCGTTTTAATCGGGTCTTTTATGATGTACGGGGTTCAGCCAGGACCGGCTATGTTCAGAGATAAGTCCGATTTTGTGTTTATGGTAATTGGTCTGATGATACTGGCCAACCTTTTTTTCCTGGCTACCGGTTTCATCTTTTCCCGATTCGCCGGCGGTTTTATCCTCCTACCCAAGCCCATTATGTGGAGCACTATTTTAATCCTTTCCCTGGTGGGCTCTTTCTCTCTTAACAATCGGCTGTTTGATGTCTGGGTAGCATTTTTAGGAGGGATATTAGGTTTTCTTTTCCGCCGCTATCAATTCCCGCTCGGTCCTATTATTTTAGCTCTTATTTTAGGGCCAATAGTAGAACGGAATTTCCGAACCGCCCTCATTATTTCCCACGGAAACCCGGCTATTTTTCTTACACGACCTATATCTTTAATCTTTATTCTGGGAACAGCACTTGCCTTAGCAAGCCCTCTCTTCCTACGCAAGAAGAGAGGACAAAAAGAGTAAAAATTAGGGGGCCTGCTGTCCATAATAGGCTCCCTTTCCGTGTTTTCGGGCATACCTGCGATCAAGTAAGCTCTGGGGCATTCTCTCTATCCCGGGGTTAAGTCCGTGGGTAAAATAGGCTATCCGGGCCACTTCTTCTAACACCACACTATGAAACACCGCTTGATAAGCATCCTTCCCCCAGGTAAAGGGACCATGAAAAGCCACTAAAACCGCAGGAATAGCATTATAGTCTAAATCCTGAAACCTCTCCACAATGACTTTTCCCGTATTGGTTTCCAATTGGTCCATTTCATCCGCCGTCAGACGCCGGGTACAGGGGACATCCCCGTAAAAATAATCACTGTGGGTGCCACCCAGGCAAGGAATAGCTAAATTAGCTTGAGCCCAGGCCGAAGCATAACTGGAATGGGTATGAGCCACTCCTCCAATTTGTTCAAAATTACGGTAAAGATAAAGATGAATCGGCGTGTCCACTGAAGGTCTTAATTTGCCTTCCACCACCTGCCCCGTCATATCCACTACCACCATTTTTTGAGGGGAAAGTTCTTCATAAGGTACACCGCTTGGTTTTATCACCACCAAACCTTGTTCCCGATCGATTTCACTTGCGTTCCCCCAGGTGTAAAGCACCACTTTCTTTTTTTGCAGTTCCAAGTTGGCCTCAAATACCTTTTCTTTGATCTCTTCTAACATTTTCCCCTTACCTACCTTTCCCTTTAATTTTTCTTTAACAAACCCCGGGCGACCAATTCATCAGTTATGAGGACATTAACCAATTTCCCCCTTAACGCCCCTAAAATCGGCTCTAATTTACTTTTCCCCCCGGCTACTCCAATAACTATCGGTATTTTTTTTAAATCCTGCAAGCTAATAGAAATCCGTCTTTTATCTACTAAGCTCTCCACCTGATTTCCTTCAATGTCATAAAAATTACCACAAATATTACCTACCGCCCCCTTTTTCAACAGTTCCTCTCGTTCAGCAGGATAGATTTCCCCCGTATCCATAAGGGTGGAAACGGGAGAAACTCCACCAATCCCCACCAAAGCCATATCCACTGTTTTAGCCAGGCTCATAACCCGTTTTATCTTATCCTGGTTTTCAATCACCTCTTTCGCTTGTGGATCTTGAGCAAAAGCAGGAGCCAAAAGATAAACCACGTCTCCCTGGAAAGCTTCGGCAATTTTTCGAGCTAATTCAACCGCCATCACTTCCCCTTTTAATTTACCATATCCCCCCATAATCTGGATAACCCGCAGGCCCACAACCGGATTATCGGGTAAAAAATTAGTCATTTCAAACAAGGTCCGACCGTAAGCCACTCCTAAAGAAAGATAAGGTTCAATTTTTTTCTTGAGATAGGAAGCGGCTAATTGAGCCACTTTTTTTACCACTAACTTTTCTTCCAGGGTAAAAACCCGAGCCACTTCCACTTCTCTCAAGCCAAAATTCTCTCGGAGGGTATCCTCTATTTCCGAACCAACTCGGGAAGACCCTTCCACTCTAATTTGAACGATTCCTTCTTCTTTAGCTCTTTTCAAAATCCTCCACACTTTTTGTCGGGAAAGACCTAATATCTCGCCAATTTTATCCTGGGTAAGCTCATCATAATAGTACATTCGGGCCACTTCACCCATTAAGTCATATTCACTATAATCATCAACCACGCTTTACCTCCCCTCACTAATTTTTCCTACCAGCTGATCGTTGACGCCCCAAATATCCTCTATTTTAACCCTTAAATCCCGGTAAACCTTAAATTTATCTTGGTAAAACCGATGAGCTTCTAAATCAGGATAAACAACTCGATTAACTGCAAAAGTAGCTTGATGAGCTTCTGATAGGTTAGAAAAAAGCCCCACTCCCACTCCAGCGATCAAAGCTACCCCCAGAGCTCCCAATTCTTGAGTTTTTGGTACCACCACCTTGGTGTATAGAGCGTCTGCCAGCAACTGGCACCAAAAAGGACTTTTAGAGCCACCACCAGTCAGCTTCATTTCTTCAAAAGATAGAGAAAAAGCCTGAAAACAATCCATAACCGAAAATGCTACCCCTTCGTACACCGCTCGCAATAGATGAAACCGGGTATGGTTATAGCGTAAACCAAAGAAAAGTCCCTGGGCATGAGGGTTGATAAAAGGAGCCCTTTCCCCTCCCGGACTAATATAAGGAAGAAAGACTACTCCTTCTGAACCAGGCGGAATTTTCTGGGCTTCTTCTTCCAGAAAAGAAAAAAATGAGCTTCGCTCTGGATAAGTTTTCCTCTGATCAGTTAAAAACCGGGCTATAAACCAGTCCAGACTCAGCGTTCCCGCCATAGTTCCCATCGCCCGAAGGTAAGCACCTTGTAAGGGGTAAGAGACAGTAATCCCCACGCCTGGAGGTGCAAAAAGTTGGCTGGATCTCTCACTCAAAAAAGCATTAAAACAGGTAGTGCCTAAAATAGAATAAACCTGGCCAAATTCCAAAACCCCCAAAGCAATGGCACAAGAAGCCACATCTACCACCCCGTTAACTACCGGAGTATCTACCGCAAGGCCAGTAACCGCGGCTGCTTCTTTGCCCACTTTTCCTACAACTGTAAAGGCGCTCTCTAAGGGAGGGATAATTTTCTCTAACCCAGAGAGGTCAAATATCTCGAGCAGCGGAAGAATCTCTCCTGTTATCGACTGAGGGAACATAAACAAATCGGAAGAATCGGTAACTATAGCCCCAGTCAACTTAAACTTTATCCAATCTTTAGCAAAAACAAGATGCTTAGCTTTGTCCAAAACTTTCGGTCGATATTTTTTTAACCAGGCAAGAATAGCTAAGGGTGACCCAGTAAAAAGACAGTTACTGCTCAGCTTAAAAACCTGATCGTGTCTTCCGTCAGCTTTCCACTCATCAATCATTTCTGCTGCTCTACCATCTATCCAGATTACAGCTCGATCCAGTGGCTGGAGGTTAGCATCCAGCAACCAGCAACCGGTTCCCTGACCGGTCACCCCCAAGGCAGCAATATCTGTCGGTCTTTTCCCTGAAGTGGCGATACACTGGGCAATAGCTTGCGCCGTTTCTTGCCAAACTTCTTCCATATCTTGCTCGGCCTCACTCGGACGTTTGCTAATGATTGCCAATTCCCGGCTTGACGAAGAAACAACTCTCCCCTGGGTATCGAAAAGAACCGCCTTAACATTGCTGGTGCCCAGATCCACCCCTAAAAGAAACTGACCCATTAACTTTTAGACCTCCTTGTTTTAAAATACCAAAACCGCTTTAATCAATTTTTTATCATTCCTAATCGCTGAAAAAGCTTTCTCAAAATCTGAGAAAGAATAGGTGGTGACCAGTTGTTCCCCATCTATAAGGCCGTTATTTAATAGTTGCAGTGCTTCCCTCGTGTGGATAGGAGATGCTGAATAGCTTGTCTTTATCGTAATTTGAGAAAAGTAAACCTGATAGATAGGAAAAGCAAAACTTTCCCCCGGGGGCGAGGGGGCATACAAAAGTAAGGTCCCTCCTCGATCTACCAGCGATATAGCACTCTCTGCCACCTGGGGAAAGGGAGGAGTAACTAAAACCACATCTGCCAGTCGTCCTTCGTTTATTTTTTTAATAGCTTCTATCGGGTTTTCTTTATCCGGGTTTATTACTCCATCTACTCCCAAACAAGAAGCAATCTCCAACCTAAATTCATTCGGTTCTATCATTATTGTTTTTTGAGAGCCAAAAATCTTGGATAGCAAAGCCAAAATTAATCCGTTAAACCCGGCACCAATCACTACTACCGTATCGCCCACCGAAACTCCTGCCCGATGTATCGCCTGCAGGCAGCAGGCTACTGGTTCAATCAAAGTGGCACTAACAAAGGAGAGAGAAGGAGGTAAGATGAGTAACCCTCGTCTTACATTTTCTCCCTTCACTTTAATAAATCGAGAAAATCCTCCAGGGTAGATTCCATTCTCCCGGAAGTTCAAACACATAGAGTAATTCCCTTTTCGACAATAATGACAAACAAAACAGGGAACATGATGATGGGCAAACACCCGGTCTTCAGGTTGAAAGCCCTCAACCATAGAACCGGTTTCAACTATCACACCTGTTGGTTCGTGCCCAAAAAAAGCGGGGGCATGAGGCTCCCGATACCAGTCCATAACATCACTACTACAGATACCACAGGCTTTAGTTTCCACTAAAACTTCATCCTCTTTTAGTGGAGGAAGGGGCACCATCTCCAGTTTCACTGTTTTCCTATCATGGTATTTTAGGGCTTCTGTAAACCCCGCTTTTCGGTTCATTTATAATACCCCTATAGACCTCAAATGCTCTTTGTTGGGAATGATACAAAGAAAACCAAAAACTTCTTCCCCTCGATTAATTAATTGATGAACTTCTCCGGGGGGAATATAAATAACATCTCCCGGAGACACTTCCTTTTTTTCCTCTCCTAAGAGTACGGTCCCTTTACCTCGCAAAATGAAAACGCCATGATCGTGCTGGTGTTGATCTAAAATTGTCTGACCCCCTGGTTCAACTTCAAAATAACGAAGAGCAAAGTAGGGAGCCCCCTCTTCTCGGCCAATAAGCCAGCGAACACTTGCCCCGCGCGCTCCTCCCGGCTCAGAACTTGAAGGATAATCCTTCTTGGTAACTCCCTGCCAGTTCCACTCTTCACCAGACTTTTCAAATTTATGTACTATCCCCATTTTATCACCACCCCATCTTTTATCCCACCAACTTCTTAATTTCCCGGACAATATCTTCGACCTGAGGAACTATTTTCCGCTCTAAATTAGGATTATAAGGAGGAGGCATCTCTTCTCCTCCCAGGCGCACAACCGGCGCATCCAGATAATCAAACAGCTCCTCTGCTATCCAGGCAGCTACCTCGGCCCCAAACCCTCCAAAACGAGGAGGTTCATAACCTACCAAGACTCGGTTGGTTTTTTTAACCGAGCGAGCGATAGTTTCGGTATCCAGAGGCCTGAGACTTTTTATATCTATCACTTCTACCTCAATTCCTTCCCGAGCCAATATTTGAGAAGCTTCAAGCGCACGAGGAACTATAATAGAATAACCAACTACCGTTACTTCTTTTCCCTCTCTTTTAACCTCCGCTTCTCCTATAGGAATATAATATTCTTCTTCAGGTACCTGGCCTTTAGTTTTATACAAGAGTTTGTGCTCCACAAAAACCACCGGATTGTCATCTCTTATTGCGCTCTTTAACAGACCCTTGGCATCATAGGGGGTAGAGGGAGCTACCACTTTTAACCCTGGAATATGGGCAAACCAGGACTCCAGGCTTCCTGAGTGGTGTCCGGCTGCTCCGGTGCCCGAGCCTGCTGGAGAACGGACTACCATGGGAACTTTGGCCTTCCCACCAAACATAAAATGGATTTTAGCCGCCTGGTTAACCAATTGATCTGAACCAATAGTCATGAAGTCAAAAAACATAATTTCAGCTACCGGTCGCATCCCTACCAAAGCCGCTCCAGTTGCTCCTCCAATAATGGCGATTTCTGATATAGGGGTATCGATAACTCTCTCTGGGCCAAATTCCTCAATTAAACCTTGAGTTACTCCAAAAGCTCCTCCGTATATCCCGATATCTTCCCCGAAAAGAAAAACCCGGGAGTCTTTTCTCATCTCCTCTCGCATAGCTTCCCGCAGGGCTTCAGCATAAGTAATTTCTCTATCAGACATAAACCATCCTCCTCGCTTCTTCCAAAGTAGGTTCTGGGCTTTTCAGGGCAAATTCCACCGCCTCTTCTATTTCTGCCTCCACCTTTTTTCTAATACTCTCAAGTTCGGCTTCCTTTACCCCTTCTTCTTTGAGATGCCCTCCCAGAAATTTAATCGGACACTTTTCTTTCCATTCTCTAACCTCTTCTTTTGTCCGATAAGCTTGAGCATCACTTTTGGAATGTCCCTTCCAACGGTAAGTTCGAGCCTCCAAAAAGGTGGGTCCTTCTCCCCGGCGGGCTCTCTCTACTGCTACCTGAGTAGCTTCATACATCTCCAGCACATTGTTGCCATCTACCCCTGCTCCGGGGATTCCATAGCCCAAAGCCCTCTCAGAAATATCAGCTATAGCAAACGCTTTTTTAACCGAAAAAGACATGGCATACATATTATTTTCACAAACAAATACTACCGGTAGTCGGAAAGCAGCTGCCATATTTACCGACTCATGAAAGGCTCCAGTGTTAGCTGCCCCATCGCCAAAAAAGCAAAGTACTACTTTGTTATTCTTTTGTAATTTACACCCCAGGGCAGCTCCTGTAGCAATAGGTATTCCTGAGCCCACAATCCCCGTAGCTCCCAGGTTTCCCTTATCTACATCAGCAATGTGCATCGACCCTCCTAACCCGTGACTGTAGCCGGTATCCTTGGCAAAGAGCTCAGCCATCATTCGGTTTACATCAGCTCCCTTGGCGATACAATGACCATGGCCCCGATGGGTAGAAGTAATATAATCATCAGGCCGTAGAGCTGAGCAAGCTCCTACTGCTACTGCCTCTTCTCCCACATATAGGTGAAAAGTCCCCCAGATTTTCCCCTCCATGTAAAGCTCTTCTGCCCGTTCTTCAAAAGTGCGAATAAGGTACATCTTTCTATACATTTCCAATTTGTCTTCTAAAGAGAGCACTTTATCATCTCCTCTCAAGGTTTAAGAATAACTTTTATTGCCTTTCTACTCTGGGTAAGTTCAAACCCCTCCTGCCATCGGCTAAGAGGTAAGCTATGAGTAATAATCTTCCTCAAGGGGAGACTGGTATTCTCTAAAAGACTAATTGCCTTCTCCCAGCTGGAAGCAGTTTGAGTACGAGAACCAGTGATTTTAAGCTCTCGCGAAAAAAGATATCGATCAAAATCAACCGCTACTGGCCGATGGATAATCCCCATCTGCACATACTGACCTCTTTTTTTCAAAACTTCCAGTCCTAAGGATACAGCTGGTAGTGCTCCCGAACACTCAAACACCAAGTCTACCCCATAAGAGTCAATTTCCCGCAAGATAAAATCCTCAACGTCCACCTCATCCAAGTTAAGAAGGTAATCTACTCCTCCCTCTTTAGCTACTTGAAAGCGTAACTCATCTTCTTGCTTACCTACTAAAGCAACCGAGACTCCTCTGGTTTTTGCTACCCAGCTCACTAAAATTCCCAATGGTCCTGGACCAAGAACCACTACTTTTTCTTTATCTTTCAGCTCTGCTTGTTCCAAAACTCCCCGGGCGGCACAAGCCAGAGGTTCAAGCACTGCCCCTTCTTCAAAGGATAACTGAGGAGGAAGAATATGAACAGCAAACTCAGGAACTACGATATATTCAGCAAAAGATCCATTAGCTCCCGAGCCAATACCTTTTCTTTCCGGACATAAGTTAAAAAAACCCCTTCGGCAATAAGGACACACTCCACAGCGATAAATAGTAGTCTCAGAAGTTACCCGATCACCTACTTTTATTCTCTCTACTCCTTGCCCAACTTCTACCACTTCTCCAGAAAACTCATGCCCCAAAATAACCGGTGGTTGGAGAGAAGATATTCCATGAACGTCAGTACCACAGATTCCCGCCGCTCGAACCCGAATTTTAACTTCTCCTCTCCCTGGCCGAGGCTCTTCCACCTCCTTCAAATTGAGGCTACTTTTTTCCCGGTTTTCCTGTAATAGCGCCTGCATATTGCTCCTCCATTTTGGTCAACTGCTCATGAGCATTTTTGTTTTAAATTTTTTTTCACAAAAAAACGCGAGGAAGAGACAGGTACTTGTATCTTCCTCGCTAAAAACTATTTAAAGAAAAGTTTCCTCACTATCTCGTGAGCTTGGGCGGCATCCAATTTTTCCTGGGCTTTATGAAGCGGGTCTTGCTCCAAATTTTCCAGTAACCGGTAAAGGTCCAAAGTGTTTTGCGCACATAATTGAAGTGCCCGAACCGGATGAATACGATAGGGAAATATATCAAAGCCGAGATAGCCTTGATAACCAGATTTTTCAATGTAATATAGAAACTCCAGGGTCTCATAGAGGTTAGTGCTACCAGCAATAAGGTCATCATCCCATTCCCGGTAAGCATCGTTAAAATGAACGTTATAGAGAACTTTCTCCCGAGAAAGCATCGATACCACTTCCCCTGGGTTTTCTTTAGCCATAAGAGCGTGGCCAAAATCCACTGTAACACCTAAGTTTTTCCGGTTTAGAGTCTTAATTAGGTAAAGGGCTCGAAAAGCATTCCCCACCAGAAGATACTGCCGAGGTTCTTTTAATTTATATTCTAAGGCAATTTTAACCTGAGAGTTGTAATCAGCAATTTCTCCTAAGGATTCCAAAAGTAAATCCCACTCTACTCCATAATCAACCTGGAAAGGGTAATCAAAACCATCTACCCCTAACCAGAGACCCACAGAATTACACTGGAATAAATCGGTTAAATCAATAATTTTTTTGGCAGCGTCTATCGCTTCCCTTCTTAATTTAGGATCTCGGTGAGTCAATGCTCCCAGCTGCCACTTAGGACGAGAGTGAGTGTTGAGATTTATACAGCTAACTTTTAAACCCTGGTCGTCAAGTAGAGATTTGAAATCTTGAGGGCTAATCTTTTCCAACTCGTCATCAAAAAACTCAATTGCTTCCACTTCTGGAACTTCTTTCACTCTTTTAATACGTTCTTGAATACTAACAGGCTCTTCATACCCTTGAGGCAAAAACCGGTCAGATACTCCTCCCATACACCAAATACCTACTGAAAGCTTCAATTTTTTTTCTGAAGACATCTTTGGTCTCCTTTCTTTATTAAAATACACCGCTAATTTTTGAGAAAAAGCTCACAAGAAAATTCATAGCACTCGACCCTAAAGTCAACCTCCTTAAAATTTAGCCAAGCATCCATTAATTTTTGCAGCCTTACTCAGCCAATCCCCCTTTCCCCGAAAAGTTAAACTAAACAACCTTTCAAATCATTTACTACCATATATCTTTTCAAAAACTTTATTAGTAGTATTTGATTACATTTTGAGATTGCTACTCACCCATTGGCATTGACCTTGGAAACGTAATTGTTGATCTCATAAGCACTATCTTTTAGCGCTAAATAGGTGTTCTCGTATTGTTCAACCCAAAATCCATAATCTTTATTAGCTTGCCCGTTTGGGAAAATTGTTTCTTTAAACTTTACCATCTTATTAGCTGCTTCCCGAACGTCATTATACTTAGAGGCAGCAACTGCACCAAGTATTGCTGAGCCTAAAGCAGCTGCTTCAGCAGTAGCAGTCTTTTTTATAGGTAGACCAGTTACATCGGCATAGATTTGAGGCCACAATTCACTTTTAGTAGTCCCTCCACAAGCAATAATTTCACTAACTGCAAAATTATTATTTCTCATCACCTTTAAAATGATTTCCGTTCCATAGGCAACCGCCTCCATTATAGCGCGGTATATATGAGCCGGCGTATGTCGCAATGAAAGTCCTCTTATAACACCCTTGCTGTATGGATCGACATAAGGCGTTCTATTACCCTGCCAATGTTCCAGCACAATCACCCCTTCAGAACCAGGGGGTAATCTTTCAGCCTGCTCATCCATATATTGATAAACACCCAAACCCTTTTTACTCGCTTCATCTTCTATCTTTCTGTTGATAAAATTGGTCGTAAACCACTTTAAAACTGAACCGGTTGATATTTGCCCTCCCTCTATCGAATAGATACCATCAATCACCGCATCGGGATAGGTCCCAAAAAGACCTTGGGCATGGAATCTTCTATCCGATGCACCTAACAGAAGGTTGGATGAACCAGTAATGTAAGCAAGTTGTCCTGGATTTAAGGCGTTTAGGCCAATTACGGCAACGAAGGCGTCAGCTCCTCCCTGGGCTACAGGAATACCTTCTGATAAACCAGTTTTATCTGCCACTTCTTTCTTCAATCTTCCACTAATTTCACCAAGTTTTAAAACTCGAGTGGGTAGCTTTTCAAATACATCTTCAAGTCCCATTTTCTTATAAAACTCTTTAGGGAATCCTCCCCGCTCATTATCATAATATCCCCTAACAGAAACCGTATTTATTCCCAAAGTCCACACCCCGGTTAATTCAAAATTAATCCAATCGGTATACTCGGCAACAACTTTTGATTTTTTATAAACTTCTGGTTGATTCTTTTTAACCCACAACACTTTACAAGGAAACCACTCTGGTGAAACCTTACTATATCCATTATATCCCCTTGCTGGGTCATCAATAGATTCGATAAATTCTGCTTCTTCAGACGACCTCACATCCATCCATATAATAGGGTCTCGAGTAGGCTCATTGTTTTCATCAAAAAAAACCACCGAACAACAGGTGGCATCAAAACCAATCGCTATAACTTGTTTGGGCTCAATCTCAGAAAGCCGAATAGCCTCCACAATGGATTTAATAAGTGATTCTTTCCACTCGCCTACTCTCTGCTCAGCCCAGCCCTGATATTTATGATAGGTCTTATAGGGATGAGATCCAAATCCCAACATATTACCTTCTAAATCAAATATTCCGCTTCTAATTCCTTCAGTACCAGCGTCAATTCCCAATACGTATTCGCTGCTCATATACTTCAGTTCCCCCCTTTACTAAGAAGGTAAAAACTTAGCGTGTTAAAAGGCAAATTACGCTATACTCTCCTCCAAGTTTGGCCAGCTACTACTTACAACCAAGCCCGAATTTTCTCGTTTTAGATAAGATATAATAAAAGGGTTAAGTTATCTTTCTTTTCCTGCCTCAAACATAGCCACTATATTCTCCGGAGGAACATCGGGCTGGATATTATGCACTGCTCCCAATACGTAGCCTCCACCACTGGCCAT
>JASGLU010000082.1 GCA_030156825.1 Candidatus Atribacteria bacterium | reverse complement strand
TATTGGATACAGTGGCCCTCTGGTAATTGAATCCTTTGACCCCAGTTTTGAGGAGCTTAACCGACAGTGTGCTATCTGGAGGAAATTAGCCTCCTCAGGGGAAGAGTTGGCTATAAAAGGATTACAGAATCTAAAGGCTATTGCTCAGGAAGTGGAGAGAGAATAAAAGCCTAAAATAAACCAAAATTGGGCTGTTGGTGAAAATATTATAGTTGGGATTTTAACGAAGGAGGGTCATATTATGAAAAAAGGTTGGGGACAAACTGTAATATTGGTGGCTATTTTAGTTTTTGTTTTATCCCCCTTTGCTTTTTCCCAGGACGAGCTATCACTTCTGGGGCGAGCTATGCAAGAGCTTGAAACTGAGAATACCGAAGTTGCGCAAGAAATTATCGATCAGGTCCGTCTTATCCTTTGGAACAAAGCTCCTATGCGGGTAGAAAATGTTGTTCTTACCGAAAGTGAAACGACAAGCTATGGTGCCTATCAGGAAAGAATTTCCAATTTTTTCGCCCCCGATGAAACTATCTATATATATGCCGAACCTAAAAATTATACTATTTACCAGGAAAACGGGATTTACCACATTTATTTTACCCTGGATGTTAACTTATACGACCCGGAGGGGAACCTTATAGCAACCCAGGAATCTTTTGCAAATTTCCGCTATATTACCTATAGCCCGGTTTATGAGGTTTTCCTGGACCTATACTTTGATTTAGACTTCGATCCGGGAGAATATGAGTTGGAAGTAATTGTCCAGGATCAACTTTCTGATAAATCAGATAGTTTTAGAGTGCCTGTCAGGATGTAGATCATCTGTTTTGGAGGTAAACCTGATGAAAGTTCTATTTTCATCAGGTTTAAAAGTAAAGGAGGTTGTACTTGACTCCTAAGTTTTTCTTTGGCCTCGTGCTTTTTCTAAAGCGAAAAAAGCAGGGATTGATAATAGTTCCAATATTACGGCAAAAGTGCGAAGGTAGACAGGGGAGAGGTCGTAGAGAATTCCCATTATAACGCCGCCTAACAACCAGGATGACCCATAAATGGTGTTAAAAATTCCATAGGCTGATCCGCGGCGGTTTATAGGGGTTAAATCCGCTACTGCGGCCCGCATTATGGTTTCATGAATACCCATTACTGCTCCCCAGAGAATTACCCCGATAACTACTGGAGAGAGACTATTCGAAAAGGCCAGAAAAGGGATGGAAAGGGAAAGCAAAGGCACAATCATTAGAGTTCTCAGGCCTATTCGGTCATAAGCTTTCCCAACGATGAGGGCCACGATAGCATCGATTCCCATAGCGATGGCGAAAAAGGCCGGAATTTGAACATCGCTCGCAATTGACTCAATTTTGAGATGGTAAGAAACGAGCTGAAAGTTGGCAAAACCTGCTACTGAGAGAAAAGTGAAGAGAGAATAGAGTAAAAATACCCGAGAGAATATTTTGCCGTCACTTTTCTCTTCTGACACTTCAGGCGCTTCAAATTTCTGGGGGGAGGGCACCCTGGCGCGGGCGATGGTCAAAACCAGGAGTGTTAGCAAAGCCGGTAGCCACAAGATGGAAAACCCCAGGTGGTAATCACCACCCAAAATGAAAATTAAAGAAAAGATGAGGGGGCCCACAATAGCCCCCACCTGATCCAGAGCTTCGTGGATGCCAAAACCAAACCCTCTACCCACTTCCTTGGTAGCGTGGGAAAGGATAGCATCTCGGGCAGGAGACCTGATTGCTTTGCCCATTCTCTCTAAAATGATGAAGATAGCCGCCACCCACCACAAGTTGGCAAAAGCGAGGAGAGGGACTGCAAAGAGCAGAGCATACCCGATGAAAGTCAAAACCCAATAAGCCTTGGTTCGATCAGCTATAAAACCGGAGAGAAGGCGGAGAGCGTATCCGATAAATTCGCCCAATCCTCCGACTAAGCCCACAACGGATGCACTTGCTCCTAAGAGAGCTAAATAAGGGCCAGTAACTCCCCTAGCTCCCTCATAAACAATGTCACCAAAGAGACTCACCACTCCCATAAGGATAATAAATTGAAGGGCTACAGTTTTTGGACGAGACGGGCCTTGATTCACCCTTTTCCTCCTTTATTTTTAGTGAAGGTAACATTTCCTAAACCGGCTTCTTAACCCTGGGATTAAGGAGTTCTTTGGCTAACTTTTTGATGGATGTAATCCGCTGTTAATAGAATTTTCCCTATCTGCAAATTATTATAAGTTGGGGCCAACAATTTTACAATCATCTTTTAGGTACTTGCTGATGGTTCGGAGAGTCTGGAAATAATATTAGCTTAGCCTCTTTTATTAGATGTTTGCACTTCCAATTTAAAAATCGCAGCCGAGAGTTGACTTTAAAATTGAGTGCTATAAAATGAAAGTCAAGATTTACATAAATTTTCTTGTGAGCTTTTTCTCAGAAAGCCTATTACAAGGAGAAAGGAGGTATATTTTTTTTAAGGTTCCAAATTTAGGAGTATATTAATGGAAGTAGTAAATGGGTAAGAAACTGTAAGAAAGCGCAGGTAAAATTCTGTAAAACAAACTTTATGAGGAGGAAATTAATGAGAAAATTCAAGTTATTGTTATTGGTTTCAACCATGATGTTATGGGCGTTTTCCCTGTTTATGGTAGCAGGAGCAGCTGACGATACTGATTTTGAAATTGTTATGGTAGTTAAACTTGAAGGAGTGGCCTGGTTTGATAATATGAGGTTGGGAGTCGAAGAATTTGCTAAAGATACTGGAGTAAACGCTTATCAAATTGGTGCAGCTACAGCTGATCCAGCGTCGCAAATTGCCTTAATTGAGGACCTTATTGCTAAAAAAGTAGACGCTATAATAGTGGTTCCCAATGACCCGGTGGCATTGGAGCCGGTCTTTAAAAAAGCAAATGATGCTGGAATTATTACCTTAACTCATGAGGCATCAAACCAAAAACAAGTGAGCTATGATATAGAAGCCTTTGATAATGAATCCTATGGAAGACATATGATGGATGTTATGGCAGAAGATATGGGTTATGAGGGAGAGTACGCTTGTTTTGTGGGACACCTTACCTCTACCACTCATAATGAGTGGGTTGATGCTGAAATTGCTCAACAAAAAGAGAAGTATCCTAATATGAAATTAGTAACTGATAGGTTGGAAGAGCGGGAAAATCAGCAAATTGCTTATGAAAAAACGCTGGAACTTTTAAGGACCTACCCCAATCTTAAAGGGATTATGGGAAGCGCCATGAGCACAGTTCCAGGAGCAGCTTTAGCCATAGAGGAAATGGGTCGAGTGGGTAAATGTGCAGCATATGGGACTTGCTTACCTTCGGTGGCTTATGATTATTTGAAGAACGGCTCTGCCAGATCAATCCATTTTTGGGTTCCCGCTGATGCCGGATATGTGTCTTGTAAAGTGGCCTGGGAGCTTTTAAAGGGTAATGAAATTAAAGAAGGTATGGATTTAGGAAAACCTGGTTATGAGAGCATCACTATTGCAGAGAATCAATTCGGTGTTCCAGTTATTTATGGTCAGGCCTGGCATGATGTTACTGCTGAAAACGTAGATGAATGGGTAGAGCGTGGTTTATAATCAACAAAGCTGTCTTAACCTGAATTAAGAAAAACAAGCGAGTTGGGAAGAAAACGATATTTTCCCCAGCTCGCTTGTTTTAGAGGGAGTAATATGGCGGAAGAGTTCTTAAAAATTCAAAATGTTAGTAAGTCTTATGCCGGAGTGCGGGCGTTAAATAAGGTTAGTATGTCAATAGGTAAGGGGGAGATACACTGTTTGGTAGGTGAAAATGGTTCTGGAAAGTCTACTTTGATAAAGATAGTAGCTGGAGTAGTTAAACCGGATGAAGGGGAAATTATAATAAACGATAAAACCTTTAAACATTTGCGTCCTATTGATTCAATAAGTGAAGGAATACAGGTAATTTATCAGGATTTATCTTTGTTTCCCAACCTTTCGGTAGCAGAAAACATATCCCTAAATCAACTGATAGAAGAAAAAAAACAATTGGTTAACTGGAAAGAAATCAAAGATATTGCGGAGAAAGAGCTATCAAATATTAAAAAAGAAATAGATTTAAATGAAAGAGTTGAAAATCTTTCTATTGCCAATAAACAATTAGTGGCTATTTGCAGAGCATTAATTCAAAATGCAAAGTTAATAATAATGGATGAACCTACTACCGCAATAACTAAAAAGGAAATCGATTATTTGCTATCGGTAATTTTAGATTTAAAGAAGAGGGGAATTTCTACTTTATTTGTGAGCCATAAGCTTAGTGAGGTTTTGCAAGTAGCCGAGAGGGTCACCGTTTTGCGAGATGGGAAAAAAGTAGGAGATTATAACGCTGATGAATTAGATTATGACACTCTTTCTTTTTATATGAGTGGTAAAAAAATCGTTAGCTCGGCTTTTTCTTATGAAGAAAAACCTGGCCAAAAAGCTATGTTGGAAGTAAAAAACCTTTCTAAGAAGGACGATTTTAAAAATATAAATTTTCAACTTAAACCGGGCGAGATTGTGGGACTAATTGGGCCCTTAGGTTCTGGAAGAACCGAACTGGCATTATCTTTATTTGGCCTAAACAAGCCTGACTCGGGAGAAATCTACGTTGATGGGAGCTTGGTAAGGATTGATTCTCCTCAAAAAGCAATCAATTTGGGTTTGAGTTATTTGCCAGAAGACAGACTCAACCAAGGGCTATTTTTGAGGCAATCTATTCAAAACAATTTGGTGGTCACTATCTTAAAAAAGTTACTGGATAGATTTAAACTGTTGAGTTATGAGAGAAAGTATAAATATGCCAAAGAATGGGTTGATAGGTTAAATATAAATACCCCCTCTTTAGAGGTTGCCGCTCAAGCACTTTCGGGTGGTAACCAACAGCGGGTAGTGTTAGCTAAATGGCTTGCTACAAACCCTAAGATGTTTATTTTAGATAGCCCTACTGTGGGGATAGATATCGCTTCTAAAAATAACATCCACAATGTGATTAAACAATTAGCTAAGGAAGGCATGGGTATTATAATGATTTCTGATGAAATTCCGGAGGTTGTTCGCAATTGCAATCGGATAATGGTAATGATAGACGGTAGTATTGTTAAAGAAGTGAAAGCTGTTGATATAACAGAAGATGAATTGTTTGATATATTATCAAGTAGTCAAAAGCGGTGAAAGGTATTTTTACGATGATGACAAACAATAAAAATTTCCAAATTCAAAGGATATTTGCTCAAAATGAATCGTATTTGCTTTTAATTATAATTGCTTATTCTATTTTTGTAACTTTTTTGAATCCCTCTTTTTTATCGCTGGGAAATTTGTTCAATTTAAGCAAGAGCAGCGCCAGCATGGGAGTTTTAGCTATCGGAGTTTTTGTGGTTTTACTCTCCGGGGGAATAGATATATCTTTTACGGCGATAGCTATTTCCGGGCAGTATATTGCGGTCAATGTTCTAATTGCGAGTGGGGTGGATAATATCTTTTTTGCTTTTTTAATTTCTTGTTTGGTAGGGGTGGGTCTGGGAGCGATTAATGGCTTGCTCGTTTCTTATTTTAAAATTCCCACTCTTATTGTTACTCTGGGTACTTTGAATGTTTTTCATGGACTATTGCTTACCGTTGTGGGGACCAAAGCGGTTAACTCGGCTCAATTACCGGACTGTTTTAAAGCTTTTGGGGCAACCAATGTGTTTACTCTGACCGGGCCTGATGGAGTAAGCTATGGGTTATCTATCTTTACCGTAATATTTATAGCCGTTGCCTTGTTGACTTGGTTTATTCTGAAATACACTATGTTGGGAAGAGGAATTTACGCGATCGGCGGAGATGCAGAGGCGGCTGAGCGAGCTGGTCTTAATGTTGCTCGGATTAAGTTTTTTATTTACTGCTATGTTGGTATTTTAGCTGGTATCGCTGGCGTTATCCACGTTTCTCTAATACGATATAGTAACCCTACTTATTTAGTTGGTACTGAACTCAGCGTCATAGCCCCGGTAGTTTTAGGCGGAACCAGGATAACTGGAGGGGTGGGAACAGTCATTGGCACGATATTGGGAGTAGCCATGATAACCTTGTTGAATAATAGTCTTATCTTGATTGGCCTATCTTCTTTCTGGCAAGAGTTTTTTACTGGTTTGATAGTAGCAATAAGCGTTAGCTTTAGCTCTTATCAGAGTAGAAGAGGTATAGCAATATGATTGCTTTTAAAGCAAGAACGACTATTAATGAGGGGGTAAACCTTGTTAGGTAAACAATTGAAGCAAACAAGAACAACAACTTTATTTATTTTGATGATTTGTGCTTTTGTGGTAATGTCGATTTTTTTGCCGGATAAATTTTTAACCCTTAGCAACTTCCAATCGATGTCCAGCCAAATCCCGGAATTTGGTTTGTTGGCGATTGCCATAATGCTTGCTATGTTAACCGGGGGCATTGACTTGTCGGTGGTTTCCACTGCAAATTTAGCGGGTGTGGGGGCAGCACTTATTTTGACTGGCTCTCTCCTTCCTCAATTAGGAGGATATGGGGAAGGGTTGGTTATAATCCTGGCTATTTTGTTTGCCCTGGCCATCTCTTTGCTTTGTGGTTTGGCAAACGGTTTTTTGATAGCCTATATAGGTGCTCCAGCCATTCTTGCTACCCTGGGTACGATGAGTATTTTCTCGGGGATAGCGATTGTTATAACTAAAGGTTATGGGATTGCCGGTTTTCCCGAAAGTTTCTTATTTATAGGAAACGGCACGGTTTTTTCTATACCGATGCCCCTGATTATTTTTATTCTCTGTGCCCTGCTAATGGCTTTAGTTCTGAATAGAACTTCTTTTGGGTTTAGTCTTTACATGTTGGGGTCAAATCCAGTGGCAGCCCGTTTTAGTGGTATAAACAACAGAGGAATTCTAATTAGAACTTATATGTTGAGTGGTCTTTATTCTGGTTTAGCATCGATAATAATGATTTCAAGAGCCAATTCGATTAGGCCTGGTTATGGCTCTGCATACCTGTTGCAGGCAATTTTGGTTTGTGTTCTGGGAGGGGTGGATCCCAGTGGAGGTTATGGGAGCATATCTGGTCTGGTCTTGGGAATTATCATGCTGCAAGTCCTGCAGAGTGGTTTTAATATTTTAGCTTTCAGCCCTTTTTCTAAAAATGTTATATGGGGTTTAATGTTGATTTTAGTTATGGTGCTCAATTTTTATAGTTCCAGCTCTTCGAAAAGACCGAAAAAGTTGAAAACATAGTAATTAAGCGTGCACTGATGATAGCCAGTTATTTTGGTCCCAGCTATATTCTTGCTGGTCAGCGCAGTAAAGGGGTGATAGAATGACTCATCGAGAAAGATTAGTTAGCGCTTTATCTCACCAAGAACCAGATCGAGTGCCGTTTGACCTTGGGAGTTCATCTAATACCGGCATTAACCTGCAAGCTTGTAAGCGTCTGAAAAAATTCTTAGGGATAGATAGTCTTACTGCTCTTTTAAATAAACCTTTCCAGTTGGCTGATTTATCCCAGGAGGAAGAACTGTTAAAAAAGTTAGGTATCGATACCCGAGGAGTTTTTCCCTGTTCCCGGGCAGGATGGAAGGATAAAGTTTACCCTGATGGTTCATATGAGGATGAGTGGGGACT
>JASGLU010000081.1 GCA_030156825.1 Candidatus Atribacteria bacterium | reverse complement strand
CTTGTAGAAAGAGAATTAAGTGACCATTACCAAGTTAGTCGCACTCCAATACGGGAAGTCTTACGACAGCTTGTCGCCGATGGTTTTTTAGAATCTATAACCAAAAAAGGATATATGAATTAATAAAGTCTCGTCCAGGGGCATAAATCTTGAGATTCCTATAAGAAGAGTTCTAAGAACACAAAGGAGGAAACCCTATTATAACCCATAAGGAAAGAATGCTAAGGGTCTGCAAGGGGGAATGGGTAGACAAGTTGCCTTGGGTCCCAAGAATAGATATATGGTATCAAGTTAATCTTCTTCGGGGGACTTTACCTAAAGAGTACGTTGGTATGAGTCTGGATGAGATATACGATAGTTTAGAGCTTGCACATTACTATGTAACGCCTCATTTTTACTATCACACTATCAATGGAGACCTGATTGATAGAGGATTAGGTATATACAAGGTATACGGTAAGCCTTTTAGCGTAGAACTAAACAACGTGGACCGAGTCATTCGAAGAGAAAGAGATGTCACTACAGTAACATATACAACCCCAGTAGGTAGAGTTTCGTGTAAGCTCGTTTATAATTCAGAAATGGCCCTACAAGGGATGTCACTGGCATGGATTAGTGAGCACGTCATAAAGGAGCCGAAGGATTTTGAGGTAATTGGCTACATTTTCAGAAACCTAAAACTAATTCCTAGGTATGAGGAATACAACGACTATGAAAAGTGGATAGGAGAAAAAGGCATAACGGTAGCATATACATCAGCCGCTGCTGGTCCCATGCACCATATAATGAAATTTTTCATGGACCAGAGCGATTTTTTCTTAGCACTATACGATTATCTTCCACAACTTGAAAAGCTGCAAGAAGACGTCCAAGTTTTTTATGACCAAATGATGGAAATGGTAAGCAAGTGTAGAGCAAAAATTGTTTACTTTGGGAGTAACTATGACGAAAAACTAACTTATCCCCCATTCTTTGAAAAATATATCCATCCTTATCTTAAAAAATACTCTACTTTACTACATCAAACCAACAAGTTACTTCTATCCCATTGTGATGGTGAAAACAAAGGATTATTGTCTTTGCTTTTGACGAGTGGCATTGATGTTGCTGAAGCGGTCTGCGTTAGTCCTATGACTAAAATCAGCTTGCTAGAGATAAGAAAGGCCTTTAAGGACAAAATAACCATTTTTGGGGGATTGCCTGCGTGTATATTTCTTGAAGAAAGCATGTCAGATGACGATTTTGATACGTTCGTTTTAGATTCGTTGGAAAAGGTTTTCCCAGGGCATCGTTTCATATTGGGCGTATCTGATACGCTTCCGCCCAATGCAAATTTTGATCGGGTAAAAAGAGTGAATGATTTGGTAGAGCACATAGTGTTTTAATTCAAACCAACAAAGTATTTTTTGGGGAGAAATAAAATTTTTCCCCATCAATCACTCTGGACCTTATTCTAAGGTTTACAGAATAAGGTCGGTTTTGAGAGGGAATTAAGCAGTTTTGCGTCTGAATTGCAATTATTTAAACGGTGTTCTATTGGCAAAAAAAGGGGATCCACCTTAGTATGTTTTGCTTGCTCGTTAAAGAAATAAGGTAAAGATCAAATGAGAATTCTACAACGTCGAGGTGAAGTGAATGAGACTTAACCTTCCCTTTGATAGAGAAACAACCATTGAAGTCGAAATCCCGGAAGAGAACCTTATTCAGGTAGTAACGCCTCGTTACCCAAAACCCAAAAACCAGAATGACTATGATACTATCCGTCACGCCATTAATTATCCAATTAGAAGTCCTCTCCTCAGGGAAATGGTTGGTCCTCAGACTAAAGTTGCCATTGTGGTAACTGACATTACCCGTTTTGCCCATGATAAGGAGATAAGCGAGGTTGTTCTCCGGGAACTTGAAAGAGGAGAAGTAAAAAAAGATAATATTTTTTTTCTGCTTGCCCTTGGTTCACACCGACCGATGACTTCTGAGGAAATTGAAGACAAACTGGGAGAAGAAATCGTCTCTTCATACCCGATTTTTAATCATGATTGTCAAGATTCTAATGCTCTTGCTTATCTTGGAGAAACTGAAGGAGGATTTCCTGTTTTTATAAATAAAAAACTTCTAGAAGCAGATCTAAAAATTACCTTAGGTGTGATTGAGCCTCATCTTTTTGCCGGTTACAGTGGGGGCGTGAAAACTATTTGTGTGGGCCTTGCGGGAGTGGAAACGTTAAATGCCACCCACAGTCTACCTGTACTATCCCATTCTACTACTCGTCTGGGTGTTGTCAAAAACAACTCTTTCCGCAATTTCCTCAACCAGGTTGCCGAAAAAGTTGGAGTAGACTTTACTCTCAACTTAGTTCTAAATTCTGAAAAAAGGGTTGTCGAGGCTTTTGCCGGACATCCCATTTTTGCCTTCGAGAGAGCAGTGGCATTTGCAAAACACGTTTTTGAAGTTCCTGTCCAAGAAGTGGCTGATGTGGTCATTTCATGTCCTGGTTATCCCAAAAGTATCAATCTTTACCAGGCCACGAGAGCCGCCAACTCTGTGGTCAAAGGTCCAAAACCGGTGGTAAAAAAAGGTGGGAAAATTCTCATTCCTGCCCGCTGCCAGAATGGCTTGGGTGAAGAAAGTTTTTACCACCTGATGAGTCAGTTTGAAGACATATGTAACCTGAGAGAATATATTTTACGAGAAGGATTCACGGTCGGTGAGCATAAAGCTTTTATCCTTTCGGAAATCCTCACTCACGCTTCACTCATCATGACCAATTGTGAAATTGAAAAGGAAAATCTTGCCCAACTGTTTATAGAAAATAGAGGGAGTTTGGCTAAAGCTGTTAAAGAAATTTTGGATGAAAATCCCAAATCTCGATTTTTGGTGCTTCCTCAGGGCATTATGACTATACCTATTTTAAAATGAGGTGAAAAACATGTCGACAAAGAAAGTGATGATTGTTCAACCTATCAATGAAAATGGTATTGCTTTGCTGCGTCAGGCTGATTTCGAAGTGGTTTTTGCTTCTTCTTTTGAGCCTTCGGTGGTTGCTCAGGAAATTAAAAACATTGACGGTGTCATCGTTCGCACTGCTCCTTTCACATCGGAAATCATTAACAATGCTGAAAACCTCAAAGTTATTGCCCGACATGGAGTAGGGGTGGATAACATTGATTTGGAAGCAGCATCCAGAAAAGGTATTTACGTTGTAAATACACCCAATGCCAATAAAATTTCAGTTGCCGAACATACTATTGCCTTCATACTCGCTTTATCTAAGAGGTTGAAGAAAATGGATCAAGCAACTCGCGCAGGCCACTTCGGCGTCCGGGAAGAGTATTCAGCTATCGACCTTGAAGGAAAAACCTTGGGGGTGGTAGGATTAGGGAGAATAGGCGCTACGGTGGCCAAAAGGTGTCAACTTGCTTTTAACATGCGAGTCCTTGCTCATGACCCTTACTGTTCATCAGATAAAGCTCAGGAAGCGGGGGCTAAGCTGGTAGATCTTACAACCCTTCTTCAAGAAGCCGACTTTGTGACGCTCCATGCCCCCCTTACCAGAGAAACTGAAAATATGATTGGTAGAAAAGAACTGGAAACAATGAAGCCGAGTGCTTTTATTATCAACGTGGCTCGGGGGCCTCTTTGGGATGAAGACGCTCTTGTTATGGCTCTTAAAGAAGGTTGGATCGCTGGAGCAGCGACAGACGTTTTTAAAAAAGAGCCGCCATCTTCTGACCATCCTTTTCTAAGGCTCGAGAACATGCTTCTTTCGCCTCACATGGCAGCCCTTACCAAGGAGTGCGTAATTCGAATGGCTAAGGGAGCTGCTCAAGGAGTCATCGAGGTTCTCTCCGAACAAAAACCTACCTATTTGGCAAACAGAGAACTGCTCCAAAAATATGGATTTAAAATATAAGTCAGAGAGGAGAGTGAAACAATATGGAATTTATACCCCAAGGTGTTCTTCCTGCGATGGTTACGCCTTTTAAAGAGAATGAAGAGTTAAATGAACAAGCACTACATAAATTAATAAATTACTTGATTGAAAATGGTGTTCATGGCATTTTCGCCATAGGTGGCCAAGGTGAATTTTATGCACTTTCTTTTGAAGAAAAAAAGAGAATTATGGAAATAGTGGTTGAAGAAGTAAACGGCAGAGTACCTGTTTACGTTGGTACTGGTGCCATAACTACTCGGGAAGTTATCAGGCTCAACAAGATTGCTGAGCAAGTGGGAGTAGATGCTGTATCTATAATTACTCCTTTTTTTGTCTCACCAAGTCAAGACGAGCTTTATGAACACTACCTTACGATTGCAAAGGACTCCCATCTTCCAATACTTCTTTACAACAATCCTGGAAGAACAGGTGGGGTTAATCTCTCACCCCAGACTGTCGAGAGATTAGCCGTGATTGATAACATTGTAGGTATTAAAGACAGTAGTGGAGATCTTACCCTAACTGGCGAATACATCCGCCGGACCAAAAATATGGATTTTCATGTGCTTGCCGGAAGAGACACGCTTATTCTTGCCACCTTTCTTTACGGAGGCAAAGGAACAATTGCTGCCACAGCAAATGTAGCGCCTCACTTAGTTTCTGACATATATAACTATTTCATTGCTGGTGACCTTGAAAAAGCTTGCAAAGCCCAGGAAGCACTGGCTCCCTTGCGTCTTGCTTTTTCTTTAGGATCGTTCCCGGTGGTGATTAAAGAAGGTTTGGAACTCTTGGGCATTGAGGTTGGGCCAACTCGTGGTCCGATAAAACGACTTGCGGAAGAAAAACGTGAAGTCCTGCGCAAAGTGTTGAAAGAAATGAACCTAATATAACATAAAGGAGGTTTTACTATGTTTACTAATAAAACTAAAAAACTTCTCCGGGAAGGAAAATCTGTACTGGGTACTATGGTATCTGAAGTTCGTTCACCGGGAATTGCGGTAATGCTGGCCACTGCAGGATTTGACTTCTTTGTTATAGATACCGAACATTCACCGTTTACCTTGGAAACTGTGCAGAATATGGTTCTCGCTGCACGGGGAGCTAGAATAACTCCTATTGTTCGAGTACCAACCCGTTTTGGACATCATAATCTTTCCCGACCTCTAGACTGTGGCGCGGAAGGGTTACTTGTTCCTCAGGTGGAAACTCGAGAACAGGTGAAAGCTATTGTTGAGGCCACCAGGTACCACCCTCTTGGAAAAAGAGGAATGGCTCTCCGCCGCACTCATAACAATTTTGCTCGGGGTAATCCTACAGAAATTACCCAGAAAAATAATGAAGAAACTTTGATCATCCTCCAGATAGAAAGTAAGTTAGCTATAGATAACCTAGAAGACTTGCTCTCCGTACCGGGTATTGATGCTGCCTTGATTGGGCCAAACGATCTTTCTCAAAGTTTAGGAGTCCCTGGAAATACCGCTCACCCATTAGTTCAGGAATATATTGGGAAAATGGTCAAAAAATGCCAGAAAGCCGGTATTCCGGCTGGAATACATCCTGGTAACCCGGAAAGCCTGCGTCCTTGGATAGAAAAAGGCATGCGACTTTTAATGTGTTCCAACGATATCAACTTAATCGTTGATGGTGGAACCAAAATTGTAGAGCAGTTACGGCAACAATTAATATAAAAGAAAAGGAGGTAGATAATATGTATCCTTGGCACGATACATTTCATATGGGGATCATCCATTTTATGGCCTATCCTCAGGTCGCTGGAAAAGAGGAAATATTACAAACTGTTAAAGAGGTTTTAACTGACGAATTCTTTCAGGCAATCGAGGTCAGTGCTTTGTTGGACGAGGAAATACTCAAAGTTATAGGTACTATGAGTAAAACTGCAAAAGTTGAGCTTCTTCTTGCCGCACAGCCCCTGATCCTTTCCCAACAATTAAATTTAAACGCTCCAGTGGAAGAAGAGAGAAAGAAGGCTGTTTTAACCCTTGAGAATGCAATCGATAAAGCCTATATTGCTGGGGCCAAAGCCTTGGCTTTTCTATCAGGGAAGCGTTCAGAAAAATCCAGAGAGAAAGAAGCCAAAGAAAAGCTAGTAGAGTCAGTTATTGCTCTTTGTAAGTATGCGGAAAAAAAATCTGAAGAATACGGCTACCTTCTCGGGGTAAATCTCGAGGTGTTTGACTACAGTATTGATAAACAGGCATTAATCGGTCCTGCACCTTATGCCTTTGAAGTTGCTTCCTTAGTGAAGACAGAGTGCCCCAATTTTGGGCTCACCGTTGATCTTTCACATCAACCCTTGCTTTTTGAAGATTCATTTTATACCCTTTCCTTACTTACTCCCTTCATAACCCATATTCACATTGGGAATGCTGTTTTGGAAGAAAACCATCCTGCATATGGTGACTTACATCCTCGTTTTGGTATTTGTGGTGGCTGTAACGACACAGAAGAGGTTGCTTATTTTATAAAGAGCCTCCTTAAGATTGGTTACTTTGAAAGAAAAGTCGTTACCGAGAAACCGGTGATATCATTTGAAGTAAAGCCACTTGCCGAAGAGGATCCTGAATTGGTTATTGCTAATGCCAAGCGCACCTTTCTTGCTGCTTGGAATACAATTTTTCCAATACTTTGAAAAACAAAAAGGAGTGATTATTGATGTCGGTAAAACCTAAAGTACTTATCACTAGAAAAATTCCTGAAGAAGGTATTAAAATCGTTATGGAACATTGTACTACCGAAGTAAGTGACTTTGATGGGGTACTACCCCGAGAAGTTCTGCTCGACAAAGTCAAGGAAAAAGATGGTATTTTATGTCTTTTAACTGATACCATCGACCAAGAAGTAATGGAAGCAGCCGGTCCAAACTTAAAAGTCATTGCTAATTACGCCGTTGGTTTTGACAATATTGATGTTGAAGAAGCAACTCGAAGGGGTATTATGGTTACCAATACCCCAGGAGTGCTTACTGAAACCACTGCAGACCTTGCTTGGACGTTAATGATGAGTATTGCTCGAAGAATTGTTGAAGGAGATAAGTTTGTGCGTGCTGGCAAATTTAGGGGCTGGGAACCGCTGTTGCTTTTAGGTACTGATATATATGGATCTACCTTAGGTATCGTTGGTTTTGGAAGAATCGGTCAGGCTATGGCTCGAAGAGCTTCTGGATTTAACATGAAGGTGATATATTACGACATGCAGAGAGTTTCTTCACAAACAGAAAACGAGTTAAAAGCTTCTTTCCGACCTCTTCCCGAGCTTCTGCAAGAAGCTGACTTTATTACTGTGCACGTACCATTGACTCCCGAGACCCATCATCTTATTGGAGAAAAAGAACTCAACATGATGAAGAGAGAAGCTTATCTTATTAACTCTGCTCGAGGACCAATTATAGATGAAAAAGCTCTGGCCCGAGCACTTAAAGAAAATCGAATTAGAGGGGCAGCATTAGATGTTTTTGAAAGAGAGCCAGAAGTAGAACCCGAACTTTTAAAGTTGGATAATGTGGTTTTAGCCCCCCATTTAGGTTCGGCTTCTTATGCTACTCGAACGAAAATGGCAGTGATGGCGGCTGACAACTTAGTCCGAGTCCTCAGAGGAGAGACTCCTCCCAATTTAGTTAATCGGGAAATTATTGGTAAATAGATTACTATTAATTCCCTATCGGCTGAAGCTTCAGCCGATAGGGAATTAATAGTAATC
>JASGLU010000080.1 GCA_030156825.1 Candidatus Atribacteria bacterium | reverse complement strand
TCGCCCCCCTTAAACACCCCGAAAAGATAAAAGACTAAAAGAAAAACAGAAAATGCAAAAGATTACTGAGGGAGAAAAAGCATCTTCCTCAGTGGATTCCCGATTACTAATTTCGGGAATAGCGGGTGAGGTAGCTTCTCGACTAAGTATTTTGGGAATGACAAAGGGTGGTGGATGCTTGATTAAAAATTTTAGGCATGACGGATGAAGTGGCTTCCCGACTAAAGATTTCAGGCATAACAGACAAAAGTTGATTCCTAATATCAGAAATAACAGAAAAATAGAAAAAGTACCTTTATTGCCAGACATTGACTCCCAGCCACCCGCTGGCGGTTGCTCTAACCAACAAATTATGTTATAAAATTAAACATCTTTCGTTGCCAGTTAAGGTCAAACAAGAGTTTCCAAAGAAGAGAGGTGGCTAAGCAGATGGCACTAAAAGAAGAACACCAGGTTTTTAACCACTCTCCCAGAAAGCATATCTTACTTATCACCAACCATGGATGCCATGCCCCGGCTGTTCGAGTAACAGTCGATACTGGCGGACAAAATATATATATCAACCATTTGTCACGGGCCCTTATCCGTTCAGGCTATAAAATAACCATTATTAATCGAGGAGGTTTTCCCCATCCAGTAACCGGGGAAAAACAGGCAGGAATCACCTACTACCACCAGGTTTGGGGAGAAACAGGCGCTTACTGCCGGATAATCTACTTAGAAGATGGCATTGACCAATTTATTCCCAAAGAAAAATTAACTGTGAACAATCTGGAAAAAGAAAAAGACTTTTTTTTCGAAGTAGCTCCGGAAATTAAATTCAATTTGGAGGATATCTATTTTATCTCCTCTCACTACTGGGATGGGGGCATTTTGGGTATCTTACTTACCGAAGAAATGAAGCGAAAAGGAATTTCCGTACCCGCCCATGTTTGGACTCCCCATTCCTTAGGAATATTAAAAAAAGAAAGATACCGCGACGCTCCTCGAGAAACCATTGAATCTTTCCGTTTTCCTTATCGGATTGCTCAGGAAGAAAAATGTATTGCCCAAACCGATGGGGTGGTTTCTACTTCCCGAGAAATAGGTAAAACTTTGAAAAAGTATAAATCCCAGCCAAAACATATTTTTTGGTTGCCACCGGCGGTAGATACCGAGCTATTCTACCCCCGAGAAGTTGATCAATGTCCTTTAGGGATTGAAGTCCTAAAAGAGACACTTGGCCGTACCAAAGAAGAAACTTACCAATTGGTGCAAGAAAGAGTTGTTTTTTTAGAAATCAGCCGAACCGCCAAAACTAAGCAAAAAGAGTTGGTGCTTACTGCTTTTTCCCAAATCAAAAACCGAGAACAAGCCCTTTTAATAATGAATATAGACCCAAACTCTCCTCTTCATCCTGAAATTATGAAAACATACGAAAACCTACCCTATTCAGACAATATCGTTTTGATAGATCGCTTTTTGGCCGAAGAAGAAGTGGTGGAGCTATTTTCCCTGGCCGATGTTTTTGTAACTGCCTCGCAAATGGAAGGTTGGGGAATGGCAGTTCAAGAAGGAGCCGCTTCCCGTTGCGCTATTATTTCCTCCCCCTACGTACCTTTTGTAACCGAAGTCTTAAAGGAAAAGGCAATTGTAGTAGAAAACAATTCCCCTGCCTCCTACCGGGAAAAAATAGATCTACTCATCGAACAACCGCAACTACGGGAAGAATTGGCTGAAGCTGCCTATCAAATGTTAACCACTAAATATTCCTGGTTAAATTTGAGTCAAGAATTCATTCTTGAAATGAAAAGAGCTAATTTGATTGATTAGTCAAAACTTTTCAAAAGGAGGGATAAAATGGAAAACAAAAAAAAATATCTTGTGGCTACTGACCTCGATCGCACCCTCCTACCCAATGGAGACCAGGATTATGATGGGTCGATGGTAATTTTTCGGGAAATAATAGCTCGGGAGCCATTGGTTTTAGTATACGTTACCGGCAGGAACTTAGAAGAAGTAAAAGAAGCTATTAAAATTTACCATCCACCTCTACCACTTGCGGCTATTACCGAGATAGGAACCAGAATTTTCTATTATCATGGAAAAACCTTTGAAGAAGATACTCAATGGACGAAAGAACTGAGGCTTCATTCCCCCAATTGGAATCGAGAACTGCTCCAAGAAATGCTTTCTTCAATAAAAAACTTACGCCTCCAAGGGAACGAACACCAAAACCTTTTCAAACTCAGCTATTATATCGATAACCCCCTTGAGAACCAAAAAATATTGGATCAGGTAAAAACCATCGTTAAATCTTCTTCTCCCGGCTCGGAAATTATATCAAGTATCGACGAGACTCGAAATTTAGGGTTGTTGGACATCGTTCCCCAAAAAGGTACTAAAATGGGCGCACTTGAATATTTAAGACAAAAACTCGGGTTTGAAAAAGAACAGGTTATATACGCCGGAGATAGTGGTAACGACCTTCTCCCCCTAACCTCCGGCTACCGAGCAATAGTGGTAAGGAATGCTATAGATGAGGTAAAAAAAGAGGTCTGGGAAATCGCCCAGAAAAAAGGAATAATCGATCGGGTTTATCTTGCCCGCGGATATAAGCAACTAAACGGATATTACGTTTCTGGCTTAATAGAAGGTCTAATCAAGCTCCAAATCATCTCTCCTTGCTACCTTAATCGTTTAGAAGAAAATCACCAGTCACAATAGCTTCCTAATAAATTGAACCCATGGACCAGGCCTCCAAATTTTTTACCCTAACTTTTCCATCCACACAAATTACCCGCAAAGGCTCATCATATGCCTCTAAATCCCGGTAGACCCTAACCGTTTTACAAAAATCATCATTGGCAAATACCTCAACCACTGAATTATCTACAAAAATATGAATTTTAAACTCCTTTCGGTCATCAAGTGGGTAGTCTTCCAACATAAAGCGGCCCTGCTCAACGTTATATAAAATATCTTCTCCCCCCGGAAGCACCAATCCCCACTCCCGGGCAGAAAGATTAGAAAATTCAATCTCTATTTCAATAGAATTGGCCTCTGGAATCTCAATTTGTCTCAATCCTACGTTTTCAAAAAAGCCGGTTAGTTCAAAACTATCTTTAACAAGACGTTTGTTCCGCAGAACCTTAAGTTCGGGAACCGGCTCGATCCTAAGCTTATCGTTGGGAAACAAAGAAAGTACGCGAGGAAGTGATAAAACCCCACTCCAACCAGCTGTCAACTGGGCTTCTATCGGCCGTTCTTCCCGAATCCAGCCAAAAATAATTCTTCGGCCAAAGCTATCCAACAAACTGTTTGCGGCATAGAAGGCTCCATGGTCTACCAAACCCGCTCTTTCTACTTCAAATTTCAAATTAGAAAACTCTCCCACTGCCCACTTGGTAAAATGGCGGGAAGAGATAAGAACATGTTTGTTCTCTAATGGGAAAAAGTCCGGGCACTCATCTCCCGCAGCCGGTCCTTGATAAATGGGGTGGAGGTACTCCCATTTCAAAAGATCAGAAGAACGAAATAAAAGAGGTGAACCACCCAAGTTAGGCTTTGTTGAACCAACTAACATATACCAGCCATCTTTTTCCTTCCACACACAAGGGTCACGAAAAGTATCGCCTACATCAGGTGGTTTCTGCAAGAAAGAAACCACCGGGTTGTGGGGATGTTTTTCCCAATTAATCAAGTCTTTACTTACGGCCAAGCACTGCTGTTGGGGATAAACCCCGGTATAGAAAGCATAAAAGAGCCCCTCGTGTTCCACCACACTCCCGCTCCAACACCCCTGGGAATCAGGCCCACCCCAGGTAGGAAACAAAGCCATCGATAGGTTTTTCCAATGGACCAAGTCTTCACTAACTACATGGTTCCAATGCATGTTCCCCCAATAAGGAACTCCGGGATGATATTGGGAAAAAACATGGTAGTGACCAGCATAAAAATAAGGAATCGGATCGTTAATCCAGCTAGGAGGGGGAAGAAAATGGTAGTTCGGTCGTTGAGGGTCATGGGCAGCCTCAATCAATCTCCTTTCAGCTTCATGATGTACTACTTGCAAAATATCTTCTAAAATTGAACCATGACTGGTTTCCTTTATCTTGTTCAGAAGCCCTATTAAACGATGGTCGCTCGCCACCAAAATGCCTCCCCTTTTTTAATATTGTTTTAAAGATTTTCCCCATAATAAAATCCTTTTTCTAAAAAGTAAACCCCCTTTCTTCGATTTACTTTTATATCTGGGTAATTGTTCCCGATTGTTTTAACTTCTTCTTCCAAATAGTTGACAGAGACCTGAGCAGTTCTTAATATGAGATAGGTTAAATTTACCAACACTTAGAACAGGAGGATAAAAGATGAGAAAAAAATGGTTTTTAGCGGTAATAGCTATACTGGTGCTCTTGCTGGGGGCAGGAGCAGCTGTGACCCAGGAAAAACCGACCTACATCGTAGGAATTGATGGAGATTATTTCCCCTTCACCTACATAGACAAAGATGGAAACCCGGCCGGGTTTGACGTCGAGTCTATCCAGTGGATCGCTCAGGAAATGGGGTTTGAAGTAAAAATCGTACCTATAGCCTGGGATGGGATTATTCCCAGTTTGTTGGCTAAGAAGATAGACCTCATTTATTCGGGGATGACTGTCACCGAAGAACGCAAAGAAAAAGTGGATTTTACCAATGTCTATTGGGTAGTAAACCAGGCGGTAGCCATCAGAGAGGAAGATAACTTTACGATGGATGACTTCATGGCCGGCCAGCTGACCATTGGCACTCAAAGAGGTTGTTCGGCCGCCATGTGGGTAGAAGACAATCTGGTTAAGCCTTCCATTCTCCCTCAAAACAAATTAAGACTATACGATAATTTTCCCCTGGCAGCCAACGACCTACTTAATGGCCGGATAGAAGCAGTAATTATGGATGAACCGGTTATCGCCAAAGCTATTGAAGGACAACCGCTAAAGAAAATCGGAGTTATCTCCACCGGTGAAGAATACGCTATTGCAGTAAGAAAAGAAGATACCGAGCTCAAAAATATGCTCAACCAAGGTTTAGAAAAATTAATGTCTTCTCCCAAATGGGAAGAATTGATCCAAAAATACAACATGAAGTAACCAACTCAAAGCAAACGGGCAAGAAACCTTTCTTGCCCGTTTAAGGAGCGCAAACAATCGATGGAAGGGTTAATGGCAGTAATTGAATCCCTGCCTTACATCCTCTCTGGCATATCAGTAACTTTGGGAATTGTTGCTTTAGCTCTGGCAATGGGCTTTGCCCTGGGGGTCCCAATGGCGGTGATTACCATCTATGGCAATCGGCTGGTTGCCCAAATAATAGCCGGCTACGTATGGGTTTTAAGAGGGCTACCCAATTTAGTACTTCTCTTTCTCTTTTATTTTGGCATCTTTCCCCTTTTAGGCTGGAATTTTTCTCCTTTTACTATCGGAGCTATCGCTCTGGGAATGAGAAGCTCAGCCTACCAAACTGAAATTTTTCGAGGAGCAATTCAATCTTTAGGTGAAGGGCAAATGTTTGCAGCCCGCTCGCTTGGAATGAGCAAAATCCAAGCTATCTGGAACATTATTCTCCCCCAAGCCTTACGAATATCTCTTCCCGGGTGGTCCAATGAATATCCTATTCTCCTTACCGACTCTGCCGTTACCTACGCTATTGGCGTAGCTGAGGTTTTAACCCGGGGAAGTCAGATGGTAACCAGGACTTACCAGCCCATGCCAATATACATAACTTGTGCCATCATTTTTATCCTGCTCAACCTGGGAGGAATGCGAGTAATCCATTTTCTGGAAAAGAAAGCTCGTATTCCCGGATGGGGTCGAGGGAGTGAAACTTAATGAATTCTATTCCTACTTTAGCCGTAAAAAATCTCTACAAATCTTTTAAGGGAACGCCAATTATTAAAGGAGTTTCTTTTGAAGTGTATCAGGGAGAAACCAAGGTTTTTATCGGTCCTTCCGGAGCCGGAAAAAGTACTCTCCTCAAATGCATTAACCAACTGATAATACCAGACCAGGGGCAAGTATTCCTGAATGGAGAAGAGGTGATCCATTCTCATTCCAGAATTAATTTTTTCCGACAAAAAATGGGCATGGTTTTTCAGGATTTCTATTTATTTGACCACCTAACCGCTTTGCAAAATGTAGAGGTCGCCCTGTTAAGAGTGAAAAAAATGCATCGCCAGAAAGCCCGAGAAAAAGCCTTGAGAGAATTAGAACGAGTAGGGTTGGGGGATAAATCCCACCTTTATCCAGCTGAGCTCTCCGGTGGCCAAGCCCAGCGAGTATCCATCGCCCGGGCGTTGGCTATGGACCCTGAGGTAATGCTGTTTGACGAACCCACCTCGGCTTTAGACCCAGAACTGACGGGAGAAGTGCTGGAAGTAATGCGACTTTTAGCTCAGGCAGGAATGACCATGGTAGTGGTTACCCACGAAATGGGGTTTGCTTCTTCAGTAGCAGACGAGGTACTTTTTATAGAAGATGGAAAAATTTTAGAAAAAGGTCCTCCTCGTCAAATCTTTCTTCAACCCAAAGAAGAAAGAACTAAAAAGTTTTTAAGTCGAATTTCTCAGTTATACGGAGAGTTAAACCAAAATCATGGATAGCTGGCTCTTTTTACAAAACCAACTGCTACCAGCTTTATTTGAGGGATTGATAGTTACCCTCCAGTTAATTGCCCTTTCTGCCCCTTTTGGTTTGTTGACTGGAACTTTAATAGCGGTAGGTAGAACTTACGGCGACCGAAATCTTTCTTTCTTGTGTCAGCTTTATGTAATTTTCTTTAAGGGATGTCCGCTTTTGTTACTCCTTTTTATTATTTACTTTGGTCTTCCCTCTTTGGGAATCTCTTTTTCCCCATTTTTCGCTTCCGTTTTAGGATTTATCCTTTGCAATGGTGCCTATAGTTCTGAATACATTCGGGGAGCCATTCAATCGGTCAAAACCGGCCAAATATTGGCAGCCCAAGCTCTGGGTATGACTAAATGGCAAGGGGTGTTTTTTATTATCCTCCCCCAGGCTTTCCGCCGGGCCCTTCCTGGAGTGGGAAACGAAATTATTTACCTAATAAAATATTCCTCCCTGGCTCACATAATCACCTGTATAGAGCTGACTGGGGCCGGTAAAATAGTGGCCGCTCGCACCTTCCGATTTACCGAAACCTTCGCTGTAATTGGTCTTATTTACCTTTTGCTGGTTTCAATAGCCACCCAACTCCTGCGCTGGTTAGAAAAAAGAACTTCTTATCCAGGGATGGAGCGAGGATAAACTGACAGGTGATTGATGGAAAAAGAGCACCTCACCAGGAATAACAAAAAAAGAAAGGGAAAGCAGATTCACGGTAAGATATTTTCATAAGTCAAATCCCGCAATAGTCTCTGATTGTTAAACAACGGCTTCGAAGATTAAAGAAAGGAAAAAGGAGGGCAGAATGGCTAAAATTAGCTTCTAAAACCTATGGTGGAGATGACGGGGCTTGAACCCGTGACCTCCGGCTTGCAAAGCCGGCGCTCTCCCAGCTGAGCTACATCCCCACTTACGTGGAAAAAAACAAGCAAAATTCCGCCTACTTCCATCAGTACTCCTTAGAAAGGAGGTGATCCAGCCGCAGGTTCCCCTACGGCTACCTTGTTACGACTTCACCCCAATCACCA
>JASGLU010000020.1 GCA_030156825.1 Candidatus Atribacteria bacterium | reverse complement strand
GTTCCTACTGTAGGGTAAACTTTTTAGTTAGAATCCCCTAACCAAGGACTATTTGCCAATATCGGGTTGAACTTCGGTTACAGGATAGACCTCCATGCTGCCATGCAGCATGGAGGTAGCAGAACATAAAAAAAGCGGGGCCTTTGCCTTTTCACTAAAAGCCCCGCATCTAATTTGCTGAATCTGGCTCCCCGGGCAGGACTCGAACCTGCAACCCTCCGGTTAACAGCCGGATGCTCCACCATTGAGCTACCGAGGAGCGCTACTCACAGTTTGGAATTATAAAGGCTTCATTCACTTTCGTCAAGGTAATCTTTCAGTTTTTTGCTTCGGCTGGGGTGACGTAGTTTGCGCAAAGCTTTGGCTTCTATCTGGCGAATCCTTTCTCTGGTAACCCCAAAAATTTGGCCCACCTCTTCCAAGGTGTGGGGTTTACCGTCTTCTAAGCCAAAACGCAACTTAAGCACGTTTCGCTCCCTATCAGTCAGGGTGCTCAATACACTCTCCAGCTGTTCTTTAAGTAAAGTGTAAGAGGCTGCCTGAGGTGGAGCCATAACCCCGGTATCTTCTACAAAATCACCTAAGTGGCTGTCCTCTTCCTCCCCAATAGGTGTCTCCAGAGAAAGAGGCTCCTGGGCGGTTTTTAAGATATCTCTCACTTTTCCCACACTGATTTCCATCCGTTCGGCTATCTCTTCCGGCGTAGGGTCTCTTCCTAACTCCTGGGTTAACTGGCGAGTAATCCGAATTAGCTTGTTGATAGTCTCTACCATATGTACCGGAATTCTGATTGTTCGGGCCTGATCAGCAATGGCCCGGGTAATAGCCTGTCGAATCCACCAGGTAGCGTAAGTGCTAAATTTATAGCCTTTTCGATAATCAAATTTTTCTACCGCCCGAATCAGACCCAGATTTCCTTCCTGGATGAGATCCAAAAAAAGCATCCCCCGACCCACATAACGTTTGGCAATGCTAACTACCAAACGAAGATTGGCCTCTATCAGTTTCTTTTTGGCTTCCGGATCGCCGGCCTCCACTCTTTTGGCCAACTCCACTTCTTCTTCCTGAGTCAAAAGAGAAACCTGGCCGATCTCTTTCAAATACATCTTCACCGGGTCATCAACTCCAATTCCCCTTATTTCTTCAAACTTCAGGTCCTCGGTTTCCTCTTCCTCAACCTCTACTTTTCTTTCCTCATCCGATACTTCAATTCCCAAATCAGTTAAGGTGCTATAAATATCATCCAGATGATCAATGTTGACTACCCCGTCTCCCAAATAATCATTAAGCTGCTTGAAGGTAACAAAACCCTTCTCTTTACCGCTTTCAATTAGCGAATTTAAACTGTGATTAAATTTTTGAGAGGACCTTTTCTTATCGTTACCACTCAAAAAAGACCGCTCCTCCCTACTTGATATTTAACTTTTTTAACTCTTCTCTCTGCTTTAAAAGTTCAGAAAGCTTTTTTAATTCTTCTTTATCTTCCGGGCGGGACAAACATAGCCGACGCTGTTTTTCAATCTCTCTATCATAAACCGCTTTTTTAACCGACTGAACAAGACCGGCTACCACTTCCGGCTCAGCACAAGCTACAAAATCCTCCCGCGCCAGGATTTCACCAATCAAAGTAGACATAATCTGATCTTCGGCAAAAACATTAACCAATCGAGACGCCGAAAAATTCCCTTCTTGCCAAAAATGAACAATAGCCCTATATAGGCGTCGATGCTCTCCAATCAAAAAACAATTTTCATCTATCTCACGCAAAACCCTTTCCCGCTGGTGTGGGTGTTCAATCAGCGTCCGCAAAAGCATCTTTTCTGCTTTAACGTTACCTGGTTCGTTAACGTTTCCAGCCGAAGAAGTCATGTCTTTCAAAATCCGATTGGAAACGCCCCCCTCCCGCAGCGGGCGATAAATTAAAGCTTCATCCACTTTAACCAATTTTGCCAGATGGTTAATCCGCAAGCCTTGTTCCAAAGGGTCGTTCAAAGACTGCAAAAAAGGTAAAAGCTCCCTTATTATTTTTATCTTAGACTCCAATGAATTAGAACCATATTTTTTAATTAATAATTCCGTGTGAAAGTCAAAAAAAGAAATATCTTGAGTCAAAAGTTGTAAAAATTGCTCTTTTCCCTTTTCGCGAAGGAAAGAATCGGGGTCATATTTAGCCGGAAGCGGTAAAATTGAAACTCTCAACCCCTGCTCTAAAAGAATCTGAATCCCTCTTAAGGTGGCTGCCTGACCGGCTGAGTCAGCATCGTAGCCTAATATTACCCAATCGGTATATCTCCGCAAAAGCCGAGCCTGCTCCCGGGTGAGGGCCGTTCCCATCGATGCCACACAGTAACCAATACCTTCCTCAAAAAGGGTTAAGAAATCCATATAACCTTCTACTAAAAGCACCTTTCCCTCTTTCTGGATAAGTCGCTTTGCCTGAAACAGGCCGTACAAATTTTCCCCTTTAGAAAAAAGAGGAGAATCGGAAACATTCAGATATTTAGGTCCTTCCCCTGCCAGCAACCGGCCGGCAAATCCAATAATTCTACCTTGAATATCATGCAAGGGAAAGATAATTCTTCCCCTAAAGCGATCAATCAACTCTCCTCCGGCGGTCAAAATCCCCACTCCAACTTGGCGAATATCCTGGCCAGAAAATCCTTCCCCCAAAAGAAAGTCAATAGTTTCCCTCCCCGAGGGAGGAGAAAAACCAAGGGCAAATTGTTCAATGGTAGAGGCCTTTAGTTTTCTCTTCTCCAAAAGATAACGACGGGCTAACTTAGCACTTTCTTCAGAAGAGGTTTTTAAACAGGCAGCGTAAAAGCGACCCAGAGCCTGGTTCAGCTTAAACAATTTTTCTCGTTGACGGGCTTTCGGAGAAATTCCCTCACTACTCCTGGTAGGTAAATCCATTCCAACTTTATCTGCTAAAAAGCGAACCGCTTCCGGAAAGGTAAGGTTTTCTATTTTCATGACAAAAGTAAAGAGGTTCCCCCCTACCCCGCAGCCAAAACAATGGAAAATTTCCTTTTCAGGAGATACCATAAAAGAAGGTGTTTTCTCCTCATGAAAAGGACAAAGCCCCCGAAAATTTTTCCCCGATGGTTTCAGGGTTACATATTCACCAATGAATTCCACCAGGTCAACCCGACTTTTTACCTCTTGCAGAACCTCTTCTCCAAAAAACAAGCTACCTCACCCAAAAATCTAAATAGGACAGCCTGAAGACAATTTTTAAAACCTCACTCTCTCAGAAACCAGATTTTAAAGCTACTCCAGTTTCTACCCATCCACCAAATAAGGTGTCAAATTCAAGCGATTGCACGATTAACTATTCTATAAGACTCTTACCTTCAGGCAAATAAAAATACGCATCGGAAATTACCCGCCACCGCCAGACAATCCTAAAAAAACGCTGGCGGTGGCAAAAGAAATGCTAACCAATAAATAAAGGAGCAAAAACCAGGGCTACAATCGACATGAGCTTAATCAGAATGTTGAGCGAAGGCCCAGCTGTATCTTTAAACGGATCACCTACTGTATCTCCTACTACCGAAGCAGAGTGGACTGGAGTTCCTTTACCACCCAAATTACCTTCTTCGATGTATTTTTTAGCGTTATCCCAGGCTCCCCCGGAATTAGCCATCATAATCGCCAGCACCAGCCCAGAGACAATAGCCCCACCTAACAAGCCGCCCAGGGCTTCTTTACCCAGGACAACTCCTACCACCAGTGGCACCGCCACCGCTAAAATACCCGGCAGTATCATCTGAGAGATAGCTCCTCGAGTGCTGATATCAATACAGCGAGCATGGTCTGGTTTGGCTTTTCCTTCCATCAAACCGGGAATTTCTTTGAACTGGCGGCGAACCTCTTCCACCATTCTAAAAGCTGCCCTTCCTACCGCTCTCAATGCCAAAGAGCTAAAGAGAAAAGGCATCATACCTCCCACAAAAATACCCACTACCGTTTGTGGTCGCAAAAGATCGATAATTTGCAGCCCCACCGCCGTACTGTAAGCAGAAAAAAGAGCCAGTGCGGTTAAGGCAGCCGACCCAATAGCCAATCCTTTACCAATAGCAGCAGTAGTATTTCCCAGAGCGTCTAAAGAATCGGTGATTTTTCTTACCCCAGGCGGTAAACTCGCCATCTCAGCAATTCCACCGGCATTATCAGCTACCGGACCATAGGCATCCACCGCCAAAGTCATACCGGTAATAGAAAGCATACCTACGGCAGCAATTGCAATTCCATAAATACCAGCCGCCCAGTTAGAAATCAGGATAGCGGCACAGATAAGCAATACTGGGAACACCGTGCTTTGCATTCCTACCGATAAACCCTCAATGATAACCGTAGCCGGCCCGGTTTGGGCAGAATTGGCCAAAACCTGCACCGGTTTATAATGACTGGAAGTGTAATATTCAGAAAGCAATCCAATAGCGATACCGGCAACTAAACCAGAAACAGTAGCTACAAATGGACCCAGCCCTCCAAAAAGAATCAAAGAAAGAACCAGGCTGAAAATAGCAACCAGAACTCCACTGGCGTAAGTCCCCCGGTTTAGGGCTGCCGCCAAGCCTTTTTCGTCTTTGGTGTTCACAAAGAAAGTGCCCAAAATAGCGGCCACAATTCCACAAGCAGCCAACAAGAGGGGATAAAGAACTCCACTTAACCCTTCGAAAAAGGCTACCCCCAAGATCATAGCGGCAATAATCGAGCCGGCGTAAGACTCAAAAAGGTCAGCCCCCATACCGGCAACGTCACCGACATTATCGCCTACGTTATCGGCAATAACCGCCGGGTTACGAGGGTCGTCCTCGGGAATACCGGCTTCTACCTTACCCACCAAATCAGCCCCCACATCGGCCGCTTTGGTGTAAATTCCACCACCTACCCTGGCAAAAAGAGCGATAGAGCTTGCTCCCAACGCAAAGCCATTTATGGTTTCCGGGTCACGAATGATATAGTAAAGAATTCCTAAACCCAAAAGAGCGAAACCAACTACCGCCATCCCCATTACGGTTCCAGCAGAAAAAGCCACTCGCAAAGCGGTATTGGCTCCCTCAGTAGCTGCCTGGGTAGTGCGGGCGTTACTCCGAGTAGCAACTCTCATGCCAATAAAACCGGCCAACCCGGAACAAAGGGCCCCCAGTAAAAAGCAATAGGCAGTAACCCAAGTGCGGGCAAACCCTAAAGCCACAAACATAATAATCACAAAAATAACCAAGAACGAGTATTCCCTCCGGAGAAAGGCCATGGCTCCTTCCTGTACTGCTTGGGAAATTTCTTGCATTTTGTCATTGCCCGGAGAAAAAGTATTGATTCGATTCACTAAGTAAAGAGCAAACAAAAGAGCAACTAATCCGGCAATCGGTACAAAAATAACAGCTCCCATGCTTATTGTTCCTCCTCTCTTATTTTGTTTTCCCCCTTCGGCTTGCCCTTCTGAGGCCAGGAAGAAGGAATAAAATACTTCTGGTAAATATGTAAAGCATATCGGTCAGTCATACCCGAAACGAAGTCGCAAATTATTGTAGCAATTTCCTCTTCTTTACTCAAGGGAGAACTGTACTCCTTCGCTAAAACTTCTGGATTTTGCCGGAAAAATTGGTATAAACTTTTAATCAAACCCTTGGCTTTTTCTCTCTCCCGCAGTTGGTCATCTCCCAGATACACCACTTCAAATAGAAACTGACGAAGGGTCTCGGTAGCTTCTCGAAACTCCTGACTCAGGTCAATCATTGGTTGCCCAAAACTGGTTTCCACCAAATTTTTCACCATGCGGTCTAATCGTTCTCCATGGGAGCGACCCAAAACTTGCAAGGAAGAAGCGGGCAATTCTTCTTGTCTGATAAGACCAGCTCGCAAGGCATCATCAATATCATGGTTTACATAGGCCACTATATCCGCCCAACGTACTATCTGCCCCTCGAGAGTACTCGGTAACTCAGATTGGGAGAAAACCAAAGTGCGCGAGTGAGTTTTAGAATGTTTCAAAATGCCCTCTCGGACTTCAAAAGTAAGATTAAGGCCGGCTCCCTCTCTTTCTAAGTAGTCCACCACCCGCAAGCTCTGTTCATTGTGCTTAAAGCCTGTAGGAAGGATTTCATCTAAAGCATCTTCTCCGGCATGACCAAAAGGGGTGTGCCCCAGGTCGTGTCCTAAACTAATAGCCTCTACTAAATCTTCGTTCAAACGAAGAGCTCGAGCCACGGTACGTGCGATTTGCGTAACCTCGAGAGTATGGGTAAGACGAGTCCGGTAGTGGTCTCCCTCCGGGCTTAAAAAAACTTGACTTTTATGTTTCAGGCGACGGAAGGATTTGCTATGAATAATCCGATCTCTATCCCGTTGAAAACAATTGCGAAGTTCGCACTCTTTCTCGGGACGAGCCCGCCCCCGACTCTGGGTGCTCAAAGTAGCATAGGGAGAAAGCACCCGTTTTTCTTCCTCCTGCCAAAATTTCTTTATTTCTTCAATCTTCAAGGATTATCACCTTATTACAGCCGGGCATTTGCCCGGCTGTAATAAAATTAACTTAAAGTTACTTTTTCTTTTCTTCTTCAATAACTGCCTGAGCAGCAGCTAAACGAGCTAAAGGCACCCGGAAAGGAGAACAGCTCACATAGTTGAGACCGATACTATGGCAGAATTTGACCGACCGAGGTTCTCCTCCATGCTCTCCGCAGATACCGCACTTGAGGTTGGGCCGGGTTTTTCTACCTTTTTCTACTCCCATACGCATTAGCTGGCCTACACCTTCCTGGTCAATAACCTGAAAGGGATCATCTTCCAAAATCTTCTTTTCCTCATAGACGAACAAGAATTTCCCTTCAGCATCATCTCGGCTATAACCAAAAGTCATCTGGGTAAGGTCGTTGGTGCCGAAAGAGAAAAACTCAGCATCTTCTGCAATTTGATCAGCCACCAAAGCAGCCCGTGGAACCTCAATCATGGTTCCAAAACTATAGCTTATTGTGACCCCATACTGGTCAATAACTTCCTGGGCTACCTGGTCCAACTGTTCCTTCAAAACCTTGATCTCGTTCCGGTGCCCCACTAAAGGAATCATAATTTCAGGAATCACTTTGACCCCTTCTTTAGTCAGTTCACAAGCTGCTTCCATAATGGCCCGAACCTGCATCTCTACGATTTCCGGGTAAAGAATTCCCAATCGGCAACCTCGAAGACCGAGCATCGGGTTAGCTTCGTTCAAATTCTTGACTATTTTCAGTAGATTTTCTTTTTCTTCCAGTTCCTTACCGGTCACTCCTTTGGCTCGCAGGGTGGCCACTTCCACTAACAGGTCTTCCAGTTTGGGAAGGAATTCATGGAGAGGGGGATCAATCAAGCGGATGGTAACCGGTTTTTCTTCCATTACCTTAAATATCCCCTTGAAGTCTTCTTTTTGCATGGGCTCGATTTTAGCCAGCGCCTCTTTCCTTTCCTCTACCGTTTGCGCCATAATCATTCGTTGCATCGCTGGCAAACGATCAGGAGCCATAAACATGTGTTCAGTCCGGCAAAGGCCAATTCCCTGGGCTCCAAATTCCAGGGCTTTTTGAGCATCAGCCGGAGTATCGGCATTAGCCCGGACCCCCAGTTTTCTAATTTCATCCGCCCAGGAAAGGAGCACTTGGAAATCTCCTGACAGCTGAGGGGGAATGGTCTTAACTTGTCCTAAAATTACCTCTCCTACTCCCCCATCGATAGTTATGTAATCTCCTTCCTTAACCACTGTACTGTTTACCGAGAACATCCCCTTGGCCAAGTCAATTTTAATCGCTTCACAACCAGCTACACAAGGTTTACCCATACCCCGGGCTACTACCGCCGCATGGCTGGTCATTCCTCCTCGACTGGTAAGGACTCCCTGAGCAGCTACTACTCCGTGAATATCGTCCGGGGTGGTTTCCGGCCGGACCAAAATCACTTTTTCTCCATTGTTACCCAATTCTTCGGCTTTATCCGCTTCAAACACTACTTTTCCATAAGCTGCTCCTGGAGAAGCCGGTAAACCTTTAGCCAAGACCTTCAGAGGTTGGCTGCGATCGATCTGTGGGTGAAGAAGCTGGTTTAGTTGATCAGCGTCAATCCGAGTAACCGCTGTCTTCTTATCAATTAAGCCCTCTTTCACCATGTCCACCGCGATTTTAACCGCTGCCTGGGTGGTTCGTTTACCGGTTCGAGTTTGTAGCAGGTAAAGTTTGCCTCGCTCAATGGTGAATTCAAAGTCCTGCATGTCTCGGTAGTGTTCTTCTAAAACCTGGTAAACTTTCTTCAGATCTTCAAAAGCTTGGGGTAAGTCCTGTGCCATCTCTTTGATCGGTTTGGGGGTCCGAATACCGGCCACTACATCTTCTCCCTGAGCGTTCAGCAGATACTCACCATAGTATTCTTTTTCGCCGGTAGAAGGATTACGGGTAAACCCGACTCCGGTACCGGAATCAAAGCCCATATTGCCAAAAACCATGGTCTGAACGTTAACCGCCGTTCCCCACTCTTCTGGAATGCGATTAATCCGCCGATAAGTAATAGCTCGTTTGTTGTTCCAGGACTCAAAGACCGCGTTGATAGCCCGTTTTAATTGCTGATAAGGTTCTTGGGGGAAGTCTTCTCCGGTTTCTTTCCGGTAAAGCTCTTTATAGCGATTAATAACTTTCTTCAAGGCATCAGCGTCAAGCTCGGTATCCAGCTTAGCCCCTACTTCTTCTTTCACTTCATCCAGAATGGCTTCAAACTTATCGTGTTCAATGCCCATCACCACGTTACCAAACATCTGGATAAATCTCCGATAACAATCATAGGCAAACCGTTTATCACCGGTCAATTTAGCCAGCCCTTCCACCGATTGGTCGTTGAGGCCCAGGTTCAAAATGGTATCCATCATTCCAGGCATGGAAACCGGAGCTCCCGAACGAACCGAGACCAACAGGGGGTCGTTTGCATCTCCCAGCTTCTTCCCAACTTCTTTCTCCAACCGGCTCAAATGTTGCTTAATCTCTTCTTCTAACCCTTCCGGCCACTGCTGGTTGTTCTTGTAGTAATGGTTGCAAGCTTCGGTAGAAATGGTAAAACCTGGGGGAACAGGCAGCCCAATCCGGGTCATCTCGGAAAGATTGGCCCCTTTTCCACCTAAGAGAACTTTCATCGAAGCGTCGCCTTCGCCAAAAAAGTAAACGTACTTCTTTTCACTCATTTTGCTTCCTCCTTCTTCCTTTGGATTTGAGATAAAATTTGGTCTGCAATTTCCCGGCTACTCAAGTTGGTAATATCTATCACCGGACATTTTAATTCCTCAAAAATCTTTTGAGCAAATTCTGTCTCTTTCTTTACTTCCTGCAAGTCGGCTTTTTCCAACAAGCAATCCAAACCAAGAGCCTGCAGTCGCTCCAGTCGGATTTTCCTAAGATATTCCAAGTCGGCAGTAACTCCAACCACTTTTTGTTTCATCTTCTCCATCACTTGTAGCCAATGGGGAGAGGGAAATAGATGGGGATCGAGCAATAAAAAGCCACATTTTATTCCCTGTTCGGCTAATATAAACATACATTCATCTCGATGGGGAAAGATGACCGTCAGAAGAATCACATCCGCCTGATCCAACTTGGCTTCGCTAAAACCAGTACTTTGTTCCAGAGTATATTCGATAGCCTGGGTTTTATCCGAACTATCTTCTAACCTTCGGAAAAGACCAGCCTCACCCCGAGGTTGACGAGAACTAATCCGGTGCAAAACATCTACCAGCGGTCCCAGAAGGTCGACAACCACTATCCCCCGGTTTACCGCCTCTGCCCGCAAAAGTTGGGCTATTTCTCCATTTACCAAAGTATACACCATAATATCCCTTTGCACCCGAACCATGTCCAAAATATTATAAAGGGCCTCCTGGTTTCGCACCTGTCCAAAAGGTAAGACCCGAACCCGAGGCAGGTCAAACTGTGCCAGTGCTGCTTGTACCACCATCAAGGCAGTCTTAGCCGTACCATCAGAAACTACAAACACATTAAAGTCATCACTCACCGTGTAACCGCTGGTTGAGGGTGTCATTTCCCTTCCTCCCGCACCACAATCTGAGAGAGATCAGCAAAACTCTCCCACATTTTCACAATTTTTTTCAAAAGAACCAATCGATTTTCCCGCAACTCGTCTTCCTCACACATTACCAAAACCCGATCAAAAAAACGGTGAAGATGGGGTAGAAACGACTGAAAAGACTGGAAAGCTTCCAGATACCTTCCAGCTTGAACTTCGGACTTAAACTTTTCTTCCAGAGGAAGAAAAGCCAAATAGAGTTCTTTTTCCTCTTCTTCCTGTAAAAGCGGCTCTTTCACCTCCCCATCTCCGGAAAAGTTCTTAGTTATATTATTAGCTCGGACAAAGCCGGTTACAATCTCTTCCAAAAGGTCAGCCTGCTGGATAAAAACCTGCTGGAGAGCCCGTACCCGGGAGTAAACTTCAAAAATATCATCCACCGGGGTAGCAAGCACCGCATTGATTACCGAATAGTCAAAACCTTCTTCCAAGAGATGAAACCGTAAGCGGTTGAAAATAAACTGTTTTACCTCTTTCACCACCGACCGAGAAAAAGCGACAAAGCCCTGCTCCTTAATTAAAGCAAGGTTTTCCTCTATCCAGGGAGTAAGGGGAGAGTACCACCGTCGATGGATTAAAAGGGTAATTATAGCCGAAACCAAGCGACGTAATCCCAAGGGATCCTCTGAACCGGTGGGAATCCGACCCAAAGCAAAACTGGCAACCAAAGTGTCCATCCGATCAGCCAGTGAGAGGACACTCCCTTCGGTGGTCTGAGGGTAATCCTCTTTTCCCGGTAAAGGTTGATACTGTTCTTCCAGGGCAGAAGCTACTTCTTCCGGTTCCCCCTCCAGGGAGGCATAAACCCGGCCTATGTATCCCTGGAGTTCAGGCAGTTCCTTTACCATCTCACAGGTCAAATCAACCTTGGACAGCCAGGCTGCTCTCTCCAAAAAAGCTATTTTAGAAGTAAACTGCAGTTTTTCTCCCAGATAACGAACCAATGTTTTTAGCCGTTGGGTCTTTTCCCAGAGAGTCCCCAGCCCTTCCTGAAAAACTATTCCTTTCAAATCCTCTACCCGGCTGGATAAGGTTTTTTTTCGATCTTCGGTGAAAAAGAAAAGGGCGTCCTCCAGGCGGGCCCGTAGCACCCGCTCGTTGCCTTTTACAATTTTTTCGCTATCGTCTCCTGGGCGGTTCAAAACCACTAAAAAGTAAGGAAGGAGCTCCCCCTGACTGCCTACACAAGCAAAATACTTCTGATGGTGTTTCATAACCGTAACCAACACTCGTGGGGGCAGAGAAAGATAGCGCTGGTCAAAATGACCGGATCGAGCGTCGGGGTATTCCACCAAAAAATTAACCTCTTTGATTAAATCTTCATCTTTTAACCAGTGGGCACCTAAAGCCTGAGCTTCCCTCTCCAGACTCTCTTCAATTTTGGTTCTTCGTTCCCGGGGATCAACTATTACAAAATTTTTCTTTAAACAATCTACATAGCAAGAAACATCTGGCACCGCTATCCAATCCGGGGAAAGAAAACGATGGCCCCGGGTCGTCCGGGAAGCCGTAACCCCCGCTATCTGAAAATCGACCACCTGATCACCATAAAGAGCCAACAACCAGCGGATAGGACGGATGAAACGAAAATCGCCTTCTCCCCAGAGCATAGATCGGGAAAAATTTAAGGAGCTTATTCCCTGTTTTAGCAGGTCGGGAAAAAGGTTTACCACTTCCTTCCCCCCTTCTCTTTTCCTACCAAAAATATAGACTCCCTTTCCCTCCTCCCGCAGGAACAAGTCAGCAGGAGAAATACCCTGATTTTCAGCAAAAGCCAGAGCCGGTTTCAAAAACTGACCATCTTCTGACATCCCCACTTTTTTGGGAGGTCCCTTTACCTCTTTTATTACTTCCTTTTGTAAAGGAGAAACCTGGTAAAAAAGTAAAGCTATGCGACGCGGGGTGCCTAAAACTTCCATCCGCTCAAACTCAATCTGCGCTTCTCGGAAAAGTTGAGAAAAATTTTCTCCGAAAGCGCGAAAAGTTTCATCTATTAAACTGGTAGGGATTTCTTCCAGGCCAATCTCCAGTAAAAGATTCTTTCTCTCTTCCATCTCTCTACTTTTCCGATTTTTTCCAGTTCATCCAGGGGAAGCCAGCTCGTTCTCGATACTGGAGATATACCCGAGCACAGCCGTTGGCTAACTGGCGAATACGACTCATATACTGGCTTCTCTCCATCACACTTATTCCCCCCCGGGCATCCAGCAAGTTAAAAATATGGGAACATTTGAGCACATAATCGTAAGCCGGAAAAATCAGTTCTCGCTCTAACAACCTTTTTCCCTCTTTTTCAAAAAGTTCAAACAAGGTGAAAAGGGTTTCCGAGTTGCTCTCCTCAAAACTATAGATTGAATGTTCCCGCTCTTCCTCCCAGCGGATATCCCGGTAGGTGTAGTTGTCATTCCAGCGGATATCAAAAACATTTTCCTGCTCCTGGAGATACATAGCGATTCTCTCCAGACCATAGGTAATTTCCACCGATATCGGCTTCAAATCTACTCCCCCTGCCTGCTGAAAATAGGTAAACTGGGTAATCTCCATCCCATCCAGCCAAACTTCCCATCCCAGGCCCCAGGCGCCCAGAGTGGGAGATTCCCAATTATCCTCTACAAACCTAATATCGTGATCTTGCGGGTCAACTCCCAACCGACCAAGGCTCTCCAGATAAAGTTCCTGGATATCGGGAGGCGAAGGTTTTATAATCACCTGAAACTGGTAATGTTCATACAACCGATTAGGGTTTTCCCCGTAGCGCCCATCGGTCGGGCGCCTTGAAGGTTCGCAATAAGCCACTCTCCAAGGTTCAGGCCCCAACACCCGCAAGAAGGTAGCCGGATTCATGGTTCCGGCTCCTACCTCCACATCATAAGGCTGCTGGACAACACAACCTTTTTCTTTCCAAAAAGACGCTAATGAAAGAATAATATCTTGAAAATACATATCCATCCTCTCTCTTAAATAGCACCAAGAATAAACTATATCAACTGAGACAATCCCTGTCAACTTACTTCTATGGCCTTAATTTTAGCCAAAAAATGGTCCCAGGAAATAATTCTTTCCCCGATATGGTGTTCCAAATATTTGGTTAGAAATTGACCCAAAAAAGAACGCTGGGAAGCAGAAAGGGATAAAGTAGTAGCCGCCGTTGTCAGAGGTAAAAGTTGGAGCTGGCGCAAAATAGGCAGAACATAAGGCGGAAGCAGCATCTCCCCCGGCCCACATTCAGCGCACAATACCCCTCCCCGTCGGTTATCCCAAAAAGCAGAATCGGAGGGAACAGCTTTTTGGCAAGCAATACAGTTGGAAAAACTGGGGGTAAAGCCCATATAAAAAATAAGGTCCAAAAGAAATTTAATCAACATTGCTTCGATATCTTTATCTTCTCGCTCCAAACATATTCGCCAGCCAGACTTTATCTCTTCTGCTATGCGAGGACAGGGTTCTCCCATCTCAAAACATCGATCTACCAAATAAAGCAGATAGTGACCCGCACCCCATCGCCGAGGAGAATTCACTAAACTCCGGTAAGATTCTTGCAACGAAGCCTGAATCAACATCGGCAAGCCTTTTCCGGAATAAAGAAAGAAGGAAGAGTAAGAAAAAAAGTCCAGACTAATGCCAAATCGATTCCCCACCTTTCGGGCTCCCTTGGCTATTACCCGAATCTTTCCCCTTTGCCTGGTAAAAAGAGTAACGATTCGGTCGGTTTCCCCAAAAGGAAAACTCCCCAGCAAAACTCCTTCGTCTTTCCAGTATCGACACCTATCCCTGGTTAGTGGCAATAACCCCACCGACGTAAAACCTCCGGTCGTTTTCTCCAATTTTTCTCTACTTTAACCCAAAGGTCGAGAAAAGTTTTTTTCCCCCAGTTTAATTCAATCTCTTCTCGGGCGGCTTTACCAATTTTTTTAATCATCTGTCCACCAGCCCCGATCACAATTTTCTTCTGAGAGTCCTTTTCCACAAAAATAGTGGCTCGAAGATACAAAACCGACCCTCGGTCTTTAAATTCCTCCACTCTCACCTCAACCCCATAGGGAACCTCCTGATAGACAAAGTTCCAGACTTTCTCGCGGATGATTTCCGCCACCACTTCCCGCTGATAAAGGTCAGAGGCTATCTCCCCCGGGAAATAAGCCGGGCTCTCGGGCAGGATCTCTACCATTTTATCCAAGAGTTGAGGGATACCTTCTCCGGTAAGAGCAGAAATGGCAAATTCAAACTGGAAAGGAAAAACTCGCAATTTTTTCAAGGTTTGTTCGACTACTTCTTTCTCAAACCGGTCTATCTGGTTTACCACCAAAAAAACCGGTGAGTGAGACAGGCTTAAAGCACTCTTCAAATAAGGTTCTTCTTTTTCCCAATCAGTCCCGGGCACAGTCATATATAAGATTAAATCTACGCCTTCCAAGCCTTGCCTGACCTCTTCCATCATAAACTTTCCCAATGAATCAATTGGCTGATGGAGACCGGGGGTATCCAAAAACACAATTTGCGCGTCCTCCCGGTTGACAATTCCTTTAATAACACGGCGAGTGGTCTGGGGTTTATCAGAAACTATGGCTACCTTTTGCCCCACCACCCGGTTTAAGAAAGTAGATTTTCCCACGTTTGGCCGACCCAAAACCACTGCAAACCCAGCTTTAAAAGCGATGTCTTTTTTTTCAATTTCGGCCATTGTTTACTCTTCTTCCGAAGATAGGGTAAAAGGAAAGGCAAAAAGTTCTTTTAAAGAAAAACACTGGTAGGAACCATCCACCCGGGTAGCAACCACTTCTATCCCGGGAGAAAACTGGTAAAGAACCTGGCGACAAGCTCCGCAGGGAAGGCATAACTGGGAAGAGGTGGAAATAATAGCTATTCGAGAAAAATCTCGGACTCCAGCCGATACCCCTTTCCAAAGAGCAACCCTCTCAGCACATACTGTAAGGCCAAAAGAGGCGTTTTCTATGTTACACCCGGTAAATACCTCTCCTTCTCTTCCTGCAATCGCCGCTCCCACCTGAAACCGGGAGTAGGGAGCATAGGCCAGGGCGCGCGCTTTTTCCGCTTTCTTTATCAAAGACTTTCGGGCTTGAAATTTCCCAAATTCAGCTAATAAGCTCTTTGCTCGCTCGGTCATTACTTTTTTGCTCTCCGGGTCACTATCTTCATAACCCAGGAGGTGAAGCAAACCGTGGATGAACAAATAAGAAACTTCTTCTTTAACCGGTATATTTCTCTCCCTCGCCTGTTCTTCTGCCACCGGCAAAGAAATAACTATTTCTCCCCAAATTGAGTCCTTTTCCGTCAAACCGTAATTAAAAGAAATCACATCGGTGTATCGATCTTCACCAAAAAATTCGCGCTTGAGTTTTCTAATTTCTTCTTTGCCTACCAAGGCCACACTTAGACTGCCGGATTGGCTTTGTTTTTCATTTTCCAAAACAAAATTGGCCAGTTCCTGTAAAAAAGCCCGACTTACTATCTTACTCGGGAGCTGATTAGAAAAAAGAACCTTAGTCATAACTTTCTTTTAACTCCTTTTTAGGGAGTTTCTCCTTGCTTTTCTCAAGGGCCGGATAGGCCACCCGGGCGTGGAAAGTACCGTTCAAAACCGTAACAAAAGTATGGGTAATCTTTCTTAAATCTCTCATAGTAAGGCTGGATCGGTCTAACTGGCCATCTCGCAAATAGCTTTGCACAATATTGTTCACCATAGCTTCCACCCGACTGGGAGTAGGGCTGCTCATGCTACGAACGGCTGCTTCCACACTATCAGCCATAAAAACCAGCACTTCTTCTGGCGTCTCAGGCAGGGGACCAGAATAGCGGAATTCTTCTTCCCGTACCTGATCTTTTCTGCCCCGAGTTGCTTTTTCATAAAAGAACCGCAAAAGAGTGGTTCCATGGTGACGCCGAATAATTTCTACAATTTCCACCGGTAAACCGTATTGACGGCCAATCTCTACCCCGTCCTTGACGTGGGTCTGGATAACCAAAGCACTTAAATTGGGCGAGAGCCGATTGTGAATATTTTTCCCTCCAAATTGATTCTCGATAAAAAAGTAAGGCCGCTTAAGCTTCCCCACATCGTGGTAATAAGCCCCCACTCGAGCCAAAAAGGGGTTGGCACCGATTGCTTCGGCCGCCGATTCTGCCAGATTGGCCACCATTAAACTATGGTTATAAGTCCCGGGGGCTTCGATCAACAGTCGTTTTAAAAGGGGATGGGTAGGATTCAAAAGCTCAACCAATCTCAAATCGGAGGCCAAACCAAAAGTGCTCTCGAGGAAAGAAATCCCTCCCAGAGCGATTACCGAAGAACCTATGCCGCTGGAAAATCCGTAAAGAGAGTTGGAGAAGAAAGTTATTCCCCCTTCCCCTCTTTGCAGGCTAAAAACGGCTACTAAAACTACATTGATTAGAGAAATCCAGAGCCCGGTCCAAACTAAATCCCGTCGTTTAACGGTTTTCCCCAAAAAGAAAAGAGGCAAAAACATATTAACATAGAGATAAAAACTTCTCATAAAATCGGCTCTTTCCCCAAAAATAATCAAGGGGAAAAGTATCAAAATTTCTCCAAAAGCCGTTTCTCGTCCCAACAAAGAATAAATAATCAAAGAAACAGCCGGAAGAAAAAGAAAAAAGGGTGAGAAACGGGAAACCAGGATGCTCAAGCTCAACAAACCTACCACAATGAAAAGACGAATAGTCAAAAAAGAATTACTCTCTAATACCCGGGGGGAAAACTTTTTAAGATAATAAAACTCAGCTACCATGGCCAAAAAGACAACCAACCCTAAAAGTACCAGCCTTAAAACCATCGAGCTCTCGCCTATCAATCCCAAAGCCCGAAGAGTTTCTGTATCTTCTGCGGTTACGACATCCCCTCGGCGTAAAAGTATTTCTCCTTCTTGGATTACCCGCCGAACCGGTTTTACCTCTCTTAAGGCTTCTTCCTCGGCAGCTTGCATTTTCTCAGCATCTACCACCGCAGTAGGCCGCAGAAACTGAGAAAACAAAAAGGTTAAAACCCGGACGGCTTCCCCTTCAAGGTTCATTCTTTCCAGCTCCGCCGTAATTTGCAGTAGATTTTCTTCCACCTCATCTTCACTAATAGGCTGGGAAAAGTAGCGGGCCAGAAAATCAAAAAAAACAGCTTTTACCCGTTCATAATCTTCTCCAGGAGAGTTAACCAACCAATCAAAAACTCCCGGAGTAACATTCCAGCTTTTAGTCAACTCTTCCTTTACCGTTTCTTCTACCGGAGACCCGCTTTGACGGACCTCTTCCACCGAAGAAAAAAATTGGGAGGCTGCCTGCAATTGCTCCTCCACCAACGCTTCATCTACCCGGTAGATCAAAGGGATATTGTTCAGAGCTTCACTTCTCAATTGAGCAGTTTTTTCTACATCAACAATTTCCACCGTTTTAGGAGCCACTACATCTCTGCTAACCACCGCTCCCTCCCGGATATCTACCCATACCCAGGAATAAGCAAGCCAAAAAATCAAAAAAAGCAGAGCCCCGTAAATAATGAAGTTGAGATACCGAAAAGAACGGGTCCAGAGACGGGGGAAAGATTCTAACAAAGCTAATTTAACGGTTGAGTTTTTCTTTTTCAAATTTCTCATAAGCTAAAATGATCTTTTGCACCAGCTGATGGCGAATCACGTCTTTTTCGCTTAAATAGACAAACTCTATCCCTGGAATGTCGCGCAAGATTTGTTGAATCAGCACCAAACCTGAATTATGCCCTGCTGGTAGATCAATCTGGGTAATATCCCCGGTAACAACCACTTTAGAACCAAACCCCATACGGGTTAAAAACATCTTCATCTGTTCCGGGGTAGTATTTTGAGCTTCGTCTAAAACGATGAAAGAATCGTTCAAAGTACGGCCCCTCATATAAGCTAAGGGTGCCACTTCAATTATACCTTTTTCACTGTAACGATGAAATTTCTCGGGAGAAAGAAGTTCATAGAGAGCATCGTACAAGGGGCGAAGGTAAGGCTCGATTTTTTCCTTCAAATCTCCCGGGAGATAACCCAAACTTTCTCCGGCTTCTACCGCCGGCCGAATCAGAACAATTCGACTAACTTCCTTATTGCGAAGAGCAGCACAAGCCATAGCCATAGCTAAGTAAGTTTTCCCCGTTCCGGCCGGACCAATACAAAAAACCATCTCCGACTGATGGACTGCTCTAACATAGTTTACCTGGCCCGGGGTTTTAGGGCGAATGGACTTGTGATAGGCAGTTACCATAATGCTCTGACCAAAGGTGTTTTTCCACCAGGTCTTTTGGTCTTCTTTAAAGCTTAGGGCCATTTTTCTTAAGTCCTCCGGAGAAAAAAGGGTTCCCTCTTCCACTAAAGAAAAAAGTTCTTTTATAAAGTCCCTCGCCAAATGGGCATTGGCAGGTTCCTTACTCCAAAGGGAAAGGGTGTTATCTTTTAGGTCAACTGTTACCCCAAAGATATCCTCAATTAGCTTAATATTTTGATCCAACTTGCCAAAAACTTTTTGTACATCCGAAACATCCTTAATCTCGATCGAAAATTCTAACTCTCGAGAAGGAACCTCTGTAGACAAGCTTAACAATCACCTCACAACCATTTTTCAAATGTAAAAATAACCAGTCTTTTCCCAATTCATTCCCGGGGATAGGTTTACCTCCAAAAATTCCACAACCTACCCCGGGAGAATTTTAAGTGGCCACTCCTAAAATTTTCTTCTTCTTCTGCGAGCAGCTTTTCTCCTTTTCCTTTCACTCGGTTTTTCATAAAATTTTCTTCGCTTAATCTCAGATGTTAGCCCACTTCTCTGGCACTTTCTCTTAAATCGTCTCAAGGCATCATCAATATTTTCTCCTTGACCAACTTTAATCTCGGTCACATTTACTCCTCCCTCATCGCAAAGTAAGTAACATTATAGAATAATTATAGAAAATGTGTCAAAAACTCTGACCATTTGGTGGTATAAAATTCTTGCAGGCCCGGCTCCCAAATGTTAATCTAAACTAACCCAAGTTGCAAATCTTTACCAGAAAACTCTCTCTCTGTTTATAGTATAATTGATTCATGATCTCCTGATTTTTATCAGTCTTTTAATCTGGGTTACCTGAAAATGAAAATCTCCAAAAGGAAAGACCTGATATAGACTGATTTCTGGAACTTATGATGCAACTTGGACTAAATTAACTGTAAAGAGGGTAATCACCGAGGAGGTAAGACCATGGACTCTTTTTTGGGAATTGACCTTGGTACTCAAAGCGTCAAAGTGGTAGCCTACGACGAACAGGGGAACTTTCAGGCAGTCGCCCAGCGAGAATATCCCATTCTGACCCCGGAACCAGGATTTGCCGAACAAGACCCCGAAATCTGGTGGGAAAAAACCAGAGAAGCTATCATAGAAATAACCAGCGCTCAACCTGAAATTAGGGTAAAAGGATTAAGTTTCTCCGGACAAATGCACGGTCTGGTAATCTTGGGAGAGGACTTGCGCCCTCTTTACCCGGCCATCATCTGGGCAGACCAGCGAAGCAAGGAAGAAAGTAAATACATAAGGGAACACCTGGGGGATAAGCTGGTTACCGTTTGTGGAAGTAACATTTTTACCGGTTTTATGGCCTCCTCTCTACTCTGGGTCAAAGAAAATTTACCTGAAGTTTATCAAAAAGCCAGGTGGGTGCTTCTGCCCAAGGATTACCTGAAAATAAAGCTGGGTTTTTCTCCTTCTTCCGATGTGGCCGATGCCTCCTCTACTTTGCTTTTTGATATCAATTTAAGAAACTGGTCGTTTGATATAATTTCCCAGCTTGAGCTCAACCCCTCCCTTTTCCCACCGGTTTTTGAGTCAACCCATCCCTTAGGTCCGCTCTCCCAAAAAATGAAGGACGAACTCAACCTTCAAGGAGAAGCAACGGTAGTAGCCGGAGCCGGAGACCAACCCTGTGCTGCCCTGGGAAATGGAATAACTGACCCAGGAGAGCTTTTGCTCACCATCGGGACCGGGGGACAAATTTTTTCCCTGCTGGACAAACCAGCAGTGGACTCCCAGCTCAGAGTCCACACTTTTTGTCACGCTCTACCGGGCCAATGGCACCTTTTAGGAGCCACTCTAAGCGCCGGTTTGTCCTTGAGCTGGTTCAAAAAATCGGTTTTAGACTCCAGTGAATTCCAGTTCGATTTTCAAAAACTGGATGAAGAAGCGCGAGCCGTCCCCCCATCAGCCGAGGGGTTACTTTTCTTACCCTACCTAATTGGTGAGCGAACTCCCCATATGGACCCTTATGCTCGGGGAGCCTTTTTAAACCTCCACCTCACCCACAGCAGAGCTCACCTACTCCGAGCAATTATGGAAGGTGTAGCCTTTGCCCTTAAAGATTCAGTTGGCGTATTCCAAGAACTCAAAGTGAATCCCAACCGGGTTATTTTTTCTGGAGGAGGATCCAAAAGCTCACTCTGGCGCCTTATTTTGGCTTCAGTCCTCAATCAAGCATTGTTTACCACTCAAACCAAAGAGGAAGCTGCTACCGGCGCCTGCATTCTGTCCATGTTGGGCACCGAAACCTTTTCCTCAGCTGAGGAAGCTGCCCGACAGATAGTCAAACATAAAAATCCTACCCTGCCCCGTCGGGAATGGGTAGGCGCCTATCAGGAAACGTTTTCCAAATTTAAGGAAGCTTACTTTTGTCTGGCTCCAATTTTTCCCCGCTAAGGAGATAAGCTAAATCACTACTTTAAGCCACCCTCCATCTACATAGTAAGTAGAACCTACACAGTAGCTGGCACAATCAGAAGCTAAGAAAACAAAAAAGTTAGCCAGCTCTTCCGGGGTGGCAAAGCGACCCACAGGAGCGTTATCTTTAGCTATCTTATCCAGATATTCTTCAGGAGTCATTCCTTTTTCTTTACTCACAATATTCGCCGTTTTATCCCAATCAGGAGTGCGAATGAGACCGGGGTTTATCGAGTTTACCCGAATGTTATCTTTAATCAGCTCGTTGGCTAAACACTTAGAGAACATAGCCAAAGCGGCTTTGGTCACGTTATAAATCGGCTCGTAGTCTAAGGGCTGGCGAGCACAAATTGAGGCGTTGTTGATTATTGCACCCCCTCCCCGCTTTTTCATGAAAGGGACCAGAGCACGGGACATCCTCACTGCTGCCATAACATGTAAGTCCCAGTAGAATTGCCATTTTTCATCCGGCGCATCCATGATTTTCTCAGCACTTCCGGTTCCGGCATTATTAACTAAAATATCTGCCCCTCCAAACTCCCTTTCGATTGCCTTTACAAATTGGTTGACATCTTCTGCTTTAGCCACATCGGTTTTCACCCCAATAGCCCGCACACCGTACTCCCGGGAGATAGCCTGCGCTGCTTCCTTCACCCGCTCTTCCCCGCGAGCACAAAGGGCAAGGTTGACTCCTTCCCGAGCAAAAGCTTGCGCCACGGCATACCCAATGCCAATACTACCTCCGGTTATTACCGCTACTTTATCTTTAAGACCCAAATCCAAAGCTAAAACCTCCTTCGTTCTTCCTCATTTCACTACCTTTATTTTTGTTCGATCCAGGGTTAAAATAACCGCCACCATAGTAATAATACCAGTTATTATCATCTGATAATATACGTCTATTCCCACTACATACAAACCATTGCCCACCAAAGTAATGATTAAAGTCCCAAGCAGGGTGTTAAATATACCCCCTACTCCACCAGTAAGAGCAGTACCCCCTACTACTACTGCAGCAATTACTTGAAGTTGATAAGGAGTTCCGATAGTGGGGTCTCCACTCAACATTCGAGAAACTAAAACTATGGAAGCTAAGGCTGCCGAAAGCCCAGATAGAGCAAAACAGAAAATTTTAGTTCGGTCTACCCTAACTCCACTTAACCAGGTGGCCCTTTCTGAGTTTCCAACGGCCGCTACATACTTGCCAAAGGGAGTAGAATTTTGAATCAAAAAAAATATACCGAAAAGAAGAAAGGCCAATAAATGGGAACCCTTAATTGGTCCTAACTCAAAAGTTAAAGGTTTGAGAAGAGATAAGGCTTGAGGGTGCAATCCGATGGGGCGACCGCCAGAAACTATCAAGGCTAAACTGGCAAATACCCCCGAAGCTCCAAAAGTTCCAATAAAGGAGGGAATTTTAAGCTTAGTAAAAATTAAACCGTTGGCCATTCCCAAAAGGAAACCCAAACCAATAGTAATAAGATACGCCCAAAAACCCAAAGAATTAAGAGTCAAAACAAAAACAACAGTAAAAAGAGAGAGCATCCCTCCTATAGATAAATCGATACTGCCAATCATAATCACAAAAGTTAAACCGATAGCTGCTATAAAATAAGTAGCAGCGTAATCCAAAAGAGTTCCAACATTATAGCTAGAGAGAAAAGCTTGAGGGCTAGAAAAAGCCAAAACAGCAAAAAGAACGGCAACTACACTTAAAGCTAACAATTTCCCTTTATCCACTTTCGTCCTCCCTATAAATTTATCCTAAAAAGAACAATAATGGGGGCACTGCCCCCCTTATCAACCCCGACTATCAGGGGGAAAATACCCCCCTAATAACCCCCAAAAACAAAGATTAAAAGATAAAGATTAAAATATTACTGAGGAAGAAAGGTACTTTCCTCAGTTATAGGGGGTAAACCCCCTATAACCCCCAAAAGGCAAAAAACAACGACTAAAAAGACAACTGGGGGAAAAGCACTTCCTCAGTTTTCTACATTGTATCCCTTTTCCGTCATGCCCGAAATTAGTAATCGGGCATCCAAGACGCCTTTCTCCTCTCCCTTGACGGGAGAGGGTTAGGGTGAGGGTGAAAATGAACCTCAAGAACCCCATGTTTTCATTGTTATCTGGTGCTGCAAAGCAGCATGGCCGTCTATCCTGCAAACGGCAATAATGGGGGCTTCGCCCCCCCTAAACCCCCCCACAAAAAAAAAAAAAAAAAAAAAAGCTTAAAAAGATAAATACTTACTGAGGAAGAAAGACATTCCTCAGTAATGGGGGCGCTGCCCCCCTTATAGCCCCCCGAAAAAAGCAAAAAATTTAAAAAATAAAAGGCAAAGACTGAAAAAAACGAAAAGCTGAAAGGATAGACCACTATTATTTCTCTAAGATTATATTAAATTCTGTTTTCATTGTTATCTGGTGCTGCAAAGCAGCATGGCCGTCTATCCTGCAAATGACTCAAACTACATATTGTATTAAATCAGAAGGAGCAGGCTTAGATTCGGTAGCATCCAACACTCCGCTTACTCTTCCGTCTTTCATGACTATAATCCGATTGGCCAAACCAATATCTTCTTCAAAACTATCTCCCATAATAATCATAGCCATTCCATTTTCTGCCATTTCTCTAATGAGAGCATAAATTTCGTGTTTTGCTCCTACATCCACTCCTCGAGTAGGATGAGACATAATAAGAACTTTAACCTGAGAAAGCAACCACTTAGCTATCACCACTTTCTGCTGATTACCTCCACTTAAGTTAAAACACAAAACCGAGGGAGAAAGAGCTTTAATCTGCAGCTTATTCATCATTTCCTGGGAAAGACGAAATTGTTCTTCTCGTCTGACCAAAAAACCTCGAACTAAACGATGGATAATGGGTAAAGTAATATTTTCAAATATGGGAAGATGTAAAACCAAGCCCTCATTCCTTCGGTCCTCGGAAATATATCCAACACCCAAGGCAAAAGCCTGAGCAGGAGAATTAATGCTTACTCTTTTCCCATCTATCCAAATCTCCCCAGAATCAAATTTGGTTTCACCATAGAGAACCCTACAAAGCTCCTCCTTACCCGACCCTACTGTTCCACATAAACTCAGTATTTCCCCCTGATGTAAGCTAAAAGAAATGTCATAAAAAGCACCCTTTTTAGTGCAGTTTCGCAGTTCCAAAACAACCTTTTCTGCTGGTTTTCTTTGTCTTGATGCTAAATAATACTCCTCATGTAATTCTCGTCCTACCATCCTAGATCGCAAAAGCTCTTCAGAAAGTTCTTCACGAGAAAAACATCCAGCATTGTGACCATCTTTTAGAACATAAACCCGGTCACAAAGTTCAACTACTTCCTTCAATCGATGAGAAATATAAATGAAAGAAACTCTTTTCTTCAGTTCTCTTAGCTTGTTAAACAGCTTTTCAATCTCTTCTTCTTCCAAAACGGTAGTGGGTTCATCCAGAACAATGGTGGGATAGTCAACTTGAGCCTGACGAGCTAACCAGATGTTTCGGGCAATTTCTACCATCTGCCGCTCCATAAAATTTAGCTCATGGACATAAACCTGAGGAGATAATTCTAATCCCACTTCTTCAAGAATTTTTGTTGCTTCCTGCATCATTAATTTTTGGTCTAAAGCTCCCCTACGAGCAAAAATTTTCTCGCGCCCTAAAAAAAGATTCTCATAAACTCGCATATTGGGTAACACTGCTTGTTCTTGAAAAACCATCCCAATCCCCAACGCTCGAGCATCATGGGGATTTTTGATCTCCACTTTTTTCCCCCGAAGAAAAATTTCTCCCTTATCAGCTCTATAAACCCCGGCTAAAATTTTCATCAAAGTACTTTTCCCTGCTCCGTTTTCTCCCACTAAACCAACAATTTCATTAGGAAAAACTTCTATGCTTACTTTCTCCAGAGCTCGAACTCCAGGGAAAGCTTTAGAAATATTTTCCATTTTCAAGACTGGTTCCATAAATTTGGACCCCCTAAAACTTATCTAACCAAAATTACAAGTCATTTCATTATTTTTATCTTTTTCCTATCAATAGTCAAAGCAACTGTGGCAATCAATATAACTCCAATAATCCCTTGTTGAACATACGGGCTTACCCCCATCAAAACCATTCCATTACGCAAAACAGTTAAAATCAAGGCTCCAATAATAGCTCGGGGAATATTACCTACTCCACCAGTAATGGCGATACCTCCCAAAACACAAGCACCGATAGAATCAAAAGTAAAACCTAAAGGAGCAGTAATATCTCCTGAACCCAATCGTGCTGTAAGCAAGGCTCCGACTATCCCATAAAGAATTCCTCCAATTAAAAAAGCTTCGGTTTTAATTCGAGAAGTAGGTATCCCCAGGTCTTGAACAATAGTCTCATCTCCTCCTAAAGCCAATACATACCGACCAAAAGCCGTCCTCTCACTAATAAACCAGACTATAAAAAATAAGCCGAGAGCTAAAATAAAGGGAAAAGGTAAAAACCCAACCTTACCAAGACTCAATAGACGAAAACTCCAGTCGGTAATTACTACCGGGTTACCTCGAGTGATTAAAACTCCAAGGCCAGTGGTAATGTAGCCAATACCCAAAGTAACCATAAAAGAAGGAATTTTAAAGCGAGAAAGGATAAAACCATTCAAAAAACCAAAACCAGCTCCCACTAATCCACAAATAATTAAAGCCAAAAAACCAAAATCATTAGAATTAGAGAAATTCTTTACCAATAAACTTGCTACTACACTACATAAACCTACTACTCCCTCTACCGAGAGATCGATACTCCCCATCATAAGGATAAAAGCCAGAGAAAGTGAAGTTATAATAAGTAAAGAGGCTAAATCCAGGATATTAAACAGATTAGAAAGAGTGAAGAAACGAGGATTTAAGAAACTAAAAAAAATAACTAAAACGATTAAAGCCAGTAAAGAAGGATTTGCTCCTATTCTACTCAACCAAGTTTTTTCTTTATCAGATAAAACGGCCGTTTTGGTTTCCACGTCTCTTTTATTCCCCCTTAATAAGTTTAGCCCGGAGAAGGTTCTCCGGGCTAAATCAAATTATAAAGTTATTACTGTTCTATTCTCTTATACCCCGTACCCATTTTCCCCAATAGTCATTCCAATCGTACTCCGGAGCGCCTTCCACATAATTTTCAATATACCAATCGATATTTTCCTGAGTAATCAAAATAGTATCGGCGATCCACTCTCTCTTATTTTCTGGTAATTCTTCGACTTTAATCTTACCCTGTTTGGCCGCTAAAGGAATGGACAGCCCCATTCCTCCCTGCCAAAAAGCATCAGATGCCACAGTGGCTACTGCTTCTCCGTTCTTAATAGCAGTTATCATCTCGGGAATGGCATCAACTCCAGATACCGGTACTTTGCCTATCAATTCCCGGGCTCGTAAAGCCTCCAAAGCCCCAATAGCCATAGCATCATTGGCACACCATATTGCCTTTATATCCGGATCAGCTACCAAAGCATTAGAAACTTGATTATAGGCTTTTACTTTTTCCCAATCCGCTGCCTGCCAACCTACTAACTCAATTTCTGGATATTCAGCCAGGGCCCTTTCAAAACCTTCCCAACGCTCAATTGCAGAACTATTACCTAATAATCCTTGCAAAGCAAAAACCTTGCCCGAGCCGCCAATACTATCAAACAGGATTTTGGCAGTATTGTATCCAGAAGCACGGTTATCAAAGGTAACGTGGCATACCCAGTATTTGTAATCAGAAACTTTTACCTCATCGGGCTTGTTCCACCAGGTTAAAAAGTAAACTCCGCTTTTTTCCAGTTCATTTGCAATGGCCTGGGTATCAGTAGCCTGGTTAGGGTCAATCGAAAAAACTGCGTTACCCTGGGAACGTGCCACCAGAGCTTTTATGTCATTCAACTGCTTCTCACTCGACCCCTCACAAGTTTGAATTACATTATAATCTTCCCAACCCAAAGATTTAGCAAAAGCAGTAGCTCCCTCTGCCCATACGGCATGATAAGGATTAGATAGACTTCTAATAGCTGTACCTAAATAAACCGGCTCTTCTTGAGCAAAGGCACTAAAACCCAGAATAGTTATTCCCAGAATGACCACTAAAGCAAGTAATTTTCTCATAAAACGAACTTCCTCCCTTCAACTGGTAAGTTAGGATTCAATCCAACAAGCAACTTCCAAGCCTATTTCAAAGTTTAAGCAAACACCACCTCTCTTTCAAAAGAAAAGTGACCACTTGGACACGAGCAGTCCAAACAAATTAAAACCTTACCAAGGCTACCTTACGGTTAACGAGCTTGTCAAGTTTTCTTTTTTAGCGGCTTTTAGCCTTCATCCCGGTAAACTCTAACCCGGACCTTGCCTTTATCCCCTCGAAAGCGGGACCGGAAAAAATCCATTATCCGGTTGTTCTGATCATAAGTGAGGTTTTCCATAAGAAGCATGGGGGAACCTTTCTCTATTCCCAGAAGAGCCGATTCTTGCTCACCAGCAACAATGGTTTCAAGCGTTATATCCGCCCATTGAGACCTTAAACCATACTTCTCAGCCAATAACTTATAAAGAGAACGATCGGTCAGGTCATCCTCTACCAACCCCGGGCACAAATGGTAGGGAATATGATTTTGCACATCCACAATGGGCTCACCCCGAATAGAGCGTAATCGTTCAATAAAAATTATTTTGTCCCCTTCTTCAATCTGCAGCAAGCGAGATATTTTTCGATTGGCTTCTCTTACCTCTTTTTTCAAAACTTTGGTTTTTAAAGTATAACCTTTTTTTAACATGTCATCGTAAAAAGTGGTAAAGTGCTGGATAAAGCTATAATCAATTTTGGGTTGGGAAACAAAAGTCCCTCGTCCTTTTTCCCGCTCCAGCAAACCTTCATAAACCAGCTCTTTTATGGCTTGTCTGACGGTGGGGCGACTTATCCCATATTTTTCTGATAGCTCCCGCTCAGAAGGAAGTGAGTCACCCGGTTTCAAAATTCCTTTTTCAACTTGTTCGCGAATCATCTCTTTTAACTGGTAGTAAAGGGGGATAGGTACCCCCCGGTTAAGCTCATCTTTCATTTTAAGTTTGCCTCCCTGCTAAATTGTTGAGTTTAAGTTAAAAGGTAATCTGGTAAATACTTTTTACCACAACTTCGCCTTGACCGTCAAGAAAAATCAAAAAATATCGAGTAGAAACACTTATTACAAGATACAATTTAAACCTATTCTCTCATCAGGTTTGTGTTAGTTTACTTTACATTATAGTCCTTCGCAAAACCTCTTATCTCTTGTGTCCATTAGGTCATTACGAGCCAAAGATGTGACAATAGCCGGGGAAGATGCTCTATTCCACTTTAAAAGGCAAAGAATCGTTCTATAGGAGATTGTGGGAGTTCTATATGCAGGATAACTCTCGCAAGAGATAATCCCTTTAAAACAATATTACCTGTTTTATTTTCAGCTCTCTCTAAAAAACAACACTGCTCAAATTCGTCCGTTATTTATAAAACAAAAACTCGTTATCCCGGATAAATTCTGCAAAAATTCGATTTAAAAGCTGAATTGCACTAAAGTTTTACCTAAATTTGCCGATTTAATAGGGAAGAGGATGAATTCTCTATAAAAAGTTGAAAAGGGAGGGTTTAACTTTGCAAATTCGAACTAAAATGTCTTTAGGTTTTATCGTTCTTACCCTGGTAGCTTTGGCTATTGGACTAATAGCTATTTTTGCTTTACAACAAATCAATACCTCCTTACAGGAGGCCAAAAACTACCAACCCCTGCTTTTGGTGACTTCCCGTTTGAAAGATTTGGTCGCCGAGAAGAACTCTCTGGTCTCTGCTTATTTCCAGGAAGAAAATTTGGAAAGCTTAGACCAGATGGAGGCAAATTTTAAAGACCTCGACGCTCGCTTCCTTGCCTACCTCGAAGCTCTCCGCTTAGGTAGCGAATCGGAAGAATTTCTCAAGTGGCACGGTGGGGTGTGGCAGCGGGAAGAATTTCCCTATTCTCTCTCCCCTTTACCTGAGGATAGCCTCCTTTTTCAAAAAGTGCAGGAACTAAAAAATTTACACATAAACCATCAGGCTCGGGTAAATATGGTTAAAAACTTGTGGAAGCAATATCTTACCACTCAAAAAGAGAGAAATGAAAAGTCGCTCCAGATGGACGAACCATATCAGGTAATAGTGAACTTTACCCAGCTGGTAGATGACTCAGTGAAAAAACTGAGTGACCCGGTGGATAGCATCTATTATCTCCTTTTCCGATACGCAGTTAACGGTGACCCGGATGGGCGGCTTGCGGCTAACATCGATTCCTATTTCGAGAGTTTAAAAATGGATATCGATAGGTCCCCCGTACTCTCAGAAGAAACCAAAAAAGAAATAGCCGCCCAGGTGGAAACCTTGAAAAACAACTGGGAAGTTTTAAGAAATATTTTACCCACCGACATGGATAAAGAAAGTCAATTCATGGAAGTTCATCGTTCCTATAGCAAACTTGGTACCACCTTGGAAGGGCTGAGGTTAGATAGTTGGTTAGAAATGTTGAACACAATTAACCAGAACCAGAAGAATTACCTACTTACTTCTGATCCAAAACAAAAAGAAACGATTAGAACAAAAGTAGACAGTTCTGTAGAAAAGCTGGGAGAGTTTTTAGAAGGAGACTTCTTAAAAATTTACGCCGCCGATACTGCCCGGACCGTGGTAAACAACCGCTGGAAACCCTTCCGCGATCTTTGGCAAAGCGTAGTGAAAGCAGACAACCTTTTACAAACATCAAATGATAGAAATCGAGTCGCCATGGCTGATTTGCAATCAGTCGGGGAAGACCTCTCTTTAACCATGGAAGCTATGAATCAGGAAGTGTTAAACGCCTTCGATCGTGCTCTTCTCCAGGTAGAAACAGTGCAAAAGAACCTTTCCCAGGTTCTCTATCTGGTTATAGCAGTGGTAGTCATATTTTCTCTCATCATGAGCACCGCTCTCTCTCGAAGTATTACCAGACCTCTTGCCTCGAGCGTGGCCTTTGCCCAGGTATTGGCTGAAGGAAACCTTACTCAGGAAATAAAAGAAAAGAGAAAAGACGAGATGGGTAAATTATTTGCCTCCCTAAATCAGGCCGCTTCCTCCCTCCGCAATTTCTTAGAGGAGGTAAGGGAAGGGGCGGACAAAATCATCTCTTCCTTAGATAGTTTGCAGCATACCTCGCGTGAAATCAGAGAAGTGGGAGAACAAATTGCCCAGACCATTTCTCAAGTGGCCCGAGGATCAGAAGACCAGAGCCAGAACCTCACCCAGGTTTCCCAGCATATGGAACAACTTTTAAAAGAAGTAAAAGAAATGGCAGGAGAAATGAAAGAACAAGCAGAAAAAGCCAGTGCAAGCTTAAAAGAAACGGACAAAGTGATCGAGAGCATACAGGTAACAGGAGGAAACATAGAAAAAGTTAAAAAAGCAGCCTCTTCTGCCTTCCAGGCCACCGGAGAAGGGGAGAAAACCTTAGAGGAAGTAGTGGGGGCTATGGAAAGAATCGAACATTCAGTATTCTCGGTAGGAGAAGTAGTAAAGAAGCTGGGTGGGAGTTCCAAAGAAATCGGCAGCATTACCGACCTTATCACCGGTATTGCTGAAGAAACCAACCTTTTAGCTTTAAATGCAGCCATTGAGGCTGCTCGCGCCGGTGAACACGGGCGAGGTTTTGCCGTGGTAGCAGACGAGGTAAGAAAACTGGCAGAGGAATCAGCTCAAGCTGCTCAGCGTATTGCCCAGCTCATCTCCGAGATTCAAAAAGAGACAGAAAAGGCAGTTAAATCTATGACCGATAGTCAATCCCAGGTAGAAGATGGAAACCAGGCAGTTAATAAAGCCCGAGAGGCGTTTCACGATATCCATCAGGCCAATCAAGTGGTAACTCAAGAAGCCGACAACATTTCTTCTTCTTTCAACCTGGTAGAAACGGCTTCTCAAATTATAACTCAGTTAGTCAAAGAAATGAACAGCATCGCTGAACAGGGGGAAAAGAGAAGTGAGGCAATAGCCGAAACAGCAGAAGAAGTGTTTACCAAACTTAGCAACGTTGCTTCTATCTCGGAAGAAAATGCCGCTGCCGCTGAAGAAGTAGCTGCCTCCTCGGAAGAACAAAATGCTGCCCTTCAGGAAGTGGATAAAACCGTTCAAGATTTGGGAAAAATGGCTGAAGGGTTAAAAGAAGATTTGGGACAATTTAAAATTTAACTAAAGTTCAGGGCAGCAAGAGAGGATGGGAGGTCATCCTCTCTTGCTGCTTTCAAAATCAAACTCCCTAAGAGAGATGGTATAGCCCTCCCCAACTTTTCGATTTTTTGCTCAGGTTACAGTTTGTTTCCTGGTAGATCCATTTCCCAAATTGCAAAAGTCAAGTAAAATAGAATTGCATAATTTAACTACCGACCCAAAGGAGGTTTAGAAAAATTGTTAGTAGTTTTAAATGAAAAAGAAGGCCAGGCAATCAACTTAGACCAAGTAATATATTTTTATCTGCAACCCCAGGGAGATAAAGTATCCCTAATTTTTGAGTTAACCCAAAATCCAAAGAGCAAAGCCGTAGAAATAAAAGAATACTCCAGCCAGGAGGAAGCCAAAAGAGCTTTTGATAAAATAATAGCCACCTATGATGCAGGAAGCAGAGTGATTGAAATTTAGGGAAATTGTTTCCCTTTTATAAATCCCTGGGGTTTTCAACTTTTCAAAACTGGTGACAACCGTGCTTTCCTCTCTTGGCACATCATCAACGAGAGTTGGTTCTTCATCCATATTACAGAGGATTTTTGTAAATCTTTTTAGTCGATCGAGGGTATTTTTCGGAGGTAGCCTTTTGTTTCCTAATCACAACTAAGAAATTTTTTCTGTCTCTAAAAGGAATCGGCACCTGATAAACGTTTTTCACTTCACATCCCAGAATTTGAAGTGCCCTCCGGGCTTCTTTCAATTCCACATCATAGCCAGTCCCTTTGTAAAAAATGGCCCGCCCCCCAACCTTAAGCAAAGGAATAACCAATTCTAAGTCAATTCTTAGGGCAGACAAGGCTCGAGTAGTGGCTAAGTCAAAAGACTCTCTAAAGTTCTCCTGCTGGGCCAGGTTCTCTGCTCTTTCCCAAACAATTTGAGATTGTGATAAGTTCAGTTCTCGGATTACCTCCTCCAAAAAAGAGCACTTTTTCCGATTAGAGTCCACCAATAAAAGCTGGAGTTCGGGGAAAAAAATTTTAAGTGGTATCCCCGGCACTCCACTCCCACTACCAACATCAACCAAAAATTGACTACCATTTCTAATCTCTCCCGTAGCCAAAACCGTGTAAGAATCCAGGACTAAATCTACAGCCATCGCCTCTTTGCTTTTAAAACCAGTAAGGTTGAATTTTTGATTCCACCAGGAAAGAAGAGAAAGATATTTGCTTATCTTGTCCAGCTTGTCGTTTTCCATTTCAAAAGAAGAAATGGATTGAAAACCATTTAAAATAATATCTCTAATCTTTTCCACAAGTTATCCACAACTCCCATAACTTTTAAGCTAATAAAAGCGGTTAGTCTCCATCAAAAATCGACTCGAAAAAGAGTTTGATAAGCCTATTTTCAGGGCGACACTTCCCCTGATTTTCTCTTGTTAAAGGATTTTAAGATAGATACCAACAAGTTATCCACAACTTTAATTTAACCAAAAACCAATTTAGAATAGACCCTTATGCTGCTTGGCAGCACCAGATGAATATGAAAGCTCCGAGGGTTATCCCTTCAGTTTTTTATTTTTTAACCCAAGTTATACCATAAGTTCCAGCTTGATAACACCAGATGAAAATGAAAATATAAGGTTCTTGAGGTTCATTTTCACCCTCATCTTAATCCTCTCCCTTGAAGGGAGAGGAAATTCTAAAAATCGAAACACACCTTTCTCTGGGCAGGACCCTTTTGGGCATATCTTTCGTTTTCGTATGTACCTCGAACTTGCTAAGTTTCATCCCTCACTTAGTGTTCGGCCCTTCATCGGTATAACTTTCTTTTCTTCCGACTACTCTTGTACCGGCTGACTTCTGACGGTACAGCCAGGTTTCTCAACCTGGGTTGTTAGCTTCCTAACTTTCCTGCAAGATCCACCGGGTAAGGATGTTAGCCTTCGCCCCGTTTGCCTGCCACATATACTACCCAATCCGCTGAGCATCGGATTTTGTTTTGCCTCGCAAACTCACATGGCGTGGATAGCCTCCTATGTGGTTCGTGTTCCTCAGGCCGTGGCTTTGCCTACAGCTTCCTTCAAATTCTACCTCACGATAGACACCCTTGCTGTTCGGCTAATGGTCGCTGGCACACGCCCATAGCAGACTTTCACTGCCAAGCTATACACCCATGCCGGGCA
>JASGLU010000079.1 GCA_030156825.1 Candidatus Atribacteria bacterium | reverse complement strand
TTATGGAGCACCTAATTCTAATTCATCAGGTTAAAAAGCAGGAGGTGGGTCAATTTTAAACCGGCCAAAGTGGGTCAATTTAAGGCCGGCCTTGACAGTAGAATAGATTTTAGTGGTAAAATAGAAGCAAAATTTTGATATCACAAGGGGTGATAAGAAATGTATCTTTTAGGAACTGATATTGGAACTCAGGGGACAAAAACAGTGATGGTAAATGAAAAGGGAACGTTTGTAGCCGATGCTTTTCAAGAATACGAAGTAATAACCCCCAAACCCTCCTGGGCAGAGCAATGGCCCGATGTATGGTTGGAAGCGGTAATTAACACGGTAGCTAAATGCATGGAGAAATCAGGGGTAAAGCCCCAGGAAGTGGCTGGGCTGGCTATTAGTGGTTTGTATGGAGGTTCGGGAGTACCGGTAGATAAGAATATTTCTCCGCTTTATCCCTGTTTAATTTGGATGGATCGGAGAGCTCGGGCTGAGACTCAATGGGTAAAAGATAACGTGCCTCTGGAGAAAATTTTTGGTATCACCGGCAATTATGTCGATTCTTACTACGGTTTTACCAAGATGATGTGGATAAGAAACAACCAACCGGAAGTATGGAAAAAAATTTATCAGTTTGTAACTCCTAAGGATTATGTAATTTATCACCTTACTGGTGAGTTAGCTACTGATTTTTCTTCAGCCGGCAATATTGGAGGAGTGTTCGATATCCAGAAGCGCACCTGGTCGGACGAGATGTGCGAAATACTGGGAATTCCTAAAAAAATGCTCCCCACGCAAATTTTGAAATCTTCTCAAATAGTGGGCAAGCTCAAGAAAGATATGGCTCAAAAAATGGGTCTTTGGGAAGGAATGCCGGTAGTTGCCGGCGGAGTGGACGCTCCGGTGGCTCAATTATGTGCCGGGGTTTTGGCTCCGGGTGAACACGTGGCTATGGCTGGAACTTCCATGTGCTGGGGAACGGTGCATGGAGGTGAATATCTAACTCCGGGTCTGGTTAGCTTTCCTTATGTAGTATTTGATGATGCCCTGATCTATACTTTTGGTGGGAGTGCTACCTCGGGCGCTTTGGCTCGTTGGTTCAGGGATGAATTTGGAAAGTATGAGAAAGAAGTGCAGAAAAATACTGGTATTCCCGCTTATACTTTACTTGAACTTCAAGCACAGACTATTCCTCCCGGAAGTGAAGGAGTAATAGTGCTGCCCTATTTTATGGGAGAGCGTTCCCCTATTTGGGATCCTGATGCCCGAGGCACTGTTTTTGGCCTTTCTCTTTATCATCATCGGCCCCATGTTTACCGGGCTATGTTGGAAGCAGCTGCCTATTCCCTACGTCATAATATGGAAGAGGGAATTAAGGCGGGAATGAAATTAAACCCGGAGTGTTGGATAGTGGGTGGAGTGGCTCGTTCTGATTTTTGGGTTCAGATTTTTGCCGATATTACTGGGTTTGATATGAAAAGACTATCTAAGGATGTGGAGGCTCCTCTGGGAGACGCCTTTTTAGCCGGTTTGGGCACCGGGGTAATTGATCGACCGGAAACTATCAAAGAATGGGTTGATTTTCGACCGGTAATCAAAGTTAACCAGAAGAACCGCCAGATCTATGATAAATATTATGATATTTTCCGGGAACTTTATGATAATACCAAAGGCACTATGAAGAAGCTGGCTCGGCTTTAATTTGAGTTACGAACCGGGGGTGGAACGGTGAACTTAGATGCTCTTTTTGCGTTAGATTGTGGAATGTATCTTATCTGTTCAGAGTTTGCGGGAAAGATGAACGGAATGGTGGTTAATGCCCTGGTACAGGTCACCGCCTTCCCGCCACAGGTGGTAGTCAGCGTTAACAAAGAAAGTTTAACTTGGGAGCTGATAGAAAAAAGCCAGAGTTTTACCATTTCAGTGTTGGACAAAGATACTCCCTTGCAGCTAATCGGACTTTTCGGCTTTTTTTCTGGTCGGGAGAAAGATAAATTTTCCCAGGTTCGTTATATGAGAGGAAAAACTGGCTTACCGATAGTTACTGACCACGCGCTGGCTTACCTTGAAGCTCGGGTGATATCTTCGTTAGATGCTGGTACTCACCAGATTTTTTTGGGAGAGGTGATAGAGACTGATTTTTTGCAGAAAGGGCCAGAGCCAATGACCTACGGTTATTACCGGGACATTAAAGGGGGACGAGTACCGCGAACTGCCGCTACTTACCATGAAGAGTTAGAAGAAGAGAAAAAAGAACGTTACCGTTGTCAGGTTTGTGGCTACATTTATGATTCGCAGTTTGGCGACCCCGATTCGGGAATTCAACCGGGAACCCCTTTTGATAAGCTTCCCTCTGATTGGGTTTGCCCGATTTGTGGGGCTTCCAAGGATAAGTTTGAAAAAATTGGGTAACTATTCTCTTTTTAATATTCTTGGCGGAGCTGGGCTGAGAGAGGTTGTTCTCGTTAGTATTTTTAGTTTATGTCGTAGGCTGTTCGGTTTTAACTTTTAAAGGGATTGATCTAAGAGAAAGTTGAAGGAGGTATGACTCTTGCGGAATTTTGATTATTGTAACCCTACTCGAGTAATTTTTGGTCGGGGAGAAACCGATCGAGTGGGAAAAGAATGCAGAAAGATAGGAAGAAAAGTACTTTGGGTATTTGGTGGAGAAAGTATAAAAAAGAATGGTATTTATCAACGAGTTGAAGCCCGCCTGCGAGAAGAGGAATTAGAAGTTTTCCAGCTGGGAGGAGTGAAGCCTAACCCACGAATTGATAAAGTTCGGGAAGGCGTGGCTCTGTGTAAAAAAGAGGGAATAGAACTGGTGTTGGCGGTTGGTGGTGGAAGTGTGCTTGATACCGGCAAGATTATTGCAGCCGGTACTTGCTATGCGGGAGACCCCTGGGATTTCTATATTGATAATAGTAAGATCACAAGCAAAATTCCGCTGGTGACTGTTCTTACCCTGGCGGCTACCGGGTCAGAGATGAACCATAATGCGGTAATTACCAATGAAGAAACCGGAGAAAAGTTGGGGGCTAAAAATCCGGTTTTGTACCCTACAGTTTCCATTTTGGACCCGGAAAACACTTACACCGTTCCCCGTGACCAAACCGTAAATGGCATCGCAGATATGATGGCCCATGTTTTTGAGCAATATTTCCATCCAGTGCCGGAAACCCCCCTGCAAGATCGGTGGGCCGAAGGTTTGATGAAAACCATAATTGAATACACCCCCCGGGTGTTAGAAAACCCAACCGATTACGATGGTCGGGCAGTAATTATGTGGTGTGGTACCATGGCTTTGAATCATTTACTGGAAGAAGCAGGTGGAGGAGGAGAATGGACTTGTCATCCGATTGAACATGAACTAAGCGCGGCTTACGATATTGCTCACGGGGCAGGGCTGGCTATTGTTTTCCCCCAGTGGATGAAGTACGTCTTGGATGTTATTCCTCATAAGTTTGCTCAGTTTGCCGAACGAGTATGGGATATTCCCCGAGAGGGAAGAGATGATTATTCCCTGGGATTGGCCGGAATCGAGCGAACTAAACAGTGGTTTCAGCAAATTGGTGCTCCGGTAACTTTGAAAGAGGTGGGAATTGGGCCTGAACGCCTGGAAGAGATGGCTGAACGGGCGGTTAAACGAGGGAAAATAGGGGTTACTAAGGTTTTAGGCAAAGAAGAAGTGTTGGAAATTTTAAAAATGTCTCTTTAAGGTTTGTTTTTCTGCTGACGCCCCGCTTTTTCGGTGGGGCGTATTTTTTTGTTGGGTTGTAGTATAGTATATAGTTTAGCCCAAGTTACAGGTTTTTACCGGAAAATGAGAATCCCCAAAAGGAAAGGCTTGATGTAGGTTAATTTCTGGAACTTATGGTGTAACTTGGATTAAGAGGAGGTATAGCTGAATGGCAAGACCTTTAACTCGAAGGCGAATTGATTCGCAATTAATCGAGGGCAAAATTTCTGCTTCCATTTGGAAACTGGCTTTTCCGATGATGATTAGCGGAGCCTTGCAAGACCTTTTTTCTATGGTGGACCTTTATTTTGTGGGTCAGCTGGGACACATAGAAGTAGCAGCTCTTTCTATGGCAGGAACGGTTGTTTCCATTTTGGTGATGATTGTTCAAGGAATAGCGATTGGCACTACTGCTTTGGTGGCCCATTCTATTGGAGAAAAAAACTATGATAGAGCGGATGCGATTTTAGGCCAGAGTTTTCTTCTTTCAACAGTGGGCTCGTTGGTGATGATTGCCTTGGCTGGAGGAACTCTTCCTTTTATTCTTCGCCTGTTTGGAGCCTCAGGTGAGGTTTTATTTTATGCTCAAGCTTATCTGGAGATTACTTTCTTTGGATCTTCTACCATTTTCTTTTTTGTAGTTATCAATCAGGCTTTGAGAGGTACAGGAGATGCCAAAACTCCTCTCTATGCCTTAGTTATCGCTAATCTTATCAATATATTTTTGGACCCGTTGTTGATTATGGGATACGGTCCTTTCTCCCGGTTGGGAGTTAGCGGTTCAGCTGCTGCCACCATTTTTAGCCGGGGAGTTGGTTTAATATTTCTCTTAATCCATCTCTTTTTCGGACACTCTACTATCCGGCTGGAACTGAAACATTTGAAACCGTCCCCGGTCCTTATGAGAAGGATTTTGAGCATTGGCTCTTTTGCCTCTCTCCAAGTGTTCATTCGAGAGATATCTTTCGTCTTTTTAATGCGGTTAGTTTCTTCCTTTGGAGCAGTTACCCTGGCGGCTTATGGTATAGGCTCTCGTTTGAGGATGGCCATTATGGTTCCCGGTTTTGGTTTTTCGAATGCAGCTTCGGTTTTGGTCGGTCAGAATTTAGGGGCCGAACAACCCGAGCGGGCCCATCGCTCTGCCTGGCAAACTTTACTTTATTATGAAATGATAGCTATTCCTTTGGCTGTTGTTTTTATTGCCTTTGCTCCTTCTTTGGTGGGCTTTTTCAACGACCAGCCAGAAGTGGTAGCAGTTGGTGCCTCCTTTTTGAGATTTTTAGGAGTTACTTTCCCTTTTTTGGCTATATCTCTTATTTTTGGGCAAGCGATGAATGGAGCAGGAGATACTCGAACCCCGACTGTAATCAACGGAATTGGCCAGTTGGCTTTTCGAATCCCGGTGGCTTACCTTTTGTCTTTGGTGGCTGGTCTGGGCCCGATTGGAATCTGGCTGGGGATTAACTCTTCTGACATTATTCAAGGAATAGGTATGGCTTGGGCTTTTCAGCGAGGGGGTTGGAAAAAAACTTATGCTCGCCATCGAGATACCTTAAGAAGGCAGACGGCTGCTGCCTCTGAATAGAATTAAAGCCTAAAGAGTTTTTTATTTTCTTGTTTTTTATTACCAGTTGTTATAAAATTAGCTGCAGTCGGGGCGTAGCGCAGCCTGGTTAGCGCGCTTGACTCGGGTTCAAGAGGTCGGCCGTTCAAATCGGCTCGCCCCGACCAAGGTTGTAACGCTCGCAGAAAGCCCATTTCAGATTGAGCAACTTTTCACCGGAAGCCTGGTTTTTGGTGAGTCAGGCGAACACTTTGAAAACCAAAAAAGAAACGTTATGGACTAATTATCTCGAGGATTTTCTTCTCACTGGAAGGGTGGAAGGTAAAAAGGCTAAAACTCTGGAGTGGTATAAAGCAATACTTACCCCCTTTGTAAACTACCTAAACCAAGAAGGACTTAGCCAGCTCACCTTGCGAAAGTATGTCAATAACCTCTACGACCGCTTGAAAATTACCTCAGTTGATGCTCACATACTTGCTATCAAGGGTTTTTTCAACTTTCTAATCTTTTACTCAAGACGCCAAACACAAAAAGAAGAGTTTGCTAAAAAGTTGAGTGAATTGAAGTTAAAAGAAGTTGCAGGATATGATGAAGTTGTGATAAAGTTTGATTGGGAAAAATAAGCGAGTCCGGTAGCCTTAACGGAACTTTTTAAGAGAGAGCAGAGAAAAAAAGTGGCGATAGAGCGCTTTGTGCTCTTTGGCGTGGCCGAATGTTAGAGTACCGGTCTCCAAAACCGGAGGTTGCAGGTTCGAATCTCTGCCGGGTCTGCCATTTTTTAAGAGTATATGTTACAATCTAAAGTCGTCGGGGTGTAGCGCAGCCTGGTTAGCGCACCTGCCTTGGGAGCAGGGGGTCGGCCGTTCAAATCGGCTCACCCCGACCAGAAGTTATAAGGCCTACAGGAAGCCTGTTCAGATTTAACAACCTTTTAACAACTTCCCCCCAGAAACCTGGTTTTTGATGAGATAGGCAAATACTTTGAAAGCTAAAAAGCCCCGCTCTTCAGTTCCAGGTTGCCTTTTACTTCTGATAAATGCTTGCTTTTTAATTGGCAGTTGATGTAGCATGGAGCAAAATCTTTTTTATCTTTTGAGGTGAGCACAATGTCTCGCTACCGTAATTTTTTAGCTTTTCCCTGGGGAGCAAGCCATGCAGTTAATGATATCTATTGGTATGTGTTGCCTTCTATTTTGCCCGCCATCTTGAACCAATTTGGTTTGAGTTATAGTATTGCTGGTGGTATTCTTACTCTTTATCTTGGGGTAATAGCTTTTCTTTCCTGGACCTTTGGTCGTCTGTCTGACCGAATTTCTCGCACCTATCTGATTGGAGGAGGGTTTATGGTGGCTTCTTTCGGTTTCCTGTTTTCAGGGTTTGCCGGCTCCCTTTATTCGTTTATTGTGCTAATTATTTTGGCAGCTCTGGGAGTAAGCACTTACCATCCAGCAGCTTACGCGGTAGTAGGAGATGATCGTAGCCAGGACAATCCCGGTGCGAGGTACGGCTTTTTTGAATTCTGGGGAGCGTTTGGTATTTTTCTGATGTTTCTTTTTTATGGCCCTTTAGTGGAATGGGTTTCTTGGAATGGGGTACTTTGGGTAACTGGATTACCCGGTTTAATTTTGGGGTATTACTTTTTAAAGAACACTAAATTGGTAAAAACGGTTGCTGCCACTTCTGAGAAGCAAACTTTTTCTATAACAGAGAAAAAACATGGATCTTTATGGAAATATTTTCTTTTTTATGGTGGCATATCTCTCAGAATTTTGGCTCTTACTGCTATTGTGAACTTTACCCCTCTTTTTTTGGTGGAAGAGCGGGGACTGCCTTTGTGGTTAGCTAATTGGTCAACTGGTTTTATCTTTTTAGGAGGAATGGGAGGAACTTTAATATTTGGTGGTTTATCCGACCGAATCGAACCGCGTAAACTTTTGCTCTGGCTGGGTTTGATTACTGCTCCTCTGATTTTCATCCTGAGCAGGGTAGAGTCTTTCCCTCTTATCTGGTTGGTGCTGGTAGTTTTGGGAGGTTGTTGGTTAGGCTTTTTCCCTCCTCAAAACCGAATGCTTTCTTTAATAGGAGGAAAAGGCGGAACCGGGCAAGTTTTCGGCTTAATGATGGCTTTTATTACAATAGCTAATGCTTTTGCTCCTTTGATTTTTGGTTGGAGTGCTGACTTTTGGGGATTGGAAGAGGCGGTTGCTTTTTTCTCTCTTCCCGCACTGGCTGGATTTTTGCTTCTTCTTTTCTTTTTTCAAGTTTATCCTTTTTCTTTTCTTTTGGCCGATAACTAAAAATCGGAGGCAGGATCTGGAGGATAATTATTTTATTAGATTAAACTTTTTCCGGAAAAATATTGATTATAATTTTTATTTTCAAATTCAGACTTATTTTCCTTTGATTATATTCCGTAGTTGGGAACGTAACTTACTTTGAACCAAAGGGAAATTTTTCATATGGGTGGATTATTTGGAATGAGATTTTATCTATTGTCTTTTAACCCAAGTTGGTACCATAAGTTCCAGAAATCAGTCTATATCAGGTCTTTCCTTTTGGAGATTCTCATTTTCGGATAACCCAGATTAAAAGACTGATAGATAAGGATAGACCCCCATGCTGCATCGAGGCACCAGATGACAATGAAAACAGAATCCCCTCCTTCAGAGGGGGAAGCCTTCTCATCCGTCATTCCCGAAATCCTTAATCGGGAACCCAATATTTCTGTCTTTGAATAATTTAGATTCCTGATAAATACATTCAGGAATGACGGACAAAAGGTTATTTTAGTGACAAAAAAGAAAGGGGTTTACA
>JASGLU010000078.1 GCA_030156825.1 Candidatus Atribacteria bacterium | reverse complement strand
TAAAGACTAACTGAGGAAGGAAAACATTCCTCAGTATCAGGGGGAAAATACCCCCCTAATAACCCCCAAAAACAAAGATTAAAAGATAAAAACTAAAGAAAAAAACAAAAACTGACTGAGGGAGGGGATACACTCCCTCAGTCTTCTATGTTGTATCTCTTTTCCGTCATGCCCAAAATTAGTAATCGGGCATCTGAGACTATTTATGGTGCAACTTGGGTTAAAAACTATCGCATTTTTAGTAAAAAGAATAAACCAAGGAGAAAAAGTAAGCTTGTTTAGTGCAAGCTAAATCCAGATGAATTTATTTTAACTATCAACGAGCGGTTTTTAAAACCTGGTCAATAATTTTCAAAAATTCTCGATTAGATCGGGTATTTTTCATCCTATCAATAACCATCTGAGCCGCTTCTTGTGAATCCACATTAGCCAACAACTTTCTCAACATCCAAATTCTTTCCAAGTCTTCCTTTTTTAGCAAAAGTTCTTCCTTACGAGTACCAGAACGATTAATATCAATAGCTGGAAAAATACGGCTCTCAGATAAAGTACGACTGAGATGTAACTCCATATTACCCGTGCCTTTAAACTCTTCATAAATTACTTCATCCATTCTGGATCCAGTATCGATTAAAGCAGTAGCCAAAATAGTAAGACTTCCTCCCTCTTCAATGTTACGAGCTGCGCCAAAAAACCTTTTTGGCCAATGGAGAGCAGAGGAATCAATCCCACCAGATAGGGTTTTACCGGTATTCGGTACCACCAGGTTGTTGGCTCGCGCCAAACGGGTGATACTGTCTAAGAGGATAACCACTTCTTTCCCTTCTTCCACCAAACGCTTGGCTCTCTCCAGGGTAAGGTGGGCTACTCGAAGATGATTTTCCGGTTTCTGGTCAAAAGTAGAAGCGATTACTTGCCCCTTTACCGAACGTTCCATCTGGGTTACTTCTTCTGGTCGCTCATCGATTAGAAGAACAATTAACACCACTTCCGGATAATTGGTGGTAATACCATTAGCGATTTTTTCCAAAAGTACTGTTTTCCCAGCTTTTGGCGGAGCTACGATTAATCCCCTTTGTCCTCGGCCAACAGGAGCAAAAAAATCAATAATCCGGGTAGCAATCTCTGTCGAACTCGTTTCTAAAACGTACTGCTGGTCAGGGAAAATAGGAGTTAAATTTTCAAACAACGGTCGCCGTTTAATTTGTTCCGGGTCTTCATCATTGATTGCCTCAATTCGGAGCAAAGCATAATATCTTTCCCCCTCTTTCGGAGACCGTACCTGTCCTGCTACCTTATCTCCGCTACTCAGAGCAAAACGCTTAATCTGAGAGGGGGATACATAAACATCATTTTCGTTGGGGGCAAAATCATCGGCCGTCCGCAGAAATCCATAACCTTCCGGAGTAACTTCTAAAATCCCTTCACTAAAAATATAACCCTTAGATTCCGTGGCTTTCTTTAATATCTCAAAAATCAGTTCATTTTTCCTCTTTCGACTATAACCTGATATCTTGAATTCCTGAGCAATTTCTCCCAATTCACTGTTGGTTTTTCTCTTCAGATCAGCTAAAGAAAATTTAAGAGTTGCTTTTTGTTTGCTTGCCGTTGTCCGCTCTTTTTCCTCGACGGCAACTTCTTCTAAGTTTTCACTTTCCGAAACCAATTTAACCTCCTCCAATCACTTTTTAAAGATATTTTCTACCATTTTTACATGTTCCTCTTTGTCCACATCAAAACCAATTTCCGCATAGGGGGTGATAACTGCCACTGCCTTCATCTTCAAAAGATTTTCCACCCGCTTTTCCACTTCCTCAATGGTTAACCTTTTAAACAAGTATTTCATTATTATGCCAACACCAAGTATCCGAGCAATGTTCAGAGGATTTTTGCGGCTTCTAACCACTCGAGAAATCAATTCTTTCTTAGACTGAACTACTTTCGGGTCTAAAAGAATTAAGTTACCGCCGGTAAAGCACCCTTCTTGTAGGCAAACAAAAGTTCTTTTTTTCTCTCCAAACTTCTTTTGGTAAATTTCCTTACGAACTATAGAATAATAAAAATCCGCCTCTTTTTTAGAACATCTCAGCAAAAAATCCTCAATCATGTCTCCCTTCAAAAGAGGGAGATCACTAGTAACTATTAACACCTTATCTCTGTCAGAAGAAACCTGTTCCAACCCTTTCAAAGTACTTTCAAAAGGGTCTTCCCCCGCAGGAACAACCTTACTCACCAAATTACCAATCCGGGCCTTTAGGTCTTTAACCGGACCAACAACTATAATCTCATCAACAGCGGAGATAGCTTTGAGGGAATCTATTACGTATTCTATCATATACTTCCCGCCGATAGCAAGCAAAGACCGGTTACTTACCCCAAATTTTTTTTCTATTTCCCCTTCACCACTGCTTCCGGCTAAAACGATCGCAGAAATCATTAAAATCCCTCCTTTTCCAAAAAAGGGGGAAGGGAAGAGTTGATGGTAAAGCAAAATCGAGCCCTAAGCCCCCGACGACGAAAGTGTTCTACTATCCCCCAAGCCTTTTCTTGGTCAGAGGCAATCCCCACCAAAGAAGAACCACTGCCACTCATAAAAACCGGCTCACAGCCAGACCGTTCAAGTTCTTTCTTTAAATCGGCCAAAACCGGATAACGTCCAAACACCAAATTTTCAAAATCGTTATGAATCAGAGATTTAATATCTCCTCGCCCCCCACTTTTCAGGTAGATTTCTAATTGTTCTTCTCTTTTAAAATTTACCTCTTTCTCTTTCTTTCTCTCATCCCACGCCTGGTAAGCCCATCTGGTATCTACTGAAAAAGGAGGATGAACTATTACCAATTCTTCTCGAGGGGGATAGAAAAGAGGAGTTATTTTTTCCCCTTTCCCTCCAACCAAACCAAAGGGATAATCAAGAGAGAAAAATGGAACATCTGAACCTAACCGAGAAGCTACCTTTAATATTCCCTCCTGGTTTATCTTTTTAAACAAACTATTGATTGCTCGCAGTATAGACCCTATATTACTACTTCCGCCTCCTAAACCACTACCTGGGGGCACTCTTTTTTCCAAATTGATCCAAAGAGAATAACCGTTTAACCATGGATAGTTTTGCCTCATCTCCTGTAAACATTTTCCAAAAAGACTATCTTGGTTAGTGGGTATAGGATAGTTATGACAAGTAATCAGGTCTCTTTCTCTTCCCGATGAAAAAGTGATCTCTATTTGATCTCCATAGGATATTTTTTGCATGATGGTTTTTATTTCGTGGTATCCGTCTTCTCTAAGAGGGCCGATTTGTAAAAACCAATTTATCTTGGCCCAAGATTTAATTACCAACCTGCGCTTTTTCCCGATTAAACAATTGGAAACTGGTTCTTTTATCTTCATTGGTTTTTGATTGTCGGGCAAAGATCGTGATTTTTCAGCTTTTTTCGGTAACAAAACCAGAAAATCGCCGTCTTCTGGGAGAAAAATCGGAGATTTCTTCCACCCTGGTTGGCTGAAAATCAGGCCAGAATTTGGAGATAGTTTGTAAAAACCCTTTCTCATCTCCTCTAACCACAATTTGAATTTCATCTACAGTTGGTAAACTTTTCTCACAGTTATTAAACTTATCAAAGACTTTTTGGGCACAAGCCACCGAAGGGTCAACCACTTGAAAGTCGTCTCCTCCCATCTCCCGGAAGAAATCACTGATCAGGGCAAAATGAGTACATCCCATAACCACGGTATCCACTCCCTGTCTCCGAAAATTTTCTAATTTGTTCCTAACCCAAAGCCTCCACTTTTGAGTATCAAAATCACCCCGCTCCACCGCCTGAATAAGCTCAGGCCAAGCTTCTTCGACTACCTGCAAGGAAGGATTAATCTTATGAATAGCTTTTCTAAATGAACCTGCTTGAGTAGTAGCCCGAGTGGCTAAAACGGCTATTTTACCTTTATTAGTTACCTCAGACGCTCTCTCAGAAGCCGGCTGTAAAATGCCATATAAGGGAATAGCAAACATCTGGCTTAAAGCGGGAAGGCAAATAGCACTAATAGTTCCACAAGCAGTAACAACCACCTGAACTTTTTTCTCATTTACTAAAAAATCTATCAATGGTTTCACTATTTTAATCAGATCTTCCCCCGTTTTTTCCCCATAAGGGAAATACAAAGGATCGGTTACATATACAAGATTACAATAAGGCAATAGGTTGCGTAAAGCTTTCACCACACTCAAACCACCAACACCTGAATCTATCACTCCAATTGAGTTTTCGGTAGTCAATTTTTCCTCCTCACTTTTTGTCATTCTGCCGGCATTGGTAAGCCGCTTGCACAAAACCGATAAAAAGAGGATGAGGTCGATTAGGGCGGGACTTAAACTCCGGATGGAACTGAACCCCTACAAACCAGGGATGGTTTTTAAGTTCAATAATTTCCACCACTTTAAATTCGGGATTAAAACCAGCCATCGTCATTCCCGCTCGCTCTAAGTAAGGAATAAAGTCAGAGTTTAGCTCATATCGGTGACGATGTCGCTCCCAAACACTTTCTGTTTTATACAAAGACTTGCTGAGGGAATTTTTAAGCTGGCACTGATAATTACCCAAGCGCATAGTGCCCCCTAAATCCGTTTGAGACCGTTGAGCAGGCAAAAGGTCAATTACCGGATAAGGAGTAGCCGGATCAAATTCGGTAGAATTAGCTCCCACCATCGAAGCTACTCCCCGAGCAAATTCTATCACTGCCGCTTGCATTCCCAGACATATTCCAAAAAAGGGGATTTTGTTTTCCCGAGCAAAACGGGCGGCTTCGATTTTCCCATTAATTCCCCTCCGACCAAACCCCCCAGGAACCAGAATCCCATCTAAACCGGTTAATTCTTGATTAGAGGTCTCTTTGGTCAAACAATCAGCCTCAATCGGACGGACACAAACTTTCAGGTTAAGCCAGGCACCAGCATGAGTTAAGGCTTCACCAATACTCAAATAAGCGTCTTTTGATTCTACATACTTACCAACCAGTCCGATTGTAATTTCCCCCTGGGGGCTTTTCAACTTCTGTACCATCTTCGACCAGTCTCGTAAATCGGACTGCCGATGCTCCATCTTCAGTTTAGCTAAAATAAGGTCTCCTACCCCTTTATCCTCTAAAAGTAGAGGTAACTCATAAATAGTGGCTACATCCAAAACCGGGATGACAGCTTTCTTTTCGGCGTCACAAAAAAGAGCTATTTTAGAAATAACATCTTCGGTAATAGGATGGGAAGAACGACAAATAATCATGTCTGGCTGGATTCCAATACTCCTGAGTTCCTTTACGCTGTGTTGAGTAGGCTTAGATTTAAGCTCTCTGGCTGCCTCCAGATAGGGAACTAAAGTAACATGTACGTACAGACAGTTTTCCTTCCCAATATCATTTTTAATCTGTCTAATCGCTTCCAAAAAAGGTAAACTCTCTATATCACCCACTGTTCCACCAATTTCCACTATAGAAACATCCGCCTGAAAATCCTCTCGTAAATTAAAAATTTCCTCTTTAATTTGATTAGTTATATGAGGAATAACCTGAACCGTAGCTCCTAAATAATCTCCTCTACGCTCCTTCGATATAACCGAACTGTAAATTTTACCGGTAGTAACATTGCACGACTTAGACAGGTCAATATCCACAAACCGCTCGTAGTGACCAAGGTCAAGGTCAGTTTCCCCTCCATCATGGGTAACAAAAACCTCGCCGTGTTGATAGGGATTCATAGTTCCAGCATCAACATTGATATAGGGGTCGAACTTCTGCATGGTAACCCGAAACCCTTTATCTTTTAATATTCTTCCCAAAGAAGCAGCAGTAATTCCCTTGCCTAAAGAAGAAACCACCCCTCCGGTTACAAAAATATATTTTCCAGTCGACCTACCCATCTTACTGTTTCAATCCTTTCTACATAGAATCTGGTGCAGTAATTCCAAGCAAATCTAATCCATTTTTTAAGACAATTTGAGTAACTCTGCACAAAACTAATCTAAAATAGCTTTCAATTGGCTTATCCTTATCTATAATTCGATGAAGATTGTAAAAAGCATGAAAATCCCCAGCCAGATTATAGAGAAAATTACAGATTAAATAAGGTTGACGGCTAATAGCGCTTCTCTTTACTATTTCGGGAAAGTAAATTAACTTTTTAGCAATTTCCCGCTCCTCCTGGTTATAAAAACCAGCTATCTTCTCTTCTCCTAAGTATTCGGTAAAACCCTGGCGCTGCCTCTCCTGAAAAACCGAACATATCCTGGCATGGGCGTATTGGATATAGTATACCGGATTATCCATGGATTGCTTCTTAGCCACTTCAATATCAAACTCCAAATGGGTAGCCGGATCTCGCATTAAAAAATAGTAACGAGCCACATCTACCCCTACTTCATCAACCAACTGCCGCAGAGGAATAAACTCTCCCTGCCGGGTGGACATTCTTTCCGGTTGACCAGCTCGCAACAAGGTAACAAATTGAACGATAAAAATCTCTAAAAAATCTTCTGGAATCCCCAATGCCTGGATAGCGGCTTTCATTCTGGGAATATATCCATGGTGATCCGCTCCCCAAACATCGATTACCCGGAAAAACCCTCTCTTCCATTTATTCCAATGGTAAGCAATATCAGAGGTAAAGTAGGTAGGAGAACCGTTTTCCCGAATTAGCACTCGATCCTTATCATCCCCCCACAAAGTAGTTTTAAGCCAAAGAGCCCCTTCTTTTTCAAAAGTATAACCTCGCTCTTTGAGCAAGGTAAGAATCTGGTCTACTTCCCCACTCTCAAAAAGAGATTTCTCGCTGAACCAAACGTCAAATTGAACCCTAAAGTTTTCTAAATCCCCTTTGATTTGTCCCATGATTTTCTCAATCGCCAGTTCTTTAAACAATTGAGTCCGCTCTTCATCGGGCAAAGACAAAATATCTTTTCCTCGCTCCTTGAGAACTTCTCGCGCAATTTCAACCAAGTACTCCCCTCGATATCCATCTTCGGGAATTTCTACTTCTTCACCCAATATTTGACGGGTTCTAACTTCCAGCGAAAGACCTAAAAGGTCAGTTTGTCGACCAGCATTGTTAATATAATACTCTTTTTCCACTGTAAAGCCGGCCTTTTTTAAAACTCTGGCCAAAGCATCTCCAAAAGCCGCACACTTACCATGCCCCACATGCAGGGGACCGGTAGGATTCACACTTACAAACTCAACCTGGATCTTTTCTCCTTTTCCGGTATCTGATTCTCCAAACCGTTCTTTTTCCTTTAGAATCTCCTTTAAAGAAGAGAGTAAAACCGAGTCTTCCAGAACAAAATTTATAAATCCTCCCCCTGCTACCTTCCCTTGAGCTATTCCTTGCAAAGCCTGGTTTAAATAGGGTAACAGCTCCTTAGCTATCTCTCGAGGGGACTTTTTAAACTCGCGGGATAACAAAAAAGCTAAATTGGTAGCATAATCACCATGCTGTTTATCCCGAGTAGGTTCTAAGTTTATGTCTATTTTTTTGAAAAGGGAGGGATAGTGCGCCTTTAATACTTCCTCAATTTTCCCCTTAAATAGTTCGGTAATAAGTTGACTCATAGAATTCTCTCCGTTTCTTCACCTTAGGTTCAACCAGATAGCTTTTATTAATTTTTTTACTCTCTCAGGGAAAAATCAGATGAGAGTGGAAAATCGAACTTCCAGCCTGGGCATCTTATGAATAAACCAGAATTCTGTTGACCAGTTTGCTTTTTCCAGGTTAACGCAAAAAATTTGTTCCATTCTCTTAGACAAACCTTTGGTATTATATATTTTTTTATCTTTAGCTTCAACATTTTCTTATCATCAACCTGTACTCTTTCCACCAACAACAGCCTACAAAGCATTTTAAAACCGCTCTTCTTGCTACTTTCGCCCTAATTATAATATAATTTGAATCAAGAGACACAGACGAAACGATGAAATTTACTGTATTGTAGCACTCTCAGATTTATCAAAAAATTTTTCCTAACACCCCTTGACAGAATTTCTAAAAGGTGATATTGTTTAGTCACCATGGGTTCCAAGAAGTTGGAAAGCCGGAGAGCTGAAAAAAAGAGGTAATCTTGTAAAAGAGACTCCTCGAAGTTCTTCTTGAGGAGGACCAAAGTTCAGCT
>JASGLU010000019.1 GCA_030156825.1 Candidatus Atribacteria bacterium | reverse complement strand
GAGCTGAAAAAAAGAGGTAATCTTGTAAAAGAGACTCCTCGAAGTTCTTCTTGAGGAGGACCAAAGTTCAGCTCTGAAGCTCCTGGCAGTTTGAAAAAATACCAGGAGAGAAAAAGGCAGAAGGTTTGTTGGAACCCGTGGTTTTTTTATGGCGCAGAACTATAGGATAAACCCCCCTTATCAACCCCCTTCTTTTTCTGTCATCACAACAACCACCATCTGTCACCTCGAGGGGTTCTACCGATATATCGCCTTATTCAGAATGAAAAAATTGTGGTATAATTCAGTCAACAAGTTTTTGCAAGGAGGATAAGTTATGAAAAGATTACTTTTGGTTATTTGCGTTTTTTCATTAGCTAGTTTAGTTTTCCTCACAGGGTGCGCTGGTACTCCGCCTGGTCCCTCACCCTCACCACCTCCGAACCAAACTCAATCGCCTCAACTAATTACCATATCTGACGGGACAAGAAACCTTGAAAGCGGGGATCGGGTAAGACCAGGGTTAACAGTAACTTTTACTGGCCAGGGACCAGCCAACGTTACCATCCGAGTATACCAAGAAGGAGAAGTTTTCGACACTACTGCCACCGATGGCGCCGGCCGCTTTACCTGGGCTTGGGTCATCGGTGCTACCGAGGGGACCTTTGATTTTCAATTTACCGCTAAAGACCCGGCCCTTGAAGAAAGCGACCCCGTTGTCTTCTCAGTAATAGTAGACGGAACTCCTCCCTACCTGCTATCAGGGTCAGCCAAGCCTGACTCCCCCCTGGGAGAAGCTCCCACCATCACTGTTAGTTTCAATGAACCAATCGAAGTAAGCGATATAAACCTATTTACTGTACCTGGATACTGGGCGGTTAGTATGGTTCTACCTCTTGGTGGTAACTTCACCTTAACTCAAATCGGGCTAGGAGGAGACAACCAAACAGTTACTCTCACCGGGGACTGGACAGCTGACCAGCTGATAACTGGAGAAATTCTTCAGGTAGTGTTTGTTCCACATCCAGCCATGGGTATAACCGATCAAGCTGGCAATCCTATGGCTCTTCCCACCACAATCCAAGTAACAGTTGCTCCATAATAACTAATAACCACTTACCAAAAAGGCCGGGAGCATTCCCGGCCTTTTTGGATAGAGTGTTGACTCTCCTTTTATCGGTGATAATTATTTCCTGATTTCGGCATCCGATTTTAGTCAACTCAAGTTCGATTGGGTTCTAACTGACCCCAACTTTTTCTAACTCAGTTCAACTTTCCCTTCTACCATGGTTCCGTTCTTTATAGTATCCGAAACCGGACACCGATTTTCAACTTCCTGGTAAAGCTCCTCAAGCTGCTTATCACTTAAATTGCCTTTTACCTTCACTTTGTACCGAACGGCCAAAAACCCAGGTCTGACTTCCTGATATTGCCCCATAAATCCTCGAGGGTCAAGGTCTCCCTCGGTTTCTATTTCTATTCCTTCGATCGGCAACTTTTTCTCTTGTGCTACCACACAAGTAACAATACCCAGACATCCAGCCAAAGAAGCCAGCAAACCTTCCACCGGGTTAGGAGCAGAATCCTTCCCCCCTAAAGTTTCAGGTTCATCAAAACTCAAACTAAAGTCCCTAACCTGAGTATCAACCCGTAAACAACTTGACCATTTTCCACTAACTTTAAAAGTAGTAGCCACCACTTTCTTCCTCCCTTCTTGTTTTAAATTTTATTGCTTATTTAGGATAACAAAAAATCTCTTTGACTTTTAAGTCAAAGAAGGAATTCTGATGAGCTGCTTTTATTACTAAACCAGTGTCTACCCCTCGACCGGTTCCCCCTAAAGAAATAACCTCTCTATCGGTAGGGATAGCCCCTCCGTCTGCTGCCATAATGGCTATTTCTATAGCTACCTTGAAGCCCTCAGAAATACGGCGATAGCTCTCGGCAATCACTTCCGGTATACTCACTCCACCAAACTTCTGGCGAAAAGAACGATTGACCCCACTTAGAGCATGAGAAGAGATAACTACTGTTACCCCCAGTTTTTCCAGTTCTTCCTTTTTGGATGGCGGAAGAGAAAGACGGTCCTCCCCCAAAAACCCAGCATGGTAAGTCACCGCCACCAGGGAACCGTTATACCCAGCTTTTTTCGCCTTATCCGCCAGTAAAAAAGCAGTCTCCCCTGACCTGGTAGCCACCACTATAAAAGGTATATCGGCTGCTTTTCCTCTCTCTACAGCTAAATCCAGAGTGAAAGAAGTGTTTTCTTTGCCCGCCTTTGAAAAATAAAATATTTCTTTTTTTTCCACTTCTGTTTCCAAATTAAACTTCCCCTTTCCGCTGATGCAATTTATTGATGCAATTCAATCATTTCTCCGGTTTCCATATAATAGATCCGCTCAGTAACATTAGTAATATGATCACCGATTCGTTCCAGATACCGAGCAATCATCAAAATCCAAATAGCTTGACGAGCAACGGATGGATCCCTTTCAATATTTAAAACTATTTCCTCATGCAAAGATCGATAAAGAGCATCTACCCGGTCATCATCTTCGATTACCTTTTCCACCACACTCAGGTCCTTTTGCACAAAAGCAGCTGCCGTTTCTTCCAACATTCTTATCACAACATCGGCCATCTTTGGCAAATCCACCAAGGGCTTAAACAATGGTTTGTCTGCCAAACGGATACTAAACTTTGCAATATCGATTGAATAATCACCAATCCGCTCTACATCGGTAATAATTTTCAAAATTCCAGCTATTACTCGCAAATCCTTAGCTACCGGCTGTTGCAAAGCAATCAAACGTAAACATTTTTCCTCAATTTTAAAATTATAATCATCCACTATATCGTCCAGAACAATTACTTCTCTGGCTTTATCTACGTCTCTTTCTTTCAAAGAGTCAATAGCCATTTGCAACATTTTCTTAGCCGATTGAGTCATGTTTAATAAATCTTCTTGAAGCTCAAGTAATTGCTGATGAAAAAACCCCCGAATAACTTCCATCCAATTTCCCCCTGAAAACCTTTTTGTTATTATAAATCAAATATCCAAAATTTTGGCTACTTTTTCGGTAAGGTCACATATCGCCACCGTAGATCTCCCACTAAGAAGACCACAAGTCTCCCCCGGATTAATCAGAAAAGAGTTACCCTCCCTCTCTATCAGCGCCCGATGGGTATGGCCATAAACTACCAGCTGATATTTATCGCTCTGGAAAGCCAGCTCAGCTGGCTGAGGATAGTGAGAAAGCCAAATTCGATATCCTTGCACCTCTTTGTCCAAAAAAGGAAGTGAAATCTTTTTATCAGATTTTTGGAAAATTCCTACTACTTCTCCATCATTATTTCCCAGAACTCCCCACCAAGGAACAGTAAGGGCGGCCAACGGCCCCACTGAAAAAGGGGCCACATAATCACCACCATGAAGTACCAAATCGACTCTTTCTCGCTCAAACAGTCCTAAAGCTTTTTTTAAGTTAGTCAAATTATCGTGACTATCGGAAAGAATCCCCACTTTCAAGTCTAAAAACCCCCTTAAAACTTTTCCCAGTGTAAAACATCTTTTAAATCGCGCTTAAATTTTTGGCCACTAATTTCCTCGGCCGGATACCCTATCGGGATTAAACTTACCAACCGATAACCCGTAGGCACTCCTAACAGCTCTCTCACTGGTTCTGCATAAGGAGTACCATTTCCGGCCACCCAGCAGGAAGCCAAACCTAAACCATAGGCGGCTAAAAGAATATTTTGTGTGGCAGCCGAACCATCTTCCAAATAAAATGTAGTATCCCTACAAAATACTGCTATCAGTACCGGGGCTTCTTTAATGAACTTCCCATAATCGGTCAATTTAGCTACCGCTTCCTTCTTGAGTTGATCGGTTACCACTATAAATTCCCACGGCTGAAGGTTGTTAGCCGAGGGAGCCAGGCGAGCGCAATCCACGATCTCTTCCAACTTTTCCTTTTCCACCGGTTGGTCAAGGAACCTTCTAATCGAGCGCCTTTCCTTCAAAGCTGCAATAACATCCATCTTTTGCACCTCCAATAACTAACAGCCAGCTAAAAAAGTAAGTTGTTTGTACATTTCCTTCTTTTGGCTAATTTGAACCCGGGAACGGTTCACCACCTGTCGGAAAAATTCTATAGTTTCATCATAATTCTCTCGGTTTACCGGAAAAGGAATGCCGTCTTTTCCTCCATGAGCAAAAGAGAAACTCACTGGATCGGAAAAGCTGGGAGGCGTTCCCAAAACCACTTCCGCCGCCAGAGCCAGGGCTCGAACTGTTTTCGGTCCCACCCCAGGAAAAGCTAATAGTGATTCAAAGTCGGTCGGTCTGAATTCAGCCAACTGGTACAAAGTTTTTTCCACTCGTTTCAAGTTAAAATCGCCCTCTTCTAAGTAATGGCGATGGGGCAAACTCAAAATCTTAGTAGGAAGAAGTTCATTTCCAATCACTTCGGGACCTTCTCCTGCTAACTTAACTATATTCTGTCGACAAGTAGTACTCGCCTGAGCTATCAAATTAAGCACTTTCTTTTCTTTAATACCACAAATTCCTTGGTGAGGTTCACATCCAAAATCTGCCACCTGAGGGCCAAACCAGTGATAACGCCGTGCTAAACGATTAATTTGGTTCATTCCTTGCTGAACTACCGCCCACTTTCCCGAACGGGTAAACAAAAAAACATGATGATAAAGCTGGTAGCCATCTTGCAGGGCCGCATTATCCACCTTAGCTACTAACTTACTGCAATAAATCAGTCGAGGAGCAAAGTCAAGAGCATAATGCTCACCGTAGTGGGCAATTTCAAGGGGGGTTTGGCGAGAAACTTTTCCTTTACCTCCACACACAAAAAGACCTAAATAGTTTTCTTTCCCCCGCAAACCTTCTTTCAAAGCTCCACAAAGAGTAGTAGTCAAACCACTAGAGTGCCAATCAAATCCCAAAAGACAACCCAAAGATTGAAAGAAAAAAGGATCGGATATCCTCCGCAGAAATTCTTCCGGACCAAAAAATTCAACTATGGCTTCAGTTATCAACCCCCCCAACTCTTTCATTCTTTTAAAAAGCCAGGGAGGGCAATGCCCCCCATGAAGGGGGGAATCAGCTATTCCTCTGCGATAAGCTTTCACCGGTTAATAACCTCAAAAAATTTTTTCCTATCCCATTTTATAGCCAATTTTTCGCAAAAGAGCCTGGCGATCGGCTATCTCTTTTTCGGTTTCAATTCCCTTAGACCTAAAGCCATCGATTACTCCCAAAATTCCTCTTCCCTGCTCAGTTTCGGCCAAAATTACTTCTACCGGATTAGCAGTTGCACAGTAGATATTACAAACTTCAGGCACCATTTTAATCGCATTTAAAACGTTTATCGGGTATCCTTCCTTTAAGAACACAATAAAGGCATGACCACTGGCCAAAGTTAAAGCATTCTGCTTGGATAGTTCTATTAATTCCTGGTCATTTCCGGCAAATCTAACCAAACAGGGGCCAGAAGATTCACAAAAAGCCAAACCAAATTTCAAAGAAGGAGAAGAAGTGATTAGGGTCTCAAACAGGTCTTCCACGGTTTTAATGAAATGAGCTTGACCTAAAATCAAATTATACTGATTGGGATTTTCCAGCTTAATGGTTTTAATTTCCATTGTTTACCCTCCTAACAATAATTTTTCGGATTTCATAGGCAACAAAAGGTAAAAGAGAGAAAATTATTACCGTCATCCACTGAGAGCCATTCAGTTTAACCGTTCCAAACACCGACTGCAGAGGAGCAAAAAACATAGTAGATAAAACAACCAAAAAAGATAACAAAATAGCTCCTACCAGGTTTAAATTGGTTCGAGGATCAATCTGCCAAAAATTCCTTCTTTCAGAGCGGAAGCTATAGGCTCTCCATAGTTCATCAAAAGCTAAAGTGGCAAAAGCCATAGTGCGAGCAGTGTCTATCTCTGCTCTCCCCAATCCTATAAAAAAAGATAGTAAAACCGCCAAAGTAATGAAAACCGAGTTAAAACTAATAATTCGCAGATGATGAGGGTTGATGATTCCTTCCTTAGGGTTGCGAGGTGGGTGTTCCATCACATCGGGTTCAGGACTATCTGTGCCTAAAGCTAAAGCTGGCAAACCATCGGTTACCAGATTGATTAGTAAAATTTGCACCGGGATCAGCGGACGAGAAAGACCAAGCAAAATAGGAATAAAAATAGCCATGATTTCCCCCAAATTACAAGCCAGAAGGTACATCACAAACTTTCGAATATTGTCAAAAATTACCCGTCCTTCCTTAATAGCCCGAACAATAGTAGCAAAATTATCATCGGTAAGTACTACATCAGCCGTTTCTTTAGCTACATCGGTTCCGGTTATTCCCATGGCTATTCCAATATCCGCTTTTTTAAGGGCAGGGGCATCATTTACTCCATCGCCGGTCATAGCTACTACTTCACCGTTTTCCTGGAGAGCGCCAACGATATTTAATTTTTGTTCAGGCCAAACTCGAGCAAATACCCGAATCCGTTTAATTTCTTCCTTCAATCGGTCCCAGGAAAGTTGGGCCAATTCCGGGCCGGTTAATACTTTATCTTCTTCAGAAAACATAGACAACTCTCGAGCAATCGCTTCCGCCGTTCGCGCATTGTCTCCGGTTACCATTATGGTTTTAATCCCAGCTTTTTGTGCTTCTTGCAACGCCACTTTAACTTCTTCTCTTGGGGGATCAATCATTCCCACCAATCCTACAAAGATTAATTCATCCTCATCTTCGAAGGAAATTTTTCGTTTTTGATCCAATTTTTTATAAGCAAAGCCCAACACCCGCAAAGCCTTCTCCGCTAAAAGGTCATTTTTTTGAATGATCTCCTGCCGGGTAGACTCGTCCAGAAGACGAACTTCTTCCCCCTCTTCTACAAAACGGCATTTAGATACAATTACATCCGGAGCCCCCTTAACCATTAGTAAAAGGTCACCGTCAATTTGATGAAGAGTGGACATCATCTTTCTTTGGGAATCAAACGGGAGTTCCTCCACTCGCGGGTAAAGCTGACCAATTTCTTTTACCGATAAACCTTCTCTCTTAACCCACTCCAGAAGTGCCACTTCAGTCGGGTCTCCAAACCATTTACCATCATCGGAATCCCCTTCTTCCCAAGAGGCATCGTTACATAAAGAGGCAATTTGCAGCAATCGTTCCCGGGGAGAAGGATTAGCTGAGTGGTCACCCATTACCCAAAACTCCCTCACCCTCATTTTATTTTCGGTAAGAGTACCCGTTTTATCAGTGCAAACATAAGTAGCGCAACCCAAAGTTTCCACCGAAGGCAGTTTTCGAACTATTGCATTGTGCTGGCTCATACGATAAACCCCTAAAGCCAAAACAATAGTCACAACCGCCGGCAAACCTTCGGGGATAGCGGCTACTGCCAAACTGACAGCGGTCATAAACATCTCAAGTGCCGGTTCCCCTCGCCAATAGCCCAGCAGGAAAACCATTATGCAAATAAAGATAGTAGCTACTCCCAGTAATTTACCCAGACCGGCTAATCGTTTTTGAAGAGGGGTAGTAACTTCCTCTTCCTGCTCGATTATTTGAGCAATTTTTCCTATTTCTCGCTCGAGTCCGGTAGCTACTACCACTCCCTTCCCTCGACCATAGGTTACAAGCGTACCGGAATAACCCATATTTAGTCGATCAGCCAAGGAAACATCCTCCTCTACCAAATCAACCGTTTTTTCCACCGGAACAGATTCTCCGGTCAGACTGGCCTCATCCACTCGTAAGGCATGGCTCTCTAAAAGTCGAAGGTCGGCTGGAATAAAATCCCCTTCTCTAAGCAAAACTATATCTCCCGGCACAAGTTCTTCCGAACTTATTTTCATTAATTTCCCTTCCCGCAGCACCTCGCATTCAGGGACGGTCATCTGTTTTAAAGCTTCAAGTGCCTGGGTGGCCTTTTTCTCCTGGGTAACTCCTAAAATAGCGTTGATTACCAGAATGGCTAAAATAACCAAAGCATCGGTAATTTCTCCCACAAAAACAGATAAAACACAAGCAGCTATCAGAATAATCACCAAAAAATCTTTAAATTGATCTAAAAACATAGCCCAAATAGCTTTTTTCTTCCCTTTGGGCAAGGTATTCGCTCCATGATCTGTCAGCCGTTTTTTTACTTCGGCAGAAGAAAGACCTCTTTCTGGGTCAGTTCCTAAAATTCGAAGGACTTCTTCTTGTGGTAAACTGTGCCAAACTACTCCTTTTTCAGCCATGGCAAAACCTCCTCAAGTAACCCTTCCATTTTTTGGACCAAAGTTCTCTGTTCTATCTGATCGTGCTCCTTTTTACCTGCTATCTCTTGAATAAAGCCCTCTAAAGCCCGATCAAAGCCGATATCATAGCCCTCTTTTTGACTTTTATACCATTTATAGTCTTGAACAAAGGCAAAAATATCGGCCAAACTTTTTTTCGGAAAAATTTCTTCCAGACCTCGCTCTACTATCGCTTGCACTACCGGGGTATAGACCCCCAAAAACCAATTGAGAGCTGCTTCTTGCAAAGGAACTTCTCTCCCTAAAGATCGCTTCATATTTTCAGCATAATCTTTAATATAGTTCAAAAAGGAATCATAATGACGAGGTTCACCGGCATCAATAGCAGTCAAACCGGTTAATTTTTCGAACTCTTCCCTTTTCTTACGAAGAGCTCGACTTTCTCTTTTAGGGGCTGGGAAAAATTCGATAACTTCAGCATCGATAAATTCCATACCTAATTCTTTTGCCACCGCAACCCGATGGTTGCCATCCAACACATAGTATTCATCTCCTACCTGATAAACAATAATAGGAGGAAGTATCTCTCCTTTCTCCATAGCTTTCCGGATTCTGTAATAGCGGGCATCAGGGCGCTTCAGTCGAAAACCTGCTCCCAAATCAGCTGCCCGACCAACACTGCCTACAATTTTGTCCACCGGGATAGCCATCACCCCCCGATAAACCCGATTAGACAGATTCAACCTTTTAGACACACTGGCAAAAGATCTAATTCGACTTTTTTTAGTAAACGGCACGATTTATCCTGTCCTCCTGCCTCGAGTAAACTTAAAGCAAATTATATTCTACTATAACTTAAAGGTTTAATCTTTCAGAAGTAAACTCTCGGGACTAACTACTGTATCTAATCCAGTCCAGCTCAGTAAAGTTTCCATCTGTCCCAGAATAAGAATTACCCCTAAAAATATCAATAAAATACCACTAATGATTTCTATTGTCCGGCCATTGTTCCGAACTCTTTGGAAAAAATCCACCGCTTTCCCCCAGCCTATTCCCAAAATGATAAAAGGCAAAGCTAATCCCAACCCATAAAAAGAAAGCAGCACTCCTCCTTCCCATACCTGAGCATATACAGAAACATAAAGTAGAATAGAACCCAGAATTGGTCCAATACAAGGAGTCCATCCAAAGCCAAAGGAAACTCCCAGGATAAAACTTCTAAGTTGAGCCCAAGTAGCAGAACCTCCCAGGGCCAACCTTTTTTCTTGATATAACCAGCGAATTTTTAGCACTCCTAAAACTTGCAACCCAAAAATCAAAATTATTAAACCGGCTAATCGGTTAAACCAAATTTTATATTTAAACAGGAAGTTCCCTAAAAAAGAAGCACCAATCCCCAAAAGCACAAACACGCCAATGAAACCCAAAACAAAAAAAAGAGTATGGTAAACTACTTTTCTCCTCTCTTTTTCCAAAGATTCTACTCCGCTAATATAACCAATATAAGCTGGGGCAATAGCTAAAACACAGGGAGAAAGAAAAGAGAGAAAACCAGCAGCAAAGCTTACCAGCAAATTAAGTTCCAATTCCAACCTTGTTTCCTCCTTCAGGGTATTTTCCACTACAGATATTATACCCGAGAGATAATTAAAAACCTCTCTTTAAGAAATTACCTTTTAGCTCAATTATTCCCGCCTAATGAATTCTTGCAAGCAACTTACTCTTTCTCTATAGTATTTATCCTTTGAAATAATTCCTTTTTTGCGTTAGATTATGCTATAAAAGATAGAAGAAAGGAGAATTAAAGTTGTATTGGGAAAAAGAAATAGAAACCATCTCTCCTGAAGAGTTAAAAACCCTTCAGCAAGAACGACTCAAGTTAACCTTACAAAGAGCCGCTCAAACCCCATTTTACCGAAAACTATTTGCTCAGGCAAAAATTAAACCGGAACTAATCAAAACCAAAGAAGACCTACAATTCATTCCTCCTACTACCAAAGAAGACTTACGCTCAGGATTTCCTTTCGGATTTTTATCTGTTCCTCTAACAGAGGTAGTCCGACTTCACTCTTCCTCTGGAACCACCGGTACTCCGACTGTCATCTACCATACCGCTTCCGACCTCGCTCGCTGGTCTAACCAGGTGGCCCGTTCCCTGTTTACGGTAGGAGTAAGAAAAAATGACATTTTTCAAAATATGATGAGCTACGGTCTTTTCACCGGTGGGTTGGGTATGCACTACGGAGCAGAGCGTTTAGGAGCCATGACTATCCCCATCGGTGCCGGCAACAGTAAAAGGCAAATCTGGTTCCTCAAGCACTTTAAAAGTACGGTTATTCATATTATCCCCAGCTATGCTCTCCTTTTATCAAACTTAATCAAAAGCGAAGGCTTGGATCCTAAAACCGACTTTAATGTTAATATTATTCTCCTGGGAGCCGAACCGCACAGTGAAGGCACCCGCAAAAGAGTGGAACAAGCATTTGGAGCCAAAGCTTATAACTCCTACGGCTTATCGGAGATGAATGGACCTGGAGTAGCTTTTGAATGTGGTTACCAAACAGGTATGCATCTTTGGGAAGATTATTATTTGGTCGAAATAGTCAACCCCAAAATCCTGACTCCCTGCCAACCGGGAGAATTAGGGGAAATAATTTTAACCACCATAAACAGGGAGGCCACCCCTATCCTTCGTTATCGAACTAAGGATTTGGCCTTCTACTACCAAGAACCCTGCCCTTGTGGGCGAACCCATCTTCGAATATCTCGCATACAGGGGAGAGCCGACGATATGTTCATTTTCCGGGGAGTCAATATTTTCCCTAACCAAATAGAAACAGTTTTAATGAATATTCCCGAAGTAGGTGCCAATTATCGGATTATACTCTCACGAGAGGATTACCGTGATATCATGCGAATAGAAGTAGAAATAAAACCCGAATTATTCGCCGGAGAGCTTCCCAAACTGGAAAGGTTAAGAGAGCGGATTACCAATGAACTACGGGCTGAAATTCTGGTAACTCCCCAGGTAGTTTTGGTAGAACCAGGAACCTTACCTACACAAGAGGGAAAAGCTATTCGACTGATCGATAAGCGTAAGTTATAATTAAACTAACTTTCTGCTTGAACCAATTATCTCCAGCAGGAAAGGAGGAAAAGATAAATGGCTTATCAAATTTCAGTTTTTGCCGAAAACAAGCCGGGAAGAATTGAAAAAATAACCGGAATTTTAGCCCAAAACCAAATTAACTTGCGGGCAATTACCATCTCCAGTGCCAATGGTTTTGGGGTGATTAAACTTTTAGTAGACCAACCTCAGAAGGCTTACGAACTTTTACATTCTCACGATATCCCGGCTTATTTACAAGAGGTTATCGCAGTAATCATGGAAGACCAACCGGGAGGACTACATAAAATAGCCAAAATCCTTTCTCAAAACCAAATTAATATCGAAGATGCTTACGGATTTGTGGTCAAAACCGGCGAGCGGTCGGTTTTGATAATTCAAGTAGAAAGTCAACCTCACGCCCAAAGCATCTTAGAGAGAAGCGGTTTGCGGGTTTTGAATGATGAAGAAATTTACCAATATTAGAACCAACCAGGGGATAAAATGAAAAACGGAGGCAAAAAATGGACTTAGGAATAACCAACAAAGTGGCTTTGGTAACCGCAAGCAGTCAGGGAATAGGGAAAGCGGTTGCTCAAGAATTAGCCCAGGAGGGCGCTCAAGTCATTCTCTCTTCCCGTTCTCAAGCTAAACTGGAAAGAGCCCAAAAAGAAATTAAAGAGAAAACAGGTAAAAGCTGTCATTTTTTCCCTTGCAATTTGGGTAACAGAGAAGACATTCAAAAGCTGGTAGGTTACATTAATCGCAAATTCTCGGGAGTGGATATCTTAGTAATAAACAGTGGTGGTCCACCTCCCGGTGATCTTTCTTCCCTTTCCGAGGAAGACTGGTACCGGTCGTTTGATTCACTTCTCATGAGCACTATCCGCTTAACCAAGGCTTTCCTTCCCCAGATGGAAACCAAAAATTGGGGAAGAGTGGTTTACCTAACCTCCACCTCGATTAAAGAACCGATAGATAATCTTTTACTCTCTAACGTGTTAAGAAGTGGAGTGAACGCTTTATCCAAAAGTCTCTCTCGGGCCTATGCTCATCGAAATATTCTTTTTAACGTAGTTTGTCCAGGCTCAATCGCAACCGACCGAGCTATCCAATTACTGGAAGAAAAGGCTACTCGGAGCGGCCAGCCACTAACAACTATCAAGCAGGAAGCAGAAGAGGTAATCCCCTTGAAAAGATATGGTAGGCCAGAAGAAGTTGCGGCTTTGGTCTCATTTTTGTGTTCTAACCAGGCAACTTATCTCACCGGTACCGCCATCGGAGTTGATGGAGGAGCAGTTCGATTTGTATTTTAGATTAAACTTCTACCCAGGAGGCGATAAACTTGAAATGGAATGACAGTTTGGCCATTGGGATACCAAAAATTGACCACCAACACCAACAACTGATCAAACAGGTTGATCAGCTAATGGAGGCTTGCCGGCAAGGCAAAGGAAAAGAAGCGGTGAGAAACATTATCCAATTTCTGGAAGACTACGTAATAACCCACTTCCAAGATGAAGAACAATATATGACCGAACATGCTTACCCCCAACTTCCTACCCATCGACTTCAACATCAAAACTTCACCCAGAGTTTTTCCGCCCTCAAAAACCGCTTTGAGGAACAAGGGCCAAGCCTCCAGTTTGTAGTTCAGGTCAACCAAATGGTTATGGAATGGTTGATAAACCACATCAGTCAAACCGATCGAGAATTTGGTAACTATTTAAAGCAAAAAAACCTACTTTAAAGGAAGTGATTTTGTGGCTACCGCCTCAGATTTTCATGATAAGGGATTTAACTGTGCTGAGTCTACTTTACAGGGGTTAGCAGAGTATCTGGGAGTGCAAAATGAACTCCTCCCCCAAATTGCTACCGGCTTCGGAGGAGGAGTTGGTCACACTGGCCGAATCTGTGGCGCAATTTCCGGAGCAGTCATGGCCCTGGGAATCAAGTATGGCCGACGAGACCCCCAGGATAAAAAAACCCGAGATGAGCTCTACCAAAGAGTAGAAGCTTTCCTAAAAAAGGTAGGAGAGAAGCTGGGGCACACCGATTGTATCGATCTCATTGGAGTACCCCTAAACACGGAAGAAGGTCTAAAAATTTACCGGCAAAACCACTTACGAGATAAATGCCACACCATCATTCAAACGGTAGAAGATTTGGCTAAAGAGTTTCTTTAGAATTCCGTTCCCGATAATAAGGAGCTAAATAACCAGGAAGTTTCTGGTAATCTTGAAAAATATCTTGGTAGCGGCTAACCCAAGAAGAAGGTTCCCAAATCTGGGTTTGGAGAGTTATTTTTTGCTTTGCTTCTTCCAAGGAATTAACCATACCCGAGCCTATCATGGAAAACATAGTCGCTCCTAAAACCGTAGCTTCCTGACAAGAGGTAGTTACCACCGGTAAGTTAAGTACATCTGCTCTAATTTGGTTCCAAAGTGTATTTTTAGAGCCTCCACCCACTGCTCGGACCGCTTCCGGTCGGAAAGAGTAAACTTCCTGCAAAGCTTCCATCGCTTGTCTTAACTGGAAAGATAACCCCTCGAAGGTGGCTCGAGCTATCTGAGCCCGATCGGTGGTTAAACCCAATCCCAAAATCGTTCCCTTGGTTTGATAGGGTTTGGTAGGACCTGAGGGCATAAAAGCCGGCACCACAGTTGCTCCTCCCGCGCCCGGAGAAACCGACTGAGCTTCTTTGATCATAATTTGGTAAATATCCGACCGATCTTTTAAATCGGAAAACAGATTCCGGCGTACCCACTCCACTACCCCGCCCGCTACCATTAACATTTGGGGGTTCCAAAGACCGGCTTCAGCATCCAGCTCGGTTAAAATTCCCAATTCAAAAGCCAGGCCTGAATCCTGATAGTAAGGGATTCGCAAGGCAGCGATCTCCCAAGTGCCAGAACTAAGAGCAAGTTCTTTTTCACTGGCCAGTGAGCCAATCAAAGCAAACTGGGTATCATGGCCAGAAGCCACCACCGGCACCCCAGTCGGAATCCCCGTCTCTTCACTCGCCTTTTTAGTTACCTGTCCAATGATTTCCCCCGGTTGAATCAAGGACGGAAAAAAGTTGGAATCAATACCGGCCAGAGTAAGTAACCGCTGAGACCAAGTGCGGTTCTCGACATCAAACATCATAGTAGTAGAAGCAATTGAGTAATCAATGCTTTTCTCTCCACAAAGTTTAAAACTTAACAAACCGGGCATCATTAAAAAAGTGTCAGCTTGGTCCAGAGATTCTGGGTTATTCTCTCGCAACCAGAGCAACTTCAAAAGGGTATTAAATGGAATAATCTGATAACCGGTAATACGGAAAATTTCCCGGGGGTCAATCATAGAAGGAATTTTGTTCACCCACTTTAAAGTCCGGTTACACTGCCAGGAAATCACCGGATAAGTTAAACTGCCGTCTTTTTTAATCGGTGCCCCATCGGCCCCAAAAGTGGTCACGGTAATGGCCGCTATTTCTCCTTCCACCTGAGATATTACCTGACGGGTTGACTGGCAAAGTTTCTGCCATATTTCTTCCAGGTCCCAGATAAGGTAGTCGGGAGTGCCTGCTTGTTTCTCAGGGGCATTGGGTAAAGAAGCAATGGATAAAATTTCTCCCTTCTCCCCCATCGCTACCGCCCGCAGACTGGTGGCACCACAATCTAAAACCAAAAAATACTTTTCCACCTCTAACCATCCTCCTCCCCAACTTTGAATAACCACTAATTTCGACAAACAAAAAGGGGGGAGATAGTAGCTCTCCCCCCTCCAAAATTATTAAAGTTTACGCCTTAAAAACTCTTTTCTGCCTGATCCAGGTTTTCTTTAGTGATTACCGCTGGCTCGATTAAAATTACCTTATCTGCCGGTTCTTGTCCTTCCCAGAGATAGTTAACTAAAACTTCAAAAGCGGTAGAAGCCTGTCTTCCCGGAAATTGTTCGATAGTAGCATCTAAAATACCTTGCTCAATAAGCTCCAAAGACTCGGGCAGAGCATCAAAACCTACAGTGATAACTTCTTCTACATCCAGCATTCCACTGGCCTGCATGGCCTGGATAGCTCCTAAAACCATTTCATCATTTCCACCAAACACCGCATCAATCTCGGGAGTACTCATGATGAAATCTTCCATTACCCTCATACCATCATCCCGGCGAAAGTTAGCAGTTTGACTTTTGATTATGATATCAGGATACTGTCCAATTATTTCGTTGAAGCCACCACTACGATCAATAGCCGGTCCGGCTCCCGGAGTACCGATAAGTTCAATTACCACTCCTTTGGGGGCGCCATATTTTTCGATAAGTTTATCCACCACAAATTGGCCAGCTTTCCTTCCACCCTCAACATTATCCGCTCCCACATGGCACAAAACCTCCACTGGTGCATCCTCTTTGATCCGGCGATCCACGGTAACTACCGGTATATTGGCCTGGTTTAAAGCTTCTACCGCTGGCACTACCGCTTCCACTTCAATCGGAACAAGTAATACTCCATCTACTCCCCTGATAATCATGTCCTCGATAATCGAAATCTGATTAGAAACTTTATCCTCAGCTTCCAAAGATATTACCTCTATTCCCCCTAATTGAGCGGCCTTTTCCTTTACCGCCTCTTCCAAGAAAGAAAACCAGGCAAAGGAAAGACTGGGGAAAGACAAACCAATGGTAAGCTCTTCTTGGGCCAAAGCTATTGAACCAAAAAGGAAAGAAAAGACTACCATCAAAACCACTAACAAACTAATTAACTTTTTCATTTGACCTTCCTCCCTTCATTTTGTGAAAAATGCTTACCTTAAGATAAAATTGCCTAAAAAGCTTAAAAACAAGGAATCAACCTCACCTCCTTTAACTGGCTCTAAAACGCTGCCTCATTTTATCTAACAACACAGCCAGTATAATAATAGCTCCTTTTACAATCATTTGCCAATAGGGTTGAACTCCCAAAAGGTTCAAACCATTAGAAATTACCCCGATTAAAAGGGCGCCAATCAAACTACCATAAACTCCCCCCTCTCCCCCCATCAAACTGGTGCCTCCAATTATCACCGAAGCAATAACGTCCAGCTCGTACCCCTGACCGGCTACCAGTTCTCCCGAGTTAAGACGAGAAGTAAGGATTAAGCCACTTAAGCCTGCAAGGAAACCTAAAATCGTAAAAGCCAAAATTTTATAGCGGTCCACTCTAATTCCCGACAACAAAGCAGCCTCCGGATTACCGCCAATAGCATAAATATAACGCCCAAAAACCGTTTTCCGAAGGACAATGCCGGCTACCACTACGCTCCCCAAAAACAAGATAACCGGGAAGGGAATCGGACCTACCATTCCGGCTCCAATAAAGCGGAATTCAGGGCTCATACCAGAAATTGGTCGTCCCTGAGCCACCAAAAGGGTAGCTCCCCGAAAAATGCTCATGCTTCCCAAGGTAACAATAAACGGGTGAAGCCCACCTTTGGTAGAAACAAAACCGTTAAAGAAACCGATCCCAGCCCCAATTAAAAGAGGAACTACAATGCTTAGAAAAAGGCTCCCACCCCATTTTACTTGAAAAGCAGCTGCAATAATCCCGGTAAAAGCTACAATCGAACCAACTGAAAGGTCAATCCCGGCCAACAAAATCACAAAAGTCATCCCGACAGCCATAACCCCAATAATAGATACCTGGCGGATAACGTTTAAAATATTTAAAGGATGGAAAAAAACCGGGGTTAAGATGCCAAAAACCACGCACACCACAATAAAAGCTAAAAGAATACCTGCTTTTTCCCAAAAGATAAAAAATCTTCCAGCTATACTAACAGAAGTAGTCTTTTCCTCAGGAAGACTGGGCACCGACGTTCCTCCTTCCCACAGCCAATTTTAAAACCGACTCTTGAGTCACCTCTTCTTTGGTTAATTCGCCAGCTATCCTACCTTCCCTCATTACCAACACCCGGTCGCTTAAAGCCAAAATCTCGGGAAGCTCGGAAGAAACCATCAGTATAGCCGACCCCTGTTCAATTAGATGATTCATAAGGTGATAAATTTCAACTTTAGCTCCTACATCGATCCCCCGGGTAGGCTCATCAAAAAAGTAAATAGCACTTTCTCGGGCTAACCATTTGGCTAACACCACTTTTTGTTGATTGCCTCCAGACAGATTCATAACCCTCTGATAAATGGAAGGGGTTCTAATATTCAAGGTTTTAACCATCTTCTGGGCAATTTTTTTCAGTTCCTCTTCATCTAAGAAGCCCCGGTTAGCAATTTGAGGTAATATCGGTAGACCGATATTTTCCATCACCGATAAAAGTAAGACCAACCCTTGGGTTTTTCTCTCTTCTGGGATCAGAGCAATACCCCGACTAATTGCCTCCAACGGAGAATGGATAGTTACTTTTTCCCCTTTTATCCAAACTTGACCCTGATCAATCGGATCTAAACCATAAAGCGCCCGCAGCAACTCGGTTCTGCCTGACCCTACCATCCCAGCTATGCCCAATATTTCTCGCCGATGAAGATTAAAACTAATATCTTCCAGCACTCCACTTCGACTCAAACCTTCTACCCTTAAAACCTCTTCTCCAGCTTTATGAAGCGTTCGAGGAAATCTTTCTACCACCTCTCTCCCCACCATCATTTGAATAATTTCCTCCATTTGAACCTCTGTCAGCTTGCGGGTGGCTATATAATTCCCATCCCGCAACACTGTAACCCGATCACAAATCTGGTAAATTTCTTCTAAGCGGTGAGAAATATAAATTATAGTAACTCCCTGTTCTTTTAAAGATTTAACGATCCGAAACAAGGTATCAATCTCTTTCTGGGCCAAAGTGGCAGTGGGTTCATCCATAATCAAAACTTGTGCTTGGTAGGAAAGAGCTTTAGCTATTTCTACTACTTGTTTTTTAGCTACTCCTAAATCCCGCACCTGGGCATCAATATTAATATCTACTTCTAAAAAATCAATAAGTCGCTGTGCTTCCTCTCTTATTTTGGCCCAATCAACCAGCCCTCCCTTTTGGGTAAAATAGTGGCCCATAAAGATATTCTCCACCACTGAGAGGGCAGGAATCAAGTTGAATTCCTGGTAAATAGCGGCAATCCCATTTCTCAAGGCATCATGAGGACTATGAAATTCGACCGCTTTTCCCTGGTAGAAAAGCTCACCCGAGGTGCGGGGGTAAACCCCGGTAACAATCTTTATCAAAGTGGATTTACCCGCCCCGTTCTCCCCTACTAAAGCATGAACCTCTCCCTTTCGAACCTCGAAACTTACCTGGTTTAAGGCTAACACCCCAGGGAATCTCTTGGTTAAATTCTCAAACTTTAGAATTGCCTCTTCCATAACGGTCTTAAACCTTTGGTCCAAAATGCTTAAGTATTACCAGGTTTTCAGTTGCACTCTCATTTACTATAGTTATCCCTTCCTGAGCGGCTTTTACGGTTACAAACAATTCATCCTGAGTCATTTCTCCAAATCGGATCATAGTCGGAGCCGATACATCCCATACTCCAAATTTACCTTGACCCTGAATAACTATTAAACCATAAGCCGCATCCTCTTTAATAGTCACTGCCCGTCTGGGTAAAACCGTCAATTCCTTAGCAGTGAAGAAATCACTATTATAGGCCACCCAGTACTCCTGATACCCGGCTTCTCTCATCTCTGCTTCCGGCTTAACCGGTTTAGGCTCTAAAAAACGACTCCGATAAAAGTCCGGGTCCAGGTTCAAGTCCCAGTCAACCATATCTACTATGTAATCCAGGTCTTTTTTGTGTTCTGAGGGCACATCTTTAGTTAACATATCCCAGGAAAGGTATTTATCCCAAACAATGTTTTGGAACATAGCAAAAACGTCTGAGGCCCGTTGCGGTTCATAGGTCAAAAGTGACCCCGGGGCATGCAGCACTCCAGGAGGAACATTCCAACCAGTTCCCAATTTTAGTTTGTAAGCTCGAGAATGGTAAAGAATCCCATTATCACCTCTATCCCAGTTTTTGAGACACTGAATAATATCGTCTCGGGTAGTACCCGGGTTTAAGCCAAAAAAAGTATAAGGGAAATAACCTCCGTGGTCGTTTAACTGTCGGGGGAAATAATAACCTTCGGGCTTACCTTTTTGTCCGACTGCTTGTGCTTTCTCGTCATCCAAGTGAAGATGGTGGGGAAGAGGATCCATGTTGTCAAAAAATTTGGCAAACATAGTCCACCCACCGTGCTTTTCCATTACTTCCCTACCCAAGATATCTTTACCCATCAATTCTATAGCATCTTTAAGAAGTATTTTTTCCACCCGGGAGCCATCTTCCAGGTAAATATAGCTTAACCCCTCATCGGGTAGAGTTTCCGGCCCATTATCGGCTTTAGTGGTAGAAGCAAACCAACGCTCATCAATACCCCCTCGATGAGCACCAAAAGCAAAATAATCATCAGGATGTAATTTCAGCCTCTTCCCTGGAATACAAAAAGCCCGTGGAACCCAAGTAGGAGTTAGACGCAAAACCCCCTGTCCTTGATTTAAAGCTAAATTCAACAATGCTGAAGAATTACTCACCATACGCTCCCCTTTCTTGAAAAGTTTTAGATACAATTAGTTTAACATACTTTCTAATTCCTAATAGATGTCAACCCGGGTAAAATTAAATTTTTCCCTAAATATCAAAGCAACTCCCGAAATTCTTTCTGCCTTTTTAGAGCTTCAATCACCGACCTCACCTCTTGGTGGTGAGTTTTAGGCATAAGAAAAATCACATCGTCAGTTTCTACCACCACTAAGTCTTCTATCCCTAAGGTTACTACCGGTTTCTTAGCCCAAATGATACAGTTCTTAGTATCGATCCCCAGATGCTTGCCCAAAACAATGTTTCCTTGCTGATTCTTTTTAAAAATCTCCTCTAAGGCCAGCCAAGAACCGACATCACTCCAACCAATATCAGCCGGGATCACTAAAGAACGGTCTGTTTTTTCCATCACCCCATAGTCGATGGAAGTGCTCTCTAACTCCTGAAAAACCCGGTTCGTAACCTCCTTTTCTTCTGGGGTATCGACCTTACTCTTTATTGTCATCAGCCCTCGGTACAAATCCGGCATATATTTTTCCATTTCCTCCAAGATAACCCTTGCTTTCCAAGCAAACATCCCACTATTCCAAAGGTAAGTCCCCTCACGCAGGTATTTTTCGGCAACCTCCTGGCTTGGTTTTTCAGTAAACTCTAAAACTCTGAATGCCTCCCATTTCCCCTCTTTTTTATAGAGTTCCCCATAGTGGATATAGCCATACCCAGTATGGGGATAAAAAGGAGGAATACCCAAGGTAATTAAACAATTGTCTTCCGCTAATCTAAAAGTAAAGTGCACTAACTCTTTAAAAGTTTCTTCGTCTCGGACCACATGATCAGCCGGAAGGACTATCATCGTTTCCTCTGGACCCTGCCAGATAGCAACCTTAAGTGCCGCCAGGCCAATAGCAGGAGCGGTGTTTTTCGCCACTGGTTCTATTATAATATTTTTTTTAGGAAGAGAAGGAACATCCTTTAAAACCGACTTTACCCGGTTTTCCTGAGTCACTACGTAAATGTTTTCTTCCCCTACCACCGGTTTAATCCGGTCTACAGTAGTCCGGAAAAAACTTTTCTCACCAAAGGAGACAAACTGTTTAGGTTTGCGATCTCGGCTCAGAGGCCACAGTCTCTCACCTTTACCCCCGGCCATTATTACTGCTACTGCCATTTCTATACCACCTTCCTCTAACTCCAGCTATCTAAATAGCCAACTGAAATTCTGGGGAAATCAAAATTTAAACTCCACCACTCTTCCCCCCACTTCCTCTAAAGCTATTTTGAGCATATCAAGGCAAGATATGGAAGTCAAGGTATTTGCTCGAGGTAAAATCAGACAAATTTCCCATTTTAAACCTCCAGTTTCCTTTTTCCTTTCATATGATACATAGCCTCATCTGCCTGGATTAGTGCCTCTTCAAAACTCCTCTCCAACTTAGCCGACCCAAAGGAGACACTTAAAGTCTCGTCCCCAACCAATAACCTTACTCTTGTTTCTACTCGGTTAACTATATTTTCCACCAACTCTTTGTCTCCTTGTTTTAAAATAAGCAAAAATTCATCTCCTCCAAATCGTAAAAACAGGTCGTCTTTACGTAACTGCTCCCGGAAAGCCCGGGCAAATTCTTTCAAAAGATCGTCTCCTGCCTGATGCCCTCGAGCATCATTAAAATTTTTAAAATAATCTATATCAAGCATAATAACCAAATCTCCCGGAACAAAGATGGTTCGAGCTAAAATTCCCCGATTGTGAATCCCGGTTAAAGAATCAACAAGTAACTCCTGCTGAACTGAGTTCAATCTTTGATTTATGGTTTTATATTCGTCCACCAAAAAAAAGCTGAACCCAACGGCTGCTAAAAGGATAGCCGAAGGAACAAAGAAAAAGCCAGAAATCTCCAAAAGCATGGATATCGCCAGATGGAAAAATCCAATGAGATAAAACATCCAGGGGAAAAGAAGGTTCCATTCCCTGTGAGAAATAATCAGATAAAACGCCAAAAGTAAATTGGGAAAAATCAATAAGGTGCCCCATCGCACATATTGTTTAAGAGCAACGTGGGAGGGTTGAACCAGTAAAATTGCAACCGCAGTTAAACTGAGAATTAACAACAGCCAAGAGGTTTTATGTTTTTCCTTCACTAATTCTTCGGTGCCCCAAAGAAAAAAGAAGTTAGCCAAATAGCCACATCCCAAAAAAGACTTCCTCAACCAAAGAAAATTGGACAGGTTTCCACCTGAGTAACGAAAAATAAAGTCAAAAAGATAAAAAGCGGCTAACAGAGAGGCTAATCCTATATAGAGGAAAGATTGTCCTCGTATCAAAAGATAGCGCCTTATTACTAATAGAATAACTCCCAGAAGAAAACAGGCACCGATTATTATCAAAGAAAGGTCCTGAGAAAAAAAATTAATAAAATCAGCCGCCCCAACCATGTTTTCCATTTTTCCTACAGTCGGAGCAAGCCCTATTCCGGCGTCATACAGACCAAAAAGATCAATTTGAATATAGTTTTCGGCTTTAAGCAAAGCAGGGTCAAAGGGAATAAGGTGAGAGCTGCTCCAGACATTAGCCGTCCAGTTTGCCTCTGCTCCCAACTGGCCTATTTTAACCCCGTTTAACCAAACTCGGAATCCGTGGCCAGAAATCTTGGGTAAAAAAAGGCAATCTGCTTCTATTTGAGGAAAAGAGGTATAAAGGGTAACTATCTGGGAGCTGTCCAAAACTCGATAGTAAGGAAGAGAAACCTCATCGTTTTGCACTTCCCAGGCATTGAGGCGAAAACCCTCGGGGGTAGAAATCCAAGGGAAAAACCAGGAAACACAGCAAAGTAAACCCAATCCCAAAACAAAAAGAAACCAAATAGTTCCCGTCTTAAACAAGGTGGACAATTCCCCTCCCTAAGGTATTTTTGTTGTCCAAAAAGATAACCCTTTAACCCTGCTTCTAAGGATATATCCGGTAAATTTGTCGAGGAAAAGGGATAGCTTCTCGAATATGATGGATTCCCGAAATCCAGGCTACCATCCGCTCAATCCCCAGACCAAAACCGGAGTGAGGACAGGTACCAAATTTTCTCAGGTCCAAATACCATTGAAAAGCCTCAAGTGGAAGGTTATTCTCTTCTAATTTGTTTTTCAAGAGCTGATAATCGTGGATTCTCTGGCTACCACCAATTATTTCTCCATAACCTTCAGGAGCTATTAAGTCGTCATTCAATACTAAACGAGTATCGTCTGGATCCGGTTGCATATAGAAAGCTTTAATCTGAGCTGGATAGTGATGGATAAAAACCGGTCGGTCAAACTCCTCTGAAATAGCAGTTTCCTCGTCCCCTCCAAAATCATCTCCCCATTCTGCGGAAAACCCTTTAGCTTTTAAAATCTCAATTGCCTGCTCGTATGAAATCCGGGGAAAAGGTGTTTTAATTTTAGTAAGCGGGGTAAGGTCTCGCTCCAAAGTCGCCAATTCTTCTTGACAACTATCGAGAATCCGACCAACGACAAAGCTAACCAACTGTTCTTGTAACTCCATATTATCTTGCCAATCAAAGAAAGCAGCTTCCGGCTCGAGCATCCAAAACTCGGTTAAGTGCCGGCGGGTTTTTGATTTTTCGGCTCGGAAAGTGGGAGCCAAACAATATACTTTACCAAAAGCGGAAGCGGCTGCCTCCATATAGAGCTGACCGCTTTGTGATAAGTAAGCTTTCCCCAGGTCAAAATAATCTAACTCAAACAGAGTGGTAGTACCTTCACAGGCAGCCGGGGTCAAAATTGGCGGATCGATTAAAGTAAAACCATTTTCTTGAAGAAATTGGTGAAGACCCATTATTACCTGGTTTCTAATCCGCAAAACAGCATGTGGCTTCTGAGAACGAAGCCAGAGATGGCGATTTTCCAAGAGAAATTCTACCGAGTGTTCTTTGTTCTGGATAGGATAATCTTCTGCTTCAGCCACTACCTGAAAATGAGATAGCGCCAGTTCATATCCTCCAGGAGCTCGATCATCTTTTCTAACCACTCCTTGGAGAATAATCGAGGATTGCAGCGGAACTTTTGCCATTTCTTTCAGTTCAGATCGAGTAAAAAATTCCCCCACCGCTCCGGTAGCCTGAGCAAAGCCGGTCCCATCTCGAACGATCAAAAAAGCCACTTTTCCACTGGACCGTTTATTGGCCAACCAACCTTTAACCACCACTTCCTCTCCCAGATGAAGAGGAAATGATTCAATAGATACCCAAGGTGCTTTCATAAAAATTTCTCCTTTTATGATTGAGAAGGATTTTGCCCGTACTGCCAGTTCCTCTTTTCCATCTCTTTTACAAATTGGACTACATACTCGACCAAAGCTTCAAACATCTTTTTTCCTTTTTCCGAACTGCCGCGCGTAGGGTCGCCGGTGGCGCCATAAGGGGTAAGTTCATTAAATTTCCATTTAATCTCTGGACCCGGGGGTAGGTCGGGTACCACTCCGCGGGCGTTTTCCATTCGACAAAAATCGGGATAAAGGTGGAGCACAATGGAGGTCTCCCCTTCACCCGCATGACCTAAACCTCCCCAAACCTCAAAGGTATCGGCAGGAAGAAGCTCACCCGCCGTTACCCACCAGGCATCTAAAGAGGCTAAAAAAGCTTGCGGATACTGGACTTTAATCGAACGAGTGGCAACTTCAATCGGGGCAATGTTGCCATCATGGCCGTTTAAAATAATAATTCGATTAATACCCTGACGGATGGTAGAGGCAAGAACATCTTTGAGAACCTCAATTAAAACCTCTGGTCGTAAAGTTAAGGTAAAAGGGAAATCATCGTAGTGAAAGCTCACTCCATAAGTTATCGGGGGCAAAACCAACATACCATCTACCTTTTCTGCTACCTCTCGGGCGATAGCTAAGGAAACCAGAGTATCAGTCCCAAATGGCAAATGAAAACCATGGTTCTCAGCTGAACCCACTGCTAAAATAGCCTTATTAAAGTTTCCCTCTTTAAAGTCAGAATAATTAATCTCAGGGTGGAAAAATTTTTTCCCCATCACAGTTCACCTCCATTTAGTGTTCAATTTTTCATAAAAACCTTTAACCACCAATTCGGCCTGTTTTCCGACCCATTATCCCTTCCGGTTTCCAAAGCATAATCACAATCAAAAGCCCAGCATAAATCAGCTCAATCAAACCATATAAAGCAAATCGTTCTTCCACCGGTTTTAATAAATAGCGGAGGGCAATAATAGACACTGCCCCAGCAATAGGGCCACTGGTAGTCCCTGCCCCTCCCACTACCAACATCACGACAATCTGAAAAGTCAGGAAAAAGGAAAATTCAAGCGGGCGAATAGCTTTAGTAAAGTGAGCATATAATCCACCGGCTACTCCAGCAAAAAAAGCCCCGGTAGCAAAAGAAAGAAGTTTATACTTCAGCGGATATACTCCTAAAACCTGAGCAGCGGTTTCATCTTCCCGAATAGCCAGCATAGCTCTTCCAAAACGGGAGTTAACTATCCGCCACACCACATAAACGGTAATCAAAACCCAAAAATAGGTCCAAAAAATATTGGTGTAGGAAGGAATGGCACTGATCCCCATCGAACCCCGGGTTATCCCTCGCAAGGTCTTGGCAAAAGTAGTAACGATGACCATAAAACCTAAAGAGGCCACCGATAGATAGTGCCCTCTTAATCTCAAGACGGGAACACCAATAACAAGAGCCGAAAGAGCGGCCATCAGTCCACCAGCCACCAAAGCCGGCAAAAAAGGCCAGGCAGTTTCCGGCCCGCCCAATATAGAAGGCAAAAGGGGCAAATCATAGCTTTTGCGCAAGCTGAGCGGAAAAGTTAACAGGGTGGAACTATAAGCACCAATTGCCATAAAAGCTGCGTGCCCCAAAGAAAAAAGGCCGGTATAGCCATTGGTAAGATTTAAACTGGCGGTCGCTACCGAGTAAATTCCCATCAAAATCAAAATATGAATTAAGTACCGGTTTAAAACTTGGTTGGCCAGCAAAACTCCGACAAATAAAATAATTCCTCCTATAATAAACCATACTTCATGCGGTATCTCTCTTTTCATATTACACCCGTACCTCTTCTTTCATTCCCAATATGCCCGAAGGTTTAATCAAAAGGACCAAGATTAAAATGGCAAATACAATTCCATCCCGGTATTCGGCAAAATAAGTGGGCAGAAAAGCAATTGAAAGAATTTCGGCCAGCCCCAGGATAAAACCACCTAACATGGCACCAGGAACGCTACCCACTCCTCCAACTACCACTGCCACAAAAGCTTTAACACCAGTTAAAAACCCCATATCATAAGAGATCTGGCCATATTTAGCCCCCCACAAAAATCCGGTAAAAGCAGCGATGGCCGAACCAATAATAAAAGCCAGCGAGATTGTGCGATTCACTTCGATCCCCATAATATTGGCCACTTCAAGATTCTCACTGATAGCCCGCATAGCAATGCCGGCCTTGGTTTTTTTAATAAAAAAGTGGAACGATATCATAATCAAAATTGAAGAAACAATAATAAAAATGTCGATCGGACGAAAAGTAAGATACTGAGTACGGATTATAGTAGAAAGGAAAGCTGGTGTTTTGAAAGCATAAGGTTGGGGAGAAATTATCATCTTCATAAGATTTTCGATAAAGGTGTAGAACCCTAAAGAGGTAATTAATAAAGCAACTTCCGGCCCTCCCCGAAGTTTTCGGTAAGCAACTACGTCTAAAACTAACCCCATGAGACCTCCAAAACCCAAAACTAAAAAAATTACCGCCAGCAAAGGCAGACCCAATTGAGAAAAAATAAAATAAGTAAAAAAAGCCCCCAGAGTAATCAAGGCTCCATGAGCAAAATTAATCAACCGGAGAATCCCATATACCACTGTCATTCCCAAAGCCAAAAGAGCATACATACATCCCAGGATTACTCCATTCATGGTTTGTTGCAAAAAATAGCCAAACGAAAACATTCAACTATCCTCCCAAATAGGCTTTTTTGATGTCTTCCAAAGATTCTACTTCTTCAGGAGAACCTTCTAATTTCAAAAAGCCAGTTTCCAGAACATAGACATAATCTGATACCCGAATAGCCATCGGTGCACTTTGCTCCACCAAAAGAATGGTCACTCCTTGGTTCCTAATCTCCTGAATCAAGCGATACAATTCTTGCACTATCAGAGGAGCCAAACCTAAAGAAGGTTCATCCAAGAGCATAAGACTGGGGCGTGACATCAATCCTCGAGCCACCGCCAACATTTGTTGTTCTCCACCACTTAAGGTCCCAGCCACTTGTTCTTTTCTTTCTAACAAGCGGGGAAAAAGCTCATATATCCAGTCTAAATCTTTTTTAATTTCCCGCTCATCGGTTCGATGGTAAGCTCCTAAAAATAGATTTTCTTGTACCGAGAGACGGTTAAAAATTCCTCTCCCTTCTGGTACCAACGCAATCCCCATTTTTACTCTTTGGGGAGCAGAAAAAGAGGTTATATCTTTCCCTTGATAAAGAATAGCTCCCTGGAAGGGGCTTAACACTCCCACTATGGTTTTTAAGGTAGTAGTTTTGCCGGCTCCGTTAGAACCAATTAGTGAAACAATCTGTCCTGCTTTAACCTGAATAGTTAAGTCATTAACTGCCGGTATTACACCGTATTTAACGCTTATTTTTTCCAATTTAAGCAATAAGATCACCTGTTCCCAAATAAGCTTCAACCACTTTAGGGTTGTTGCGCACTTCCTCCGGTGAACCGGAGGCAATGATTGAACCATAATCTAAAACTTGAATAACCTCAGCTAAACCCATCACAAAAGGCATCCGGTGCTCAACAATCACCAAAGTAAGTCGAAAGCGCTCTTTAATCTCCCGCACAACTTGAGCCAGCTCTTCCGCTTCCTGGTCATTCATCCCAGCCGAGGGTTCATCCAAAAAAAGTACTTCCGGTTCAGTCATCAACGACCGGGCAATATCCAGTTTTCTTTGTAAGCCATAAGGTAAGTTGGAACATAGTTCATTCCGATAGTCTTCTAACTCGAAAACTTCTAAAATATTTTGGGCTCTTTCGGTAATAACTTTTTCTTCTCGAAAAAGGGAGGGCAAACTTAAAAGAGTGCTAACAAAACCACATTTAGCGTGGACATGGGCCCCAATTTTCAAATTCATTTCTACCGATAAAGAAGGGAAAAGCCGAAGATTTTGAAAAGTTCGAGTCAGCCCTAAAGCAGCTATTTGGTCGGGGCGAAAAGAGGTAATATTCCGTCCCTTAAAAAAAATCTTCCCCTTGGTAGGCTTTATCACTCCGCTAATCAAATTAAATATGGTAGTTTTGCCTGCCCCGTTAGGACCGATCAAACCAAAAGTGGCTCCCTGAGGCAGGTGAAGGTGATAATCACTAACTGCGGTCAATCCGCCAAAATTTTTCCACAGACCTTCTACTCGCAGGATAAAATCATCCATTCGTTAGCTCCTGTCTTTGTAACATATTCGGCAGGGTATAACCCTGCCGAATATGTAAGCTGGTTTACTTAGCAATAGTAGGATCAGACAAATATTCTGGCACAATCTGTTTTACGGTAATAAACTTTCCATCCTGAACTTCGATGACGGCTACCGATTTATCCGGTATTTGGCTGCCTTCTTCATAAGAGATAACTCCCGAAACCCCCTGGAAATTCTTAACTTGAGAGAGACCTTCTGGAATCCTGGCCGGGTCATCGGTTCCCACATTTTCGATTGCCTGAGCCAAAACCATCATCGCATCATAACCCAAAGCGGCAAAAGCGTTCTCCGGCTCAGTGCCAAATTTAGCCTGATAAGCCTCTTTAAACTGCTGAATGGCAGGATCCGGGTCTTCCAAAGACATATGGGTAGCAAAAATAACCCCTTCGGCATATTCGCCACCGGTTTCAACCAGAAGGGGGGTATCGAATCCATCCTCTCCTAAAATAGGAACCGTTACTCCTCCTTCACGAATTTGTCTGACAATTAAACCACAATTCCCAGGGATGCCTCCCACGTAAACAAAATCTATTTCTCCCCGGTCCTCATACTCTTTAAGCCGGGCCACCATACCGGAAAAATCGGTCCAGCTGGTTTCAAAGTAATCTTCATATACCACTTCGCCTCCATAATACTGGAGAGCATCGGCAAAGTAAGCACATACTGCTACACTAAAATCAACCGCTGTGTCAATCCAAATCGCGCCTTTTTTAATCCCCATGTCTCTTACCGCATATTCAGCCACTGCTGACGCTTGAGCATTGTCCCCAAAACAGGCCAGCCAGGCACCGGTCCGCTCAGGTATCCGCGGGTGGGTAGCTCCCGGAGTAATAAAAGTAACTCCATACTCTCGGGCCAGAGGAGCAGCAATATTTACCCAGTGGGTATCACAATAGCCGATTAAAGCAGACACCCCCTCATTCTCAATAAGACGAATAACAGCTGCTACTGTTTCCCCTTCATCCGCTTTAGTATCTACTACCTTAAGTTCAACCGGACGGTCTAAAACCCCACCTTTTTGGTTGAGCTCTTCCACTGCTAACTGGACTCCCTGTAAAGCTGGGGTATCAATCGAAGCCCAAGGACCGGTCAAACCCATAACTGCTCCAATTTTAATCGGTTCCTGTGCACCGGCTAAAGAAAAACTTCCCCATAGAAAAACCATTATCAACAATGCTGCTAAATATTTCTTCACACTAAAACCCCCTTTCAAAATGGTTATTAGTTTACTTTATACCTTTTTAGCAATGCATAGTCAATAACCTACTTTTAAAAATCTAACCCCTTATCAGTCGAACTTATCCAACCGAGTAAAAAACTCTACCGAAGAAAAAGATATCACTCTCTTTCCCATCGCCAACCCTATAAAATGATTATTTTCTACTTGACATCTTGATTGCATTGATGTAAATTTGATTTAGCCTTTAGCAAGGAGGTAGACGGTGTGTCCCTGGGAAAAAGAGTAAGAGAGCTCCGCCTCAGGCGCGGAATGAGCCAAAAGGAGTTAGCCGAGGCTTCCAACATAAGTCAGGCCACCATTTCCCGTCTGGAAGCCGGACACGTACGGGAACTTAAAGCTGAAGCTATTAAACGCCTATCCAGTGCTTTGGGAGTAACCACCGACTATCTTTTAGGACAAACTTCTCACTTAGAAGGAGAAGCCATCGTTCGCTCTGACCCAACGGCTCGCTATATTTTTCGGGGGTATGAGAAATTAAGTCCAGAAGGAAAGAAAGAGGTTTTGGATTTCGTCCGCTTTTTGGAAGAAAAAGAGAGTAAAAATAACTCCTGATGGGAATTCCCGCTCAACCTTTATCTGACTCTGGAATTCAATTGTTAGCCCAAAAGGTGATCAAGGACAGCGGTTTTAGTAAACCCCCCATCTGCGAAAAACGGGTGGCCCAGATTCTGGGAATCATGATCAAAGAATTTGTAGTCCCAACCAAAAAAAGAAAACCACCACTCCTGCGGTACCTGAGTCAATCTTGTTCGTATCTCCGTCTGCAAAAAGGGAAACCCTGTATTTTTGTCTGGAAAGAAATGTCTCGAGGAAGGGTAAGACTCAGTGTATTTCATGAGTGTGCTCATTTTATAATCCCCTGGCATAAACAATTTAACTACCTTGCTCCTCAGCAAATACCCCCTTTCTTCCTTTCCCGCTTGGAAGATGAAGCTTTTCGTCTGGCAGAGGAGTTAATTGCTCCTCGAGAAATGGTATGGAAAGATTTGCAAAGCAAAGATCCAGACTTTGCTACTATCGAGTGGCTGCGCCACCGATACCAAATGTCCCGGGCGGTGGCCTTACACCGGTTTGTCCGATTTTTCCCCGGAGCGGTGGCTAGTTTTGTTTTGGTTCCTCTTCCAACCAATAACTCTTTAATCACTCAGGAAATTAAGACAAGTCCCTTTTTCCCTTATTTCATCCGGCCTAAAATGTTAATCAAGCCTGCTCATCCATTATATCAACTCTACTATCGGCAAAGCATTGTTCCCGAGGAAGTAGAGGGAAGGACTTTGGGAGTATCTGGCCCCTCCCAAAGTTATCTTGTTCAAATATTCCCTCATTTCCCCGGTCAAAAAGCCCAGGTGCTCCTCTGGAGTCAACCTTCCCGTATTAAACCTCAAACTCTTTTACCAGTTGTTTAAGTTGATCAGCCATCTGGGCCAACGATTCAGTAGCAGAAGTTATTTCTTCTAAAGAAGCGCTTTGTTCTTCAGTAGAAGCAGAAACTTCCTGGCTGGAAGCAGCATTTTCTTCAGCTACGGAAGCCACGGAAGCGACATGTTCTGCTATGATTGCTACCCGTTCTACCATATCTTTTACCAAATTAACGTTGTCTTGAGAAAGAACTACCACTTCCGCTCCTCCTTGTTCCACTACTTCTTGGGTGCGTTCAGCCGCTTCAAAAGCAGTCTGCACCTCCCGAACACCTTGAATCACTTTTTCGATAGCCTGAAGAATATGGTCAAAATTCAAAGACACCTCTTCTGCATGGCCTACTCCTTCAGCCACTCGCCGCTCGGCTTCTCCCATTCGGTCTACTGCTTGGACGGTATCCTGTCTGATACCGCTAATCAAGGAAGCGATCTGTTGGGCCGCCTGAGCCGACTCTTCGGCCAACTTCCGCACTTCTTCTGCTACCACGGCAAATCCTCGTCCTGCATCTCCTGCTCGAGCGGCTTCAATTGCAGCATTCAAAGCTAACAAATTAGTTTGTTCGGCAATCCCAGTTATCAGGTCAACAATTTTACCAATTTCTTGAGACCGGTCTTCTAAAGCAGAAATAGACTGTGCTACCTCTTGAGCCACTTCTCGGATAGTGATCACATCTTTCGTAAGCACCGACAAGAGTTCCTGACCCCGGCGAGCTTCTCGCTCAGTATTTTCTCCTTCTCTGGTAGTAAGAGACATGGCCTCTTGGATTGAGGAAAGGGCTTGCGCATTATCAGCTAAATTTCTCTTCAATTCAGTAAGAAAATCGAGATTTTTCTGAGTGGCCTTCTCTACCAACTTAGCTTTTTCGGTTACCGCTTCAATTTGATGACTAAGATCGTTTAACTCTTCACTCTGACCGGTTGAGCCTTCGGCCACTTGAGAGATGGTTTTAGCAATCTCCTGGGTGGCCTGCGACACTTCTCCCACCGAAGAATTAAGTTCGGCCGAGGAAGCAGCCAAATCAGAAGCGGTTCTAATCACTCCTTCGATTAAATTTCGAAGATTTTCTACCATAGCATTGAAGGCTTCTCCCACCTGTCCAAGTTCATCTTTACTATAAACTTCTACTCGATGACGTAAATCACCCTCTCCCGCCTTCTGACAAGCTTGAGCCAATTTACTGATCGGTCCAGTAATACTTCGGGCCAAAAGAGGAGAGGTAATAAATCCAACAATCAGGGCTATTAAGGCAATAATTAAAAACAACCGTTGAGTCCTATCAATTGCCTCTTCGATTTTCTGATTTTCAGCTAAATTAAATTCCTGGTATCTAATTAATATTTGATCGAGGTGTTTCATTACTGCTTCAAGCGCTGGGATAGAGGTTTGAGCGTATACTGCAAACGCTCCCTCCTGGTCTCCCTCGATTAGTCGTTGGTTGATCTCCTGGGCTGATCGGTGCAGAGCTTCATGGGGAACCTTGATTTGGGCTAAAACATTTTGAATTTCCTCGTCCTCAATTGCGGCTGTTTCCTCTTCCAATAGCCATTGACCCAAGTTACAACGAGTAGGATCCAATTCTCCTCTAAATTGTTCTCCATTAAAAATAGCAAAGGAAAGTTGTTCCTGCCAAAGTAAGTGGTCAACTTTTCGCTGGAGGAGAAAGTTTTCTCTATCCTTTATTTCAGCCACCTGATGAGAAAAGTTGTGTATCTGGTCAATTGACCAATAAGCCAAAATCGTTAAAATCACCAAAACCACTATTAGAACGCCAAAGCCAAGGGATAGCTTTTTCCTCAAAGAAATTGCCATAATTATGCACTCCCTGATCGGTTAAAGCAAATAACTTCAGGATTCTTCTTCATTAATTATTTCCTGACTTTCTTTCTCTAAGCGAGTCAGATCTTCGGTCTCTTCTTTACTCAAGACTGAAGAAAGGTCAAGGAGAATAATCAATTTATCCTCTAATTTTCCTACCCCTTGAATATATTCCGCATCGATAGAGGCAATTAATGGCGAAGGAGGTTCAATTTGCTCTTCGTTGATTCGCAAGACTTCGTCTACTGCATCTACGATCATACCTACCGTGTGTGGTGATACTTCTACCACCATAACTCGGGTAGATTTGGTAAGTTCTTTTTGTCCTAAATTAAAGCGTTTGCGAAGGTCGATTACCGGGATAACCCGACCTCGAAGATTAATTACTCCTTCTACAAAATCAGGTGCACCGGGAACCCGGGTAACTGGCTGAAAACGAATAATTTCCTCCACCTGGGAAATATCCACCCCATAAGTCTCTTCTCCCAACATAAAAGCAACCAATTGGAGCTCCCGTGAGCGGTTCGAAGTTTTTTTAAAATCCACCAATACCACCCCTCTCGTTATTTTTCCAAATTAAATTTAGCAACTTATTTACTGAATACCTAAATATTATATCGGCAAATCTAAACAAAACTTGAGAGTATCAGCCATTTTTTTATTCCCATGCAAGCTTGTAAGCTGTTGAATAAAAATTTGGAGAGAACGCCCGCCAGCTTTAAACCTCGCTAAACTCGAGCCTACCGAGTTTAAAATCGGACTTTTCTATCCTATCCTGTAAACGGCAATAATGGGGGCTTCGCCCCCCTTAAACCCCCCTAAAAGATAAAAGCTTAAAAAGACAAATACTAACTAGGAAGAAGAACACTTCCTACTATTAGGGGGAAAATACCCCCCTAATAACCCCCTAAAAGATAAAACAAATACAAAAAAGCTTAAAAAGACAAATACTAACTAGGAAGAAGAACACTTCCTACTATTAGGGGGAAAATACCCCCCTAATAACCCCCTAAAAGAGCTAAAAACATAAGGGATTAAATGTTTATACCAACCCAGGATGTCCAAAAGCTACCGAGATTGTCTGTCCTTAAATTGCCATATATAATGTCCAAGTAATAATCTTTAAGGGGAAAATTCT
>JASGLU010000018.1 GCA_030156825.1 Candidatus Atribacteria bacterium | reverse complement strand
TCAGTATTTTTTCCTTAAAGAATATTACTTGGACATTATATATGGCAATTTATTTAGAGACAGGCAATATCGGTAGCTTTTGGACATCCTGGGTTGGTAGAAACACTGCGGCAGGCTTAAAACCAAAGATTTAAAAGATTAAATACTTGCTAAGGAAGAAAGATAGATAAATTAGAGCACAGATTAAAAAAGGTTTAATATTGCCACTGCCATAAAAAAGGGTAAAATAACAATATCCTGACTTTTTAAAGGGGTGAATTGTATGGCTGATTTTGCTGAACGAATCGGAAAAACTTTAGCTGAGATCGAGCGAACTAAAAAAATGGCAGGGGCTCCAGATCGAGCAGCGTCTTACCTCTCTCCACTCTATACCTCGTTAGTAAGAGACATCGTAGCGGAAGTAAAACAGCAAGTCAAAGAAGAAGTTCTTAAAGAGCTAAAAAAAGAATGACGCAAAGTAACCAATTGCTAAAAAAACGATTTATAGAGGGTAATATCCCTATTTGACAATTTCGTAGTTTATCGGTCGCCAGGGAAAAATAAGGCTACTTCGTTGCTGGGGCTATTTCCCCCATTATTTGTGCTTTCAGCTGCTATAAAGCAGTCGTAATAACTTGAAAAGCACGTTGTTGTCGCATGGCTCCGAGTTGATCGCCAAAATCGAAAATCCAAACTTACCACCAAACCACTTCTGACTCCTGTATAAATCCTCAGGGAATAAAAAACGAAAAAATTTCTTACAAGGTAAAAAATCCTGAGGTGATTAATTTGAAGGGCCTAACAACCATTGTTCTTCTGTTATCGCTTTTTGTGGTAAGACATGCTTCGGCACAGGGCTGGTGTTCACGCACAAGTTATGAAAATGCCACCTTTGCCGGGGGATGTTTTTGGTGTATGGAAAGTGCGTTTGAAGAACTACCCGGAGTTATTGAGGCAGTCTCTGGCTACACCGGAGGGCATAAAGAAAATCCTACTTATGAGGAAGTATGTTCGGGAACCACCGGACACCTTGAAGCAGTAAAAGTTACCTATGACCCCCAGAAAATTTCCTATCAAGAGCTCCTGGAAGTATTCTGGAAAAACATCGACCCTACCGACCCAGAAGGTCAATTTGTAGACCGAGGTTCCCAGTATCGAACCGCCATTTTTTACCACAACGAAGAACAAAAGAAGCTTGCTGAGGAATCCAAAAGAAAGCTGGAGGAATTGGGAAAGTTTTCAAAACCCATTGTCACTGAAATTCGCCCCGCTTCCACTTTCTACCCGGCAGAAGAGTATCACCAGAATTACTATAAAACCTGCCCACTGCGTTATGAAATTTACAGCGCTGGTTCTGGACGTAACGAATTTCAGAAAAAATATTGGGAAGAAGAGGACAACCCATCTTCCAAATCAAAGTCCCTTCCATTTCAAACACCCTCTGAGGAAGAACTACGTAAAAAACTCACTCCTCTCCAGTATGCCGTAACCCAAGAGAACGACACCGAACCTCCTTTTCACAATGAATATTGGAACGAAAAGCGGGAAGGCATCTACGTAGATATAGTGTCTGGAGAGCCCCTTTTCAGCTCTCTTGATAAATACAACTCGGGAACCGGTTGGCCAAGCTTTACCAAACCTTTAGAGCCAGAAAATATTCTTGAGCGGGCCGACCACAGTCAGGGGATGGTGCGCACCGAGGTACGCAGCAAACACACCAATTCTCATCTTGGCCACGTTTTCGACGATGGGCCACCACCTACAGGTAAGCGCTACTGTATTAACTCTGCTTCCTTACGCTTTATCCCCAAAGAGGAGCTGGAAAAAGAAGGATACGGCAAATATTTAAAACTTTTTGAAAAATAAAGGTCTTTCCTTAGGCAGGGGCCGGTTTTTTCTCGCCTTCTGATAGCAATTTGGACCCGGTATAAAGCGCATAAATATATAAAAGCAGGTTGGCAAAAGAAATAATTAAAACCAGGGGATGATTGCTTGCCAGGTGGAAAACATTATACCAGCTGTATAGAAGAACCAGGCCCACGTTTAAGAAGTGGGTTATGCTAAACCCCAGGTAGGTGATAAGGACCCGCCGATGGGCAAAGTAAATAAAAGTGAAGAGAGCAAAAATCAGTGCCGGGTAGAAGTAGCGTTCATGCATTTTGGAGCTGAACATGAAAAAGGAACTGATAAGGAAGAAACTCAAAGGATAAACTTTATAAGGATTCTGCCAGCGGAAAAATAAAAATATTAAGCTAACAAATATAATCACTAAAAAGATATATCCCCAGGCCCGATAAGTGAGAAAAAGAAAAGGTTGAGTTTCCTTCACCCAGTTGCCACCGGTTAGGGCAAAAAAGTTAAAAGCGTTAAGCGAGGCATAAGGATAAGAAGCAAGGGTTCCCTGGTACTTCTGGATAAGCCAGGAGATTCCGTTTCCCAGAGAAAAAGGAAGAATCACCAGGAAAAAGACCGATAGCCCTGAAACCAGGCTAAGGATAAAGACCTTGAAATTTCTATGTTCAATAAGAGCCAAGAGTAAAATTGGGAAAAAAATGAGGGCCTGCGGTTTTACCAGAAGGGCATATACCATACTGGCTGAAGCAGCAGCAAAACGTTGCTCTACTATAAACCACAGAGAAAGAAGCACAAAAAAAGTGAAAAAGGAATCAATCTGTCCCCAGGCAGTGGAATTAAGAAGAATGGCCGGGTTAAAAAGGTACAAACCTAAAAGGAGCAAAGGAGAAAAGGCGATCTTCTCTTTTTTGGCAGTAGAAAAAAGCAGGTAGCCAATAAGTATGTCGGCAATTAAGGCCGGCAACTTAATTAAAAGGAGAAAGAAGGGGGAGTTAAAGTCAATTTGGAAAAGAAATCTGATTTTCCCGATAAGGTATAACACCAAGATGTAACCCGGTGGATAATCGACAAACATATCGCTGGAGTAAAATTGGGAAAGTCCTACTTTGGCCGCCTGGTCGGCCCATCCTTTAAAGCAGCCAATATCGGCCGGATAGCCTGGAATGAAAGGAGCAAGAAGCAAGCGTACTAACAGAGCTAACAAAAAAATAGTAAAAGGGCGAGATAGCCACCTGTGACCGGAAATAAAAGAAAGTCGAAACCGATCCTTCATTTCAACGCTCATCGCAAGCCGGATAGATATTTTAATTGTTTATTAAGCATTGCCATTCCCATTTTCTCCCACTCCAAAGCCAGGTTGGTGATTGAACATCTGGCCAGCTCCTATCTTTGACTATTTTTAGATACGTTGCCCGGAGGATAAAGTGTCAATCGACAAGGAGACCAACCCCTTTTTCAGGATAAACCCTCATGCCGCTCGGGGTAGCAGATGACAATGAAAGCTCGAAGGGCTTACTCTCTCAGTTTTTATGTCATGCCCGAAATTACTAATCGGGCATCTGAGACTATCTATGACGCAAACTAAAAGACAAAAAACAATCTGGGTTATCCAAAAATGAAAATCTTCAAAATGAAGGGCCCGACATAGGCTTATTTCTGAAACTTACGGTGCAACTTGGGTTAAAAACCCGGCCAACATTTCCGACAAAAGGTAGAACCCCCCACTCGTTAGCAGTTTATGCCCGTTTTCAGACACCACACCCTACCCCTTGCTTAATTGCTTAATGGCGACCGTAAACCCAGTCGGGTCGACGGCTCAAGAGGGCGCGCAAATCCATGCGTAGTTCTTCAACTGTCGGACGACCGGCAAACCACCATCCATTGTAAATTTTATAAATTGTAAGGTCCCTGTCAAGCACGAAAGTGTAAGGGATATAGACCTCACCATGAACGCGGTCAGTGCTATCTACCATCTCCAGTTCGTGAAGCAACTTGCGGTCGGGGTCGCTCAAGAAAGCGAAATCGGCGCCAATTGAGTCGCGCACTTCGTTCGAAGTCATCTGGTCGTCTACCGAAACATAGACCAGGTGGCAATAGTTAACCCGAAGTTCAGGCTGAAAATAGGTTACATAATTGGTCAGTTGGCGGCGATCCTTGGGACAATAATACCCCCGGCCAAATATCAAAACGGTAGGAAATCCGCGCACTATCTGGGAAAGCTTGGTAGGTTTACCGGTATGGTCGGGTAATTCAAAGTTAGGAAAAACATTACCAACTTTAAGATCACTACGCAGCGGGAGATCAAAATTTTGTTCCATTTTTTCTAAATCCTCCCTTATTAACAAAAATTAGGGGCTTGCAACATCACGACTAACAACAAAATAATCCTGCTCAACCCCTCACCCATCATAGCACAAGTTATTCGAACAAATAAAATTTTATCAAATTGTAACTCGAACCCGCTGACAATTAAAGAGGAGAGTCTCCACTGAATAACCCAAAACCAAGAAGTTCCCTGGTAAGAGAAAGGCAAAGGGGTTTATATGAAATTATGCGATTTAACCATAAACCCAGTAAACCCCGGCTCGGCCAAAAAGGTATTGCTAAACTCGGTTGAAACTAATATAATATAAGATACGTGGTGGATGTAGCTCAACTGGTCAGAGCACTGGACTGTGGCTCCAGGGGCTGGGGGTTCAAATCCCCTCATCCACCCCAGGAAGCCTTTAGCAACGCCTTCACATTGTTACCTCAGCAATATTAGAACTATGTGGAGACCTGTCGGCCCAAAAAAACGCTTAGATTCCCAATTACTTTGAAAACAACAGAAAAAACTATGGGCAGAAAACCCCTGTTGCCCCGTTCAGAAAATGAGGCCTGTTCCCAGCCAAGGCCCCCTCTCTCATTCCTCCAATCAATCAGTGCTAAAAGTTCAAAATTTGTTCACAAATTAGCTATTAAAAAACCAAAATTCAGATTTAAACTAATCGAGGTAAAGGAGGTTAAAAAAAGCTGTTTTACCCAAAAGGGAACCTTAGGGGAATAGATAAATATAAAAAATAGTTATCTATACCTTGGTATAATTAAAAAGCAAGTTGAAAGAGAGGTAGGAAAGTTAATGAAGTTAGAAATGAGAAAGATCGCCTTACCTTTGGCCATAGTAGCGGTAGCTTTAATAGTTGGTTTTTCCTTTTTATCCCGCTCTTCCTCCTCCGGGCAGACCGTCCAAACCGCCAATTTGCCAGTCGTTAAAGCAGAAATAGGTACAATCCAACAAACGGTGTCCGAATTGGGAATGTTGGAACCGAAAAACAGGGTAGAGTTAAAGGCAGATCTAAGAGGAGAAGTAACCAATATTTTTGCCCAGGCAGGGGAAAAAGTGGAAAAAGACCAGCCATTGGTTCAATTAGATACTACTGATCTGGAAATTTCTCTCCGCAAAGCGAAAGCACAACTAAGAAGTGCCCAGGCCGACCTTAAAAAGCTCTTGACTCAACCCACAGAAGTGGAACTCAGACAAGCTGAGGCTCAGTTAAAAGAAGCACAAATCGCCTATCAATCAGCCCAAAAAACTTTAGTCAAAAATCAAGAACTGTTTAGAAGCGGCGCTATTCCCCAAGAAACTCTGGAGGATAGCGAAGACCAAGTAATATTGAAGGAGGCGCTTTATCTCTCTGCACAAGCCTATTTCGAAGATGTCAAAGATGGAGCTGCACCGGAAGACATAGAAAAGCTACAAGCTCAAATCGAGCAAATAGAGGCCGACATAGAATCTATTGAAAATAATTTAGAAAAATGTACTTTTAAATCCCCCATCGACGGGACTCTTTTGGTAGTAGATCCAGAAGAAGGAGATTCGGTTCTCTCAGAAGAAAGGGTGGTCGCTATTGGCGACCTGTCTATCATGAAAGTGGTAATTTTAATTAACGAAATCGATATTCCCCAGGTTAATCCTGGCCAGCGAGCACTGATTGTTCTCGATGCTTTTCCCGATAAAGAGTTTGCAGGAACAGTTACCAATATTGCCCCTGAGGGGCAAATTGTAGAAAACGTGGTGGTTTTTGAAACCACCATTGAACTCCCCAACCCGGACGACAGCCTGCGCTCTGGCATGACAGCTGAGGCAGAAATTATCATTGAAGCCAAAGAAGATGCCTTAGTAGTGCCGATTGAGGCTCTGCGCGAGCAAGGGGGAGAAACCTGGCTATTTGTCAAGGACTCCGAAGGGCAACCTGTTCGGCGAGAGGTAAAAGTGGGTTTAAGAAGCGATACTCAGGTAGAAATAGAAACAGGATTAGAATCCGGGGAAGAGGTTTTTCTGGTAACTCCCGCTGAGGTTGCTGCTACCTCTAACCAGCCAGGTTTTGGTCCTCCGGGAATGAGGTAAAAACAGAAAAGGAGTTTAAAAATGGGTCAACATCCAGTTATAAAAGTGGAGAATCTCTGGAAAATTTACAACTTGGGAGAGGTAAAAGTAGAAGCTCTGCGGGGCATTTCTTTTGAAGTAACAGCGGGAGAATTCATAGCTGTCATGGGACCTTCTGGTTCAGGTAAAACCACCTTAATGAACATTTTGGGATGTTTGGACCGTCCCACCCAAGGCCACTATTTTCTTGATGGCCAAGAAGTATCAAAGCTCAGCCAAAACGAGCTGGCTCATGTCCGAAATAAAAAGATTGGGTTTGTGTTTCAGAACTTCAATCTGTTACCTCGGCTGACTGCCCTGCAAAACGTCGAACTTCCTTTAATCTACGCCGACTTACCTCCCCAAAAAAGGAAAGAACGGGCAGAAGAGGTCCTGCGCTCAGTAAACCTGGCAGAGCGAGCCCACCACTATCCCAACCAGCTCTCAGGTGGACAGCAACAACGGGTGGCCATTGCCCGAGCTCTGGTTAACGACCCGCCTTTGATTTTAGCCGATGAGCCCACCGGCAATTTGGACACTCACTCCAGCGAAGAGATAATGCAAATCCTGCAAAAACTCAACCAGCAAGGAAAAACTATAATTCTAATCACCCACGAGCGGGATATTGCCGAACATTGCCGGCGAGTACTCCACTTCCGGGACGGGCAAATAGTAGATAATGAAACCGTCGAACAACCGATTAAGGCCGAAATAATCTTGAGTGAACTTTTACAGGAGGAAGAAGCAGTTGAACCTGTCTGAAAGTCTCCACAGCGCTATTTTAAGCATTTCCGGTAACAAACTACGCTCTTTTCTCACCATGCTGGGAATCATAATCGGTGTAGCCGCAGTAGTGGCCATGGTCAGCCTGGGAGAAGGTGTTACCGAAGAAATTGTAGGGCAAATCGGCAGCCTGGGTTCTAACCAAATCACGATTCTTCCCGGCAGAAGTCGGGGTGTTCCCGGGGCACCGGTTGCCCGCCGGGGAGGAGGAGATATATTAGAGTGGGACCACTATCTCGACCTTGAACAGGTTTCATTTCCAGCAATTAAAAATGTAATAGCCGAGAACACGGTATCGGCCGTGGCAACTTATGGCCGGGAGAGCGTTATCACCCGGGTAGTAGGAACCACTCCTGCGTATCCGGAGGTTCGCAACTTCCAGGTTGAAGTTGGCCACTTTTTTACCCAAAGGGATTTAGAACAGGCAGAGCGGGTAGCGGTTTTAGGAAAGACTATTGCCCAAGACCTTTTCCTTTCTCCACAAGCCGCTTTGGGCAAGAAAATTCGGATAGGGGGAATAACCGCCACCGTGGTCGGGGTAATGGAAGAAAAAAGCACTGGCTTTCAAGATTTGGGAGAACAGATACTCATTCCCATTACCACCATGCAAAAAAGGTTAACCGGTAGCGAATACCTCCAAACCATAACCGTTCAGACACAAAAGGAAGAAGAGCTGGACTTAGTTGCCAAGTTTTTAGAAGTTTTTTTTACTAACCGCCTGGGGGACCCGGATAAATTTTCCATCTTTAACCAGCAAGATGTGCTTGACACCATAAATCAAGTTACTGGAACCATGACTCTTTTTCTGGCGGCTATCACCGGTATCTCCCTTTTAGTAGGAGGAATTGGCATTATGAATATCATGTTGGTCTCGGTGACCGAACGTACCCGGGAAATCGGACTACGCAAAGCCATCGGGGCTCGTCCATTTGATATCCTACTCCAGTTTGTAATTGAGTCTTCTCTTTTGAGTGCGTTGGGAGGATTAATCGGGATTGTTCTCGGAATCATCGGTTCGCAATTGGTTGCCCGCCTCTCCCCTTACCAAACTATTATTTCCCCGGAGGCGGCCATTATTGCTTTTTCTATTTCGGTGGGAGTAGGTCTTTTCTTTGGCATTTACCCGGCCCGAAGAGCCAGCCAATTAGACCCCATCACCGCTCTTCGTTACGAATAAAAAGTTTTCTTCGAAAAAACGGGAGGTAACAGACAACATGGAAATTTTAAAAAGAAACTACTTCAGAAAAGGGGTAATTTTAATCCTTTTTGTTTGGTTGATTAGCCCGGGCTTATCGGAAAAATTGGCCTCCGCTGCTAATACCGACGAGACTTTAACCCTCTCCCAGGCAATAGAAAGAGCTCTAACTCACTCCCAAGAAGTTCTGGCTGCCCGGGATGCGGTAGAAATGGCTGAATTAGATTTGTCTATTGCTGATTCCCAGGATTTGTCTCCCAACGTTACTCTTTCTGGTAACTGGCCTCTCTGGGAAAGCTGGGAGAACAGCTACCAGGACTTTTCTCAGGGAATAGGAGTAACCATCCAGGACACCTTTTATCTTTTCAAAAAATCCCCTTCAGAAAAAAGTGCCGAATTATTGTTAGAAGAAGCAAAAAACCAGCTTTTTCTTACCGAAGAAGCAGTTAAAGCTCAGGTGGTCTCGCTCTATTTAAACATTTTAAACCAGGAAAAAGATTACCAGGTAGCACAAAAAACGCTGGAGGTAACCAAAGTTAACTTCCAAGACCAAAAAATGAAATGGGAACAAGGTAACGCTTCGGAAATAGACCTATTAGGCGCCCAGGAAAATCTGGCGAGTGCCCAGGCCGTGCTCGAACAAAAAGAGGAGGGTTTGATTACCTCCCGAAAAAAACTCAATCAACTCATCGGCCTGCCTTTTGATGCTTCTCCTACCCTTGCTTCACCTTCTCCGGTATCGCTTCCGCAAGAGTGGAATCAACCGGCCCTCGTGCAAAGAGCAAAAGAGAGTCGGAGTGAGAGTGAAAGTCTTGAGCGAGAGCGAGAAAGAAAAGAAATAGAAAAAAAGGAAATCCAAAAAGCTACCCGACCCCAAGTAAACTTGGTAGGACAGTACCAAACGGAAGATATCAAAACTTCACTTGCGCTTGAAGTAACAGACGGAGTATTCTCTTACCAGATTGACGGCGGGGAAACAGCTTTAAGTTCGAGTTCGAGTTCTTTTGCCCCCGATGGAGGAGGTTGGGGAGTAGGGCTGGAAATCAGCTGGAAAATATGGGACGGGAAGACCACCAGCAATCAAGTAAAAAAAGCTGAAATAGAGCTTGAGCAAATTGAGAGAGAAATGGAGATCCTACCTCAAACAATTGAGGTCGAAGTGGAAGAAGCACTACAGCAAGTTACGCAAGCCCAGAGTAATCGAGACTTATCCGCCCTAATCCTAAAAAGTGCCGAAGCCAGCCTGCGAATCGCAGAGCAACAAGCTGAGCGAGGTATTATTACTAACCGGGAGGTAATGCAAAGCGAACTCCAATACTTAGAAGCGTTAACCAATCGCCAAAAAACAGAAAACGAACTTTGGGGAGCTTTTATCTCTTTACTTCAAACCTTAGGAGAAGAAATAAAAGTAGAAGGAAACGAAGCAGTTGTCCCCTCGTTCCTCTACTCAAGACAAAATTAATAAAGGAGGAGGTAAAAAGAATGAAATTATCGAAACCTGCTTTGCTCTTAGTAACGATGGTTGGGTTTTTAATTTTAGCTATTACTTTAGCCGCCGGGGCACAAGAGTTAAGCAATTTATCCCTGGAAGAAGCGGTAGAAATGGGGCTCGAACGCAGCAGCCAGGCCCAAGTGGCGCGACAAGAATTGGAAAGCGCCCGAATAGCTTTCGAAGAAGGGCAGGCCAACTTGCTTCTTCAACCTTCGGTTATTCAAGAGCTTGCTCTGCAAAATTCCTGGAAATTGGCTCAAATAAACTACCGGATGTCCCAGAGCGAACTGGCACTATCAATCGAAGAAGCCTACTATAATGTGCTTAGAGCCCAACAAGGGTTAGAGTTGGCCCACAATAACCTGGAAAGGGTGAACAACCAATACCAAAACATCGAAACTAAATATTCTCTGGGAATGGTGGCGGAAATTGACCTGCTTTCGGCCGCGCTGGAAGTAGATCGGGCTCAAAGTGAAATTCAAACCGCCGAGCGAGGGCTATCCCTGGCCTGGTTTCAGCTTAACCGATTAATTGGAAACCAGGAGGAAAAAGTTTATAATCTTTCAACCAAAATGAATTTTGAGCCGCAAGCAATAGACTTAGAAAAGGGGTTAGAATATGCTCTGAGTCATCGATTGGAAATAGAACAGGCGCGGGATAATGTTATCCTTAAACAAAAAGAAGTAGAGGTAAACAGCACCCCCTACACCCCTCCTCTTACTCTCCAAAAATCTAAGGTAGAGTTGGCTCAAGCGCAAGCAAACCTGGAGAACGTTCAGAATTCGGTCATCTTAGAAGTTCGTCAAAAGTATTCCAACCTGAAAGATGCTGAAGCACAAGTACCATTACAAGTTCAGTCTTCCAAAATTGCTCAGGAAAAACTACGTGTTGCCCAGGCTCGCTTTGATGCAGGAGTCATAACTGCGATTGACCTTTTGGACGAACAGTATAATACCTACCAAGCCGAAACCACCCATTTACAGGCAATCTTCGATTATCAGATTGCCCAAGCCACCTTTTTCACTTCTTTGGGCATGACTTTGGAGGAAAGAGGGAAATGGGGCCAGGAAACCCAGGAAGCAGTGGAGGAATCGCCGAGTTCACAAGAACCAGAAGAGTCGCCAGAAGTGGAATGAAGTGTTAAAATTAATAGTACAATCATAAAAAACACTTTTTAAGGAGGAAAGACGCCATGCAAACCCGTACTTTAGGTTGGACTGAAGTAAAACTAACCACTGTGGGGCTTGGAACCTGGGCTATCGGTGGCGGCAACTGGGAGTTTGCCTGGGGGCCGCAAAATGACCAGGAATCTATTGAAACCATACATCAAGCGCTTGATATGGGTATAAACTGGATTGATACTGCTGCAGTGTATGGCCTTGGACACTCAGAAGAAATTGTAGGCCGGGCTATTAAAGGGATGAAAGAAAGACCTTTCATTGCTACCAAATGCGGCCGGGTATGGGATGACCAAGGAAGGATAACTGGTAACCTGACGCGAGAAAGTGTGCGGCGAGAAGCAGAAAATAGTCTTAGACGCCTGGGAGTAGAGGTAATTGACCTTTTCCAAATCCACTGGCCTGACCCTGACTACCAAATAGAAGAAGGGTGGGCAACTATTGCGGACTTGATCAAAGAAGGAAAAATTCGCTATGGGGGAGTTTCTAATTTCAACGTAGAACAGCTTAAACGGATTCAAAAAATTCATCCGGTAGCTTCCCTGCAACCTCCTTACAGCATGCTCCGCCGGGAAGCGGAAAAAGAGCTGTTCCCTTACTGTGCCGAACAGCACATTGGAGTTATTGTTTATAGCCCCATGCAAAAAGGACTTTTAACCGGCAAAATAACCCCAGAGAGAGTGAAAAATTTTGCCCCCGACGATCACCGTCGGAATGACTCTATGTTCCAGGAACCCCAACTAAGTTCGAACCTGAAATTGGTGGAAAAATTACGGTCCATCGCTGAAAAAGAAGGAAGAAGCGTAGCTCAATTGGCTATCGCCTGGGTCCTTCGTCGGCCAGAAGTGACCGCAGCTATTGTAGGTGCCAGACGACCTGACCAGATTAAAGAAACTGCCCCGGCCGGGGATTGGAGTCTTTCCCCGCAAATCATTGAAGCCATTGAGGGTTGGTTGAAAGAGTTATAGCAGTAATGGGGGCTTCGCCCCCCTTAAACCCCCCTGAAAGGCAAAACAAATACAAATACAACCGAGGAAGGAGAAGCGCCTTCCTCAATAATGGGGGCTTCGCCCCCCTTAAACCCCCCTGAAAGGCAAAACAAATACAAAAAGACAAAAACAACTGAGGAAAGAAAAACGCTTTCTGCAGTTGTTAGTTATCTCAATTTTTATCATCTCCTCTCCCTTGAGGGGAGAGGATTAAGGTGAGGGTGAAAATGAACCTCAAGAACCTTAGGTTTTCACCTTCACCCGCTATCAAGCAGCACGAGGTCCCATCCTGGTTTACCAATCTTTTAATCTGGATTACCCAAAAATGAGGATCTCCAAAAGAAATAGACTTATTTCTGGAACTTATGGTATAACTTGGGTTAGAACACAGTCTGGCCGACCATAATCAGTAATTATTATAATAAACAACAAAGGAGGTGGCGCAGTTGGAATATATCGAGCTTTTCGGGGCTCAAGTTCCCCGGATTGGTCTTGGTACCTGGGATTTAAAAGGAGAAAACTGCAAGACAGCGGTAACAAATGCCCTTTCCTTAGGCTATCGTCATATCGATACCGCTGAATTTTACTACAACGAAGAGGCGGTGGGAGAGGGAATTCTGGCTTCATCTGTTGCCCGATCAGAAATATTCCTTACCACCAAAGTTTGGCCCACTCACCTGGCCTATTCCCAAGTGATAAACTCCCTAAATCAAAGCCTGCAAAAGCTAAAAACCGATTACGTCGATCTTTTTCTGATTCACTGGCCGAGCGATACCGTTCCACTGGAAGAAACCATCCAGGCTATGGAAGACCTTCATCATCAAGGTAAAACTCGTTTTATCGGGGTAAGCAATTTTAAACCAGCGCTTCTGGATAAAGCCCGGCGGATTTCTTCCTTACCCATCTTAACCGACCAGGTGGAATACCACCCTTATCTCGAACAAAGCAAACTTCTCCAGTACTGCCAGAAAAACCAGGTTATTCTGACTGCCTATTGCCCTTTAGGTAGAGGAAGAGTTATCGGTGACAAGGTTCTGGAGAAAATCGGTCAAAAATATGGCAAAAACTCGGCGCAAGTGGCTCTCCGTTGGCTGATGGAGCAAGAATTGGTAGTAGCTATTCCCAAGGCGGCTTCCACCTCTCACCAAAAAGAAAACCTGGAAGTTTTTGATTTCCAGCTCACTCCCGAAGAAATAGCAGAAATCAACCAGCTCAAACGAGGGCTCAGGGTGGCCAGTCAACCTTGACTTAAGATGCCCCGGGTTGGTTTGCCCGGGGTAATTTGAGTTAAACTTTCTCCTTATCCGCAACCAGGGGGCAATTGGCGCAGTTTTCGGCATCAAGAAAACCTACCACCCGGTACCTGGGTTTCCATTTGCGGTCCAACCGGCGGAGAAAGAAGCCGCAAAAAACCAGTCCCCCTCCCCACAGAAGCCAGATTAGAAAAGAAGAGGAGAAAGTAAGGTCCAACAAAAGATAAAGACCAAGCAAGAAAAAAATAGGAAAAAGATAGAGGAAAAAAGCTCCCTGGAGAAGAACCCCATCTTCTGCTTCTACCAATACCTTCTCTCCGGGGGAAGCGCCTATCTCATTTTTAGCCTCCACCGAGAAAAAACGATTATCCTGAGGAAACATTGGCGACTCTCCCAGGGGGCAAGCCTCTCGACCACATTCGGCTCCTCCCCGCTCCATCTGTACTATCGCATCTTTCCCTTTTATTTCAAGTATCACTCCCGGTTTACGCATGTCAATCTCCTAACTCAAATCTTTTCTTCAATAACATTATAATACGCTTAGCCTACTAACCCAAGTTGCACCATAAGTTCCAACCGTTCACCTCAGGCTGCTTGCTTTCTCGGGGAAAAGTGTTATCATTAAGCATATCAATTTAGTATACTTTAAAATTTCAGGAGTAATTATGAGAATATCTACTCGATTGCGTTATGGGTTGAGGTTGTTGTTGGAGTTGGCCCGCCATGAGGGGGGAAAACCAGTCAAGCTGAAAGATGTCTCGGCTAACCAGCAAATCCCCCTCCCTTACCTCCGGCAGCTTATTATCCCTTTAGAAAACGAGGGCTTAGTAAAAAGCGTGCGCGGAAGCCGGGGAGGGTATCTTTTAGCCCAACCACCAGAGAAAATCGGCCTGTTAAAAGTGGCGCGGGTGTTGGAGGGTCCCCTAACTCTGGTTAACTGTGTGGGTGAGCCGAGTGCCTGCAATCGTTCTCCTTCCTGCCCCACCCGTAAACTGTGGGAAGAAATCTCCGAAGAAACCCGCAAAGTCCTCTCACAGAAAACCCTCAAAAGTTTACTCGATGAGGGGCAAACTCAAGCATGAGTGTAAACCTCTGCCCGGGAGAAGGTGGGCAAACAAAAAGGAAAGCGATTGGTTTGCTATCAGGCGGGTTAGACAGTTTTATCGCCCACGCATTGATAAAAAGGCAGGGGCTTGAGGTGGTGGCTCTCTACTTTTTAAGTCCTTTTTGGAAGAGAAACCCGCTGGTCTTGCAAGGAGCAAACGACCTGGGAATACCGGTGCGGGAAATTTTCCTGGGCGAAGAGTATCTGTCTCTTATCGCAAAGCCCAAATATGGTTATGGAAAAAATCTCAACCCCTGCATCGACTGCAAAATTCTTATGCTTAAAAAAGCGAAAGAGGTAATGGAAGCCGAGGGGGCTTCCCTGGTCTTCACCGGGGAAGTTTTAGGCCAACGTCCCAAATCTCAGCTATCCTGGTCTCTACGGGTAATTGAGAAAGAAAGTGGTCTTGACGGACGACTGCTGCGACCCCTCTCAGCGCAGCACCTTCCTCCTACCATTCCCGAGCAAGAAGGCTGGATAAACCGGGACCAGCTCCTCGCCTTATCCGGTAGAAGCCGCAAAGCGCAATTAGCTCTGGCCGAACAATTAGGGATTAAAAACTTTTCTTCTCCTGCCGGGGGCTGTCTTTTAACCGATGCCCATTTTTCCTATAAGACCAAAGACTTAATAGACCACCAGCAACTTTCCTTAGATAACGTAATTCTGCTGCGATGGGGAAGACACTTCCGACTAACTCCCGAGTTTAAATTAATAGTGGGCCGAAACCAAAAGGAAAACCAAGAAATTCTATCCCTCCTCCGGCCAGGCGACTTTTTATTTTTACCTCAAAATGGGAAGGGGCCAGTGGCCCTGGGGCGGGGAGCCATCAGCGAAACAGAAGCGAGGCTATCAGCGCAAATTGTGGCTCGATACAGCCGTTTTCCGGAGGAAAAAGCCCGGATAGAAGTTAAGGTTTACCCAAAAGAAGACAAAAAGCTGCTCGAGGTAAAACCGCTGAAAGATGAGGACCTGGAAAAATGGAGAATTTGAGAGGGAGATTATTACTTTATCAAAAGGAGGAATCGATATGGCTATTGCCCAGAGCATAACTCAGTTGATTGGTCGAACCCCTCTGGTTTACCTTAACCGACTGGGGCAGGGTCTCCCGGGTAAAATAGCAGCTAAACTTGAGTTTTTCAACCCCGGAGGAAGCGTAAAAGACCGCATTGCACTGGCCATGATTGAACGGGCAGAAAAAGAAGGGCTAATCGGCCCGGATACCGTAATCGTAGAACCCACCAGCGGCAATACGGGAATCGGTTTGGCCTTGGTGGCAGCCGAACGGGGATACCACCTGCTCTTGACCATGCCCGAGAGCGTTTCGCTGGAGCGGAGAAAAATTTTATCCCGATTTGGAGCTGAACTCGTTCTTACTCCAGCGGACAAAGGAATGAAAGGAGCTATAGAAAAAGCCAAAGAGTTAGCTACCTCTTTCTCTCAGGCTTTTATCCCCCAACAGTTTCAAAATCCGGCCAACCCTAAAATCCACCAGGAAACTACCGCCCGAGAAATATGGGAAGATACCGAGGGAAAAGTGGATATAGTGGTAGCTGGAGTGGGAACTGGCGGTACTATAACTGGCATAGCCGAGGCTTTAAAAAAGCAAAAACCCGCTCTCAAAGCGGTAGCAGTGGAACCGCAAAAATCACCGGTTTTATCCGGAGGGAAACCCGGACCCCATAAAATCCAGGGAATCGGCGCTGGCTTTATCCCCCAAGTATTGCGGATGGAATTGGTGGACGAAATCCTAACAGTAGATGATGAAGATGCGTTTGCGGTTGCTGAGAAACTGGCTAAAAAAGAAGGAATCTTAGCCGGAATTTCCGCCGGAGCCGCCACCTGGGGAGCGCTTGAACTGGCCAAACGGGAGGAAAACCGAGACAAACTGCTGGTGGTAATAATTCCCGACACCGGCGAGCGGTATCTCTCGGTTTGGTGAAAAATAAAAATGCCCAACCAAAAGCTAAAAGAGCTACAAGCTATACTGAAAAATATGGGGTCGGTAGCGGTTGCTTTCTCCGGCGGGGTGGATTCTACCTTTTTAGCCTGGGTGGCCAAAGAGGTGCTGGCGGAGCAAGCGATAGCTATCCTGGTAAAGTTTCCTTTTGTGCCCCGAGCAGAGTTAAAGTTTGCCCGAGAAATTGCCTGGCAAATTGGCCTCCCTTTTGAAGTAATCCACAAGAAGGACTGGAAAGAGCCAGAAATGATCAAAAACCAGCCAGATCGTTGCTACTGGTGCAAAAAGCAGGTGCTAAAAGAAATAATAGTCCGGGCTTCCTCCCAGAATATCCGCTGGGTAGCCGATGGTACCACCTGGGATGACCAGTATGAATTTCGCCCCGGTTTAAAAGCTGCCCAAGAACTGGGGGTGCGCCATCCTCTGCTGGAGGCCCGACTGGAAAAGGAGGAAATTCGACAGTTGTCCCGGGAGTTTGCTCTTCCCACCTGGAACAAGCCTTCTGTTTCCTGCTTGGCTACCCGCATACCTACCGGGGAAAAAATTAGCCTCTCCCGCTTACGCCGAATAGACCAGGCAGAAGAGGTTTTACGAGAGGCTGGATTGCGACTGTTCAGAGTGCGAGACCACCAACAAATAGCGAGAATAGAGGTACCAGAAAGTGATATGCTCTCGGTCCTTGCCCGGCGGGAAAAGATAATTCCTCCTCTTAAAAAAATAGGATACCGGTTTATTGCTTTGGATTTAGAAGGATATCGTCCAGGCAGCAGTCAAGAGCAAGCGGAGAAAAAAACAGATGACAACTAAGAAAAAAGTGCTGGTAGCAATGAGCGGGGGAGTGGACTCAGCAGTGGCCGCCCTCCTCCTTCAGTTAGAAGGCTTTGAGTTATCGGGAGCTACTATGAGTTTCCGGCTAAAAGACCATCGTTTTCCCTCTCCAGAAGCTATCGAGGATGCTCAAAAAATATGTGAAAAACTCAACATTTCCCACCAGGTATTTGATTTTTCAGAAGAATTTACTGCTGCCGTCATTCACCCTTTTATTTCCCAATATTGCAAAGGGAGAACCCCCAACCCCTGTATCCGTTGCAACCAGTATATAAAATTTGGCTGGCTCTTGGAGCGAGCACAAAAAATGGGGTTTGATTACTTAGCTACCGGTCACTACGCCCAGCGGGAAGAAAAAAATGGAGCCTTTTTTCTAAAAAGAGCAAGGGATAGAAAGAAAGACCAAACCTATTTTCTATACGCCGTCTCCCGGGAGCGGTTGCCTTTTCTGCTTTTCCCACTGGGGAGCCGACTAAAATCGGAGGTAAGAACAATAGCCCAAAAGTACCAGCTGCCACTATCCCAAAAACCGGAAAGTCAAGATATCTGCTTTATCTCCCACACCAACTATCGAACTCTCATTCAAGAAGAAGTAAAGGCCCCCACCTCTGGTCCCATTGTTGACTTAGCAGGAAAAGTGGTGGGAGAACATCAAGGAATATTCAATTACACCATCGGTCAAAGAAAAGGGCTGGGATTAAGTTCTCAAAAACCACTTTATATCCTCTCTATTGTCCCTGAGAAAAACCAAATCGTCGTGGGAGAGCGTAAATACTTGAAAGCCCGAGGGCTACGAGCTTCCAACCTCAATTGGTTATTAGATGTCTCTTTCCCTTTGCTTGTCCAGGCCAAAGTGCGCTATACTCAAAAAGAAGAAAGGTGCCGGGTAACCCCGAATCACAGTCAATCGGTAGAGGTAATATTTGACCATCCGGTAGAGATGATAACCCCGGGGCAATCGGTGGTGTTCTATCAGGAAGACTATCTGGTAGGAGGAGGAATTATCGAGGAGGTAATAGCATGACCATTCAGGATAGAATAAAAGAGCTTAAACAGGAAAAAAATGCCATTATCTTAGTTCATAATTATCAGCTGCCCGAGGTGCAAGCGATAGCTGATTACTTAGGCGATTCATTAGGGTTATCCCTTCAGGCGGCCCAAACCAAAGCTGACCTTATCGTCTTCTGCGGGGTATACTTTATGGCCGAAACAGCCAAAATCCTCTCTCCTGAAAAAACGGTAATTATTCCCGAACCCGGAGCCGGCTGCCCCATGGCCGATACTATCACCCCCCGCGAAATGCAGGAGCTAAAAAAACAGCACCCGGAAGCTCACGGCCTGTGCTATGTTAATACCAGCGCCGCGGTAAAAGCAGAATGTGATATTGCCTGCACTTCAGCCAACGCGCTCTCTGTAGTCCAAAAAGGATTGACTCACGCCAAATCCATTATTTTTGTTCCCGATAAATATCTGGCCCATTATATCTCCACCCAAACCGGCCGCGACTTTATCACCTGGGAAGGATACTGCCCGGTACACGCCGGGATTTTGCCCCAGCACATTTTAGAGAAAAAGCGGCTTCACCCCCAGGCCGAAATTTTAGTCCATCCCGAGTGCCGGCCAGAAGTAGCTGAATTAGCTGACTACGTTTTGTCCACCGAAGGCATGTGTCGACGAGCCAAGGCCTCCCCAGCACAGGAGTTTATCGTAGGAACTGAAGTGGGAATCCTCCACCGCCTTATCCGGGAAAATCCCGGTAAACAATTCATCCCTGCCAGCGAGGAAGCTATTTGCCCAGACATGAAAAAAATAACCCTGGAGAAAGTGCTCCTCTCCTTAGAAGCGGAAACGCCAAAGGTGGAACTCTCAAAAGAGGTTATCAGCCGGGCACAAAAGAGTATAGAGCGGATGCTTCAGTTTGCTTAATTGACAAGTCATTAGGGGGGGAAACCCCCCTAACACCCCCCAGAAAAACAAAAAACTTAAAGACTAAAAAGGACAAATACTGACACTTGTTTCTACCAACCCAGGATGTCCAAAAGCTACCGATATTGCCTGTCTCTAAATTGCCATATATAATGTCCAAGTAATATTCTTTAAGGAAAAAATAGTGAGGAAAGAAAAACACCTTCCTCACTATTAGGGGGGAAACCCCCCCTAACACCCCCCAGAAAAACAAAATTTTGCAAGATATTATAAAGGGTTATAAGTCTTTAGCCCGAGGAAAAATTCCTCGGGCTAAAGCAGAATAACTTAAAGCAACCAACACCTGCGTCCTTACTCAACCTCAAATTGGTCTTTTCCAGCCCCACACACCGGGCAGACCCAGTCATCGGGTAGTTCTGTAAAAGGAGTTCCCGGAGCTATTCCTCCGTCTGGATCTCCTTTTTCCGGATCATACACATAACCACAGATTTGACAAACATATCTTTCCATTTTCACTCCCCCTTTCTCGGCTTGGATTCCTTTATCATAAAAGAAAAAAGGACAATAGTCGAGAAAAATTTAATATCCGGGAGGGCAGACATCATTTCTTTTTATAAAATTCTGGTCGAGGGCGACAATCTCAAGGAGAGGAAAATTGCTCCTTTTATTGCAATCCGCTGGGAGTTAAGAAAGGGGGAATCGGTCAGCCAAGCCCCTGATGCGCTCGGTTGTGATTTACCAAAAAGCATTGTACAATAACCAAAAACTATCTTTGGTAAAAATTGGGGGGTAAGGAGACATTCCCAAAACGGAGGGAAGGCTAATCCGGAATAAAAATTTTTGCTACTCAGGGGGAAAATAAACCGATGAATGAACCTAGTAGCCATTCATCACCTCGTCGATGGCTGGTTTTTGCCAATGAAGACCAAAGGTTCCCCTATATCTTAGCAATCGAGGAAAAAGCCGGGCACTTCCTCTGTTTAGCCACTCAAGAGAAGTGGCCAGCAAGCAATAAAAAGATATTTTGCCAACGGTTAGGTTACTTTACCGAGGAAGATTTAGAAGAACTTGCTCTGATTGATAGTTCTAACATCAAATCTTTAGCCCATTATGGAAAAAAGCTGGAAATCATTTTAGACCGGAAAATCCGGAAACGATGCTGGTTCGTAATCTTTAAAAAAGAATACAAAACTCGTCCGGGCGAATACTACGAACAGATATTTTGGGTAACCCAGAGTGCAGCCCGAGCCAGGGGAAGAAAGGCCTATGTTCCCCAGGGAGGGAAAAACGAGTCGTTTACGGTGGTTATCGACACCCGAGAACGATATCCCTGGAAATTCCCCAATTGCCAGGTAATAAGGGAAAACCTGGCGGTGGGCGATTACGGCCTAAAGCTTGATGAGCAGGTGGTTGCCGTAGTAGAAAGGAAAACCAGGGAAAACCTGCTTCATAACATGCAATCTTTTGAGCTACTCCGGGCATCTTTGCATGAGCTCAAAACCGTTCCCTATCGAACAATGATTCTTGAATGCTCCTATGCTGACCTGATAAACCCGAAAAAGAACCCCTACTTTAAACCTTCTTACGTGGCCGACGTTTTAGCTGAACTTTACGTCCTCTTTCCCGAATTTCAAATTATTTTTTGTGACAACCGCAAAGTCGCTAACGAGTGGAGCTATCGCTGGTTCAAAAGAATTTACCGACTTTACAATGAGGAAAAAGAGTAGACGGTCGTCCCTCTTGTAGCACCAGATGAAGGCGAAAATCCGAGGTTCTTGAGGTTCATTTTCACTCTCACATTAATCCTCTCCTCGAGCAGTTGACTTGGGGGGTCGGTTGCCGATATAATTTACCCACAGTGTTTCCGGACAGAGAAAGAACGGACCGAACAAAGAAAGGAGCGCGCTTGAGTGAAAAGAACCTACCAACCTCATAAAATTAGAAGGAAGCGGACTCACGGCTTTTTGGTGCGGATGAGAACCAAAAGCGGGCAAGAGGTTATTCGTCGCAGGAGGAAAAAGGGCCGGAAGCGATTGGCTGTATAAAATTAAATGGAAACTATTAGCCGAGAGCAGGACTTTGCCCAGCTTTTTAGAAATGGGAAGCGGGTTTCGGCAGGAGCGATTCGTCTTTGGTACCGAAAGAGAACAGCTGGGAAATTACGGGTTTGTTTTGCTGGCAAGAGCAAAAAAGCGGTTTATCGCAATCGGATTCGCAGGCGTCTAAGAGAGGCCTTTCGGGTTAATTTTCTGTTTGCGGTGGAGGATAAACCGTGGGACCTCTTTTTTCTGAGCGATGAGCGGCTGTTGGAAGAGGATTTTACCCAGTTGGTTTCTCAAATGGGCAAACTGTTGGATCGGGCTGGCATCGGGAATAATATTGATGGAAAATAGACTATGGGAAAACAAAATAATAGCGGGATTTGATATTTTATTAAATTGGTATCAAAAATTTATTTCTCCTCTTTTCCCCCCTAATTGTCGTTTTGAGCCCACTTGTTCGGAGTATGCCCGGCAAGCTCTGAAAAAACACGGCCTCTTTCGCGGAGGGTTGATGGCTCTATGGAGGATTCTTCGTTGCCACCCTTACTCTCGAGGCGGGTGTGATCCGGTTCCTTGAGGTCGCCTAAGCTCTTGCTTGCTCTCGGAAAATACCAAAATCAAAAGGAAAAGGTGATTAACTAATGTGGTCGCAAATTTGGGATGGGCTAGCCCAAGGGATGGCCTATATCTTAGACTTTTTTTATCAGCTAACCGGCAGCTATGGGATAGCTATTATCCTTCTTACGTTGGTAATCAGATTAGCGCTTTATCCACTAATTCATCGCCAGAACTTATCCACCCGAGCTATGCAAGAAATTCAGCCCGAGGTTAAAAAACTTCAGGAAAAACACAAAGGTGACCCCCAAAAATTAAACGAAGAAATCATGAAGTTATACCGGGAAAAAGGGGTTAACCCTTTAGGTGGTTGTCTACCCCTTTTAATCCAACTTCCCTTTTTATTTGTTTTATACCGGGTATTTGCCAGTTACGACTACGGTTCAGAAAGTTTCCTCTGGCTCCCCACCCTCTCTCAACCCGATCCTTATTTTATACTACCTTTAGCCATGGGGTTCACCACTTTCCTCCAGCAGAAAATGGCCATGCCTGCTTCAGGGGAAGGCGCTCAACAGAACATGTTAATGATGGTTATCATGCCGGTATTTTTAGTTTTCATCAGCTGGAGCCTCCCGGCAGGAGTGCTGCTTTACTGGTTTGTGTCTAACCTATTTTATATTTTTCAACAATATATGGTCAACCTTCAGGTTCAAAAGGCAAAGTCTCCTTCTTCCCAAGCAGAACCGGGAACCATCGCGGTCCAGGCCTCGGCGGTCGACGATCCTCCCCCAGCCACGGTTGAACAAAGCGAACAGCGGCAGTTGCCGGCCTCAAACAACAAGGAAGAAAAAGGGAAAAAGAAACAAAAAGGGAAAAAAGGTGGGAAAAAACATGCAAAGAAGCGTTGAGGTTTCAGGGAAAACCTTAGAAGAAGTATTAGAGCGCTCAGCTCGTTACTTCGAGGTGCCCAAAGAAAAATTAGGTTATGAAATTATTGCTGAAAATAAAGGTTTTTTAGGAATCCTATCCCCCAAAATGCTTCGGGTAAGGGTCTGGATAGACGAAGGAGGAGAAAAGACGGAAGAGGAAAGCCCACAGGAGACTTCGTCCCAGCCGGTAAAAGCTTCTTCCACCCCCGACCAGCCCCCGGACGAGGACCAAAGCCAAAATTTAGCCCGCGCCCGGGAAATGTTAGATCAATTTCTGGGGGGTTTTCTAAAAAAAATGGAGGTAGAGGTCAACTACTCCTTTCAAGAAAAAGAAGGGAGGCTGCTGGTCGAAATTGAGGGACAAGACGCCGGTCTCTTAATCGGAAAACGAGGAGAGACCTTAGAAGCGATAGAGTCTTTCCTTAAAATCCTTCTGGCCAAAAAAGGGTTTTCTCAGGTAGGCTTGTCGGTAGATATCTCTGGCTACCAAAAGCGGCAGGAGGAAAATCTCAAACAGTTAGCCCAGAAAACGGCCCAAAAGGTACTGCAGGATAAGAAAAGGGCAAAACTAAGACCGATGAGCGCCAAAGAACGGAGAATCATACATACCGCCTTGAAGGATAATCCCCGGGTTACCACTTACAGCATAGGACAAGAACCTCAAAGGCGAGTGGTAATCGACCTTAAAAATGGTAGAAAAAAGGCAAACTATTCTAAAAAACCCCGACCCAAAAAAACCAGAAACAACGTCTAACTATTCTACCGATACTATTGTTGCGATAAGTACGCCCCCAGGACAGGGCGGAATAGGCATAGTCAGGCTGAGTGGTCCGCAGGCAATTTCTATTGCCGGAAGACTCTTCCGGGCTAACCGTGGTCGGACGCCAGAAGAGTTTCATTCTTTCCGACTTTATTTGGGAGAAATCCAAGACCCAGCCTCTCAGCAAGGGATTGACCAGGCGCTGGTAGTAGTAATGCGCGCGCCTCGAAGTTACACCCGGGAAGACGTAGTCGAGTTTCAGTTCCATGGGGGAGTTCTGCTCGCTCAGAAAATAGTAGAGTTGTGTTTGCGAGAAGGAGCCAGGCTGGCCCACCCGGGTGAATTTACCCAAAGAGCCTTCCTAAACGGGAGAATTGACCTTACCCAGGCAGAGGCGGTAGCAGAAATAGTAGGAGCTCGCTCCCAACGAGCGCTGGAGTTGGCCCACCGCAATCTCAAAGGTAACCTGCGGGACAAAATCAAAAGTTGGCAAAAGACTCTTCTTGCAATAGAAGCCTCCATTCAGGCTCAGTGTGATTTTCTCCATTCAGAAGAAATGGCCAACGATTATTTAGCAGAACTACAGTCCCTCTACCGGGAAATGGAAGCCGAAGTTAAAAAAAGCGAAAAATTGCGCCCCTTTCAGCAAGGAGCAACGGTAGCCATCGTCGGTAAGCCCAATACTGGAAAATCGAGCCTCCTCAACCAGGTTGCCGGTCGGGAAAAAGCCATCGTCACTTCCTTCCCCGGCACCACCCGAGACGCGATAGAAGAAAGTCTGATCTACCAAGGCACACCTCTGCGCTTGATAGATACCGCCGGACTGAGAGAATCTCAGGAGGAAGTAGAGTGGCTGGGAATCGAAAAAACTAAAAAAATAATCCACGAATCCGACTTTATCCTGGCGCTTCTTGACCAGAGCCAGCCGCTCTCTGCTGAAGACTGGCAGCTGTTAGAGCTCATCCAGAATCGGCCTCATTTTTTGGTTTTAAATAAAATTGACCTTCCTCCCAAAATTGAGCTTTCATCTCTAAAGCGAACTTTTCCCGAAGAGGAGTTCCAGAGAATTTCTGCCCTCTCGGGGGAAGGGGTTGAGGCCCTGCTGGATAAGCTTGTTTTAAAAGTGCGAAATATTTTCTCCTTTGAAGGCGAGGCTTATCTTTTAACTCTTCGCCAACAAGCAGAAATTAAAAAAACCCTGCGGCTAATTGAAGAGGCCTGGCAAAGTCAAAAAGAGGGCCTTACACTCGATGTTTTAGGTTTACTCATCGAAGAGGCTCTCAAAACACTAATGCGTCTTACCGGTGAGAGCTGGGACAAAAGGCTACTGGAGTCTATTTTCTCCCAGTTTTGTCTGGGGAAATAACCGCTTAAACGGAAAACCCCAGCGAATCGGAGCAAACTCGACTTTCAAATTGGATAGTGGTGTGAAAAATATGAAATTCCTGCTCTAAAACAGACTGGATGGTTTTTCGAAGTTCGTCCAGCTCTGACACGCTCTGGCAGCTGGCTACCACATGCAGCTCGGCTAAATGTTCTTGTTCATTCAGTGACCAGACATGAAGATGGTGAATATTTTCCACCTGTTTTATCTCTTCTAACCTTTGTTTCAGCTGGAGCAAGTCAATGTGAGGAGGGGCTCCCTGCATAAGGATATGGGTTACCCGGCGAAATATCCTCACCCCTCCTCGAAGAGCCAAAACCAAAACCCCGATACTCAAAATGGGGTCCACCACATACCAACCGGTGAAACGCATAATCAGTCCCCCACCAATTACTACCAGCGAGGAAAAGGTGTCTATTAAAATGTGCCAAAAGGAGGCTTCCAAATTGATGCTTTTTTTAGCATCCCGAGAAAGGAGCAGCACCGAAAAAAAATTACCTAAAAGGCCTACGGTTGCCACTAAAAGGAGAAGCCCGGTAGCAATCGGTGGGGGAGAAAACAACCTCTCAATTGCTCCCACCAAAATGAAAGCAGCGGTGATAAAAATCAAAAGCGAATTAACAAAAGCCCCCAGGACTTCAGCTCGGCGGTAGCCATAGGTTTTTTTCTCGTCCCTCTGTCGGTTGGAAACCCGAAAAGAATAAAGGCTAACCAGAAGGGAGGCTGTATCTCCCAAATTATGGAGAGCGTCGGCCACCAGGGCTAAGCTACCCGACAAGATCCCCCCGACTACTTCTACTACCACAATCGAGAGATTGAGAAAAATAGCAATCAATAAATTTCGCGGATTAAGCTCCTGCTGATTGTGATGTGACACGGCTCTACCCAGCAAAAAAAGGGGGATTTAAGTCCCCCTTTTTTGGAATTATTCGCTTACCTTAATTGACTTTTGACTTACCCATAAACCGTGGATGTTGCAGTAGGAGGTGGCACACAGAGTGCCACTTTTGGTTAGTTGAGCTCGGAGCACCACTCCCGGCTCGGTGCAAGCAGGACCCTGGTTTGGTCCTTCAGTAGATTCTCCATGAGCGGTAAACTCAGCTCTTCCCAACTCAATCGGGAATTTCTCCCCATCGGCTAAAAAGTAAACCTCAATCCAGCGAATATGGTGCTCGGTGGTATTAGGATGAGGAATTTCTTTTCCCACACTTACCTGCAACTGAAAAGTTTCTCCCTTTTTAACTTCATCCGGCCCTTCAATAACCGGCGCATGTTTTTCTTGTTTCCAATCGGCCGACTGAAAAAGATCGCCAAAGTTAGACATTAAAATCGCCTCCTGCTTTAGCTTATTGTCTCAACTAAAAGTTTTAAATTTATCCCGAGGAGCTCCGCAAATCGGACATTTATCCGGAGCATCACCCTCCACCGTGTAACCACACACCGAACAAATTTGAACCGGCCCCAGCTCGAGGTCTTTCCCGGCCTGAGCTGTTTTTTTAGCTTCCTGGTACATCTTGTAGTGGATTTTTTCTGCTTCCAGCGCCCCGTGGGTAGTTATTGCTGCTTCTTTTTCCTCCTGGAAATTGGCTACCTCGTGATACACCGGGTACATTTCTTCTACTTCGAAATTTTCCCCGGCAATAGCCACATCCAGATTGCTAACCGTGTCGTTGATGTTCCCCAGAGCCCGATAGTGGTTGGTAGCATGTACCTGTTCGGCATAGGCAATGGCCCGGAACAAGCGAGCCAGGTTGGGCCTTCCTTCTTTTTCGGCTACATCTGCGAAAATAAGGTAACGCATGTGGGCCTGGGACTCTCCAGCATAGGCGGCTTCCAAGTTTTGTTTAGTCATTTGATGTTTAACTGCCATTTTCCTCATCCTCCTATATCAATTTAGAAGGTAAAACCCATTGCCGCCAACCTTATTCCGAATTAGAGCAATCAACAAAAAGCGGCCAAAAAAACAAGCTGGACGGTGAGGACCTAAAATTTGTATCCACTCCTTGGTCATCACGACCAGTGTCCTGCGTCCAGCTTCTATTAAAATTATACTCCTTTTTTCCTGCTGATCAAATAAAATTGGCTAATTTTTATTATTTCCTTAACCCAAGTTGCGGATTTTTACCAGAAAATGAGAATCCCCAAAAGAAAAGACCTGATATAGACTGATTTCTGGAACTCATGGTGCAACTTGAGCTAAAAGCATAATCCCTGAAATTATGGAGAAAATGAGAAAGGAGAGGGCTATCAAAAAATTTTTAGGAGTAAAATCGCTAAAGACAGAAGGTCTTTTTGCAGTTAGCAATATGCTATAATTTGCGCAAAGGCTGAAGAAAATGGGAAAAAATTAATTTCCCCACCTAACAATTGGAGATTAAATACGCAAAAACAGCAAGAAAATCTCTCACTTAGAAAGAGATAAAACGGGAGGAGGTTTGGCCGTGGCCTTTTCAGTAGGGGTCGATCTGGGAGGAACCAAAATCGCCGGCGCTTTAGTGGATGAAGACTTAAACCTGCTTGCTTTTAGAAAAATCCCGGTAGACCCGGAAAGAAAAATCGAAAAAGTATTGGGCGACATCGCCGAGCTCTCCCAGGGCCTGCTTGACGAAGGGAAAGCCCTGGGAGAGTGTGCAGGAGTGGGTCTTGCCATCCCAGGCATCCTTGACTTAAAAAAAGGAATGCTTATTTTTTCTGAAAACTTGAACTGGCGGAATGTGCCGATAATTTCTCTTTTGAAAGAGGAACTGCCAGTCCCTCTTTTTATGGAACACGATGTGAGAAGTGGAACTTTGGCTGAAGTTTTTTTTGGTCAGGGTCGTTCTCTGCAAGATTTTATCTATATAAGCGTGGGAACCGGGATTGCCGGCAGTTTGGTCTGGCAGCGACAGGTCATAAGAGGAGCCCACGGAACTTCAGCCGAGGTAGGCCATATTATAGTGGCTCCGGGTGGCCCTCTTTGTCGCTGCGGAAACGCTGGCTGCCTTGAAGCACTCGCCTCAGGAGTGGCTATCGAAAGAGATGCCTTTCATCTAACCGGAAAGCCGGTAAAAGGAGAGGTGGTATTTGAAAACGCCCGCGCAGGTGTTTCCCCCTATTTGGAAATCGTGCACCGAGCTGCTCATTTTCTCGGGCTTGGCCTTTTCAATCTGACTCAAATATTTGATCCAGAGGCAATCCTAATCGGCGGCGGAATAGCCGAAACCGGCAACTGGTGGCTGGAAATAATCAAAGAAAATTATCAAAAACACCTTCTGGATTCTCAGGCTATTCCTGAAGTAATTTTAGGCCGCTTCCGGAGTAAGGCCAGCGTAATGGGAGCAGCCGCTATCCCGTTTCTGAAAAAAGAAGGATATCTTTAAGAAAGAGGCACCATCTTCTACTAAAAATAAGGAGGAATGACCAAATGGTAGACCATACTGCTCGAGAAATTCATCACCAACCCCAAGCTTGGGCAGAAACTTTAAGTTATCTGGAGGCAAACTCAAGCCAGTTTTTGTCCTTTCTCGCAGGAGAAGGGGAGGAAGTCATTTTCACCGGTTGTGGCACTTCTTACAACCTTTCTCTTTCAGCTGCCGCTCTCTGGCAGACCCTTGCCCAAACCCCGGCCCGGGCAGTTCCCGCCTCCCAGGTTTTTCTTTTTCCCCAAACCGTGTTTGTCCCCGGCCGTAAATACCGTCTGTTTGCCATTTCTCGCTCAGGAGAAACCTCAGAAACTGTCCAGGCGCTGAACTTCTTTAAGAAAAATAATTTCGGCCAGGGGTGTGCTCTTACCTGCGAAGCCGGCTCCTCCCTCTCCCAAACAGGAGATTTAGTCATCGTTACCGCTTCCGCCCGGGAGGAGAGTGTGGTGATGACCCAGTCTTTTTCCACCATGCTGCTTTCCCTGTTGTACCTGGCTGGACGTCAAGCCAAAAAAGAGCTAAAATTGTCCCTCCTCCCCGAGATACTATCCCAAAATATGGAAACTTATGAACCAATGGTTAGAGAATTAGCCCGCAATCTTTCTTTCCAAAAATTTATCTTTTTGGGAAATGGTCCCTACTATGGCATCGCCTGGGAAGGCTCGCTCAAACTAAAAGAGATGAGCCTCACCCCCACCGAGACTTTCCACTTTCTCGAATTCCGCCATGGCCCAAAGTCCATCGTGGACGACCACACTTTAATCATTGCCCTCACTTCCCAGCAGGCCTTCTCCCCCGAGCAAGCGGTTTTACTGGAGATGATGGAATTGGGGGCCACCATATTCCATATCGGCTCTTCCCGCCTTTCTCCTTCCTCCAAATTGTTCGAGATAGCCTTAGACGGAGAGGGAATAAATGATTACACTCTTCCTATTTTAGATGTAGCTTTTCTCCAGCTGCTCGGTTACTACCGAGCCCAGGCCCGAGGGCTGAACCCAGACCAACCAAAAAATCTAACCAAAGTGGTCAAACTATGAAAAGCTTTGGAATAAAAGGTCAGATAGTTACCCCTTCTCGGGTGATACCGGCTGGAACCTTGCTGATCGAAGGAAAAGAAATCGGGGGAGTGTTTTCCCCCGATGAGGAAAAGGGGAAGCTGCCCCTGCTTGACTTTGGCGAGGCTTATATTTTTCCGGGGTTGATCGATCTCCATATCCACGGAGCCCGAGGAAAAGACTTCATGGACGCCAATCTGGCCGATACTCGAGAAATCAGCCGTTTTTTACTTGAGCAGGGAGTAACCGGTTTTTTAGCCACCACCCTTACCGAGGGAAAAGAGAGAATTAAAAAAGCAATAAGCGCTATGGTTGCCTTTGCAAAAGAGGGTTTTCCAGGAAGCAAAATGTTGGGCATCCACTTAGAAGGTCCCTATCTTTCCTGCAAACGGCGAGGGGCCCACAACCCAGCCTATTTACGCTCTCCCGACCGGGAAGAGACAGAAGAGTTACTGGCTGCCGGTCAGGGATGGGTAAAAAGAGTTACCCTGGCTCCTGAGCTACCGGGAGCCATGGACCTTATCACTTATCTGGCCACCCAAGATATACTGGTCTCCCTGGGACACAGCCAGGCCGACTATCAAACCAGCCTGCAGGCGTTCGAAAAAGGAGCCCAACTGATCACCCACCTTTTCAACGGGATGGACCCCCTCCACCACCGCCAGCCCAATCTTCTCAGTTTCGCTTTAGGGTTCGATCAAGTTTGGGTAGAAATGATTGCCGACACCATCCACGTCGCCCCCGAAATCATGAAAATTGCCTTAAAATGTAAAGGAGAGCGGATGATTCTGATAAGCGATGCGGTGAGGCCTACCGGCCTGGGAGATGGCAGCTATGAGTTTGGCGGCGAAACCATGGAGGTAAAAGACGGTATTGCCCGAATTACCCCCAGCCAAAGCTTGGCCGGGAGCACCATCACCCTGAACCAGGCCCTTTCCCACCTGAAAAAACATTTTAACCTTTCCCTGCCTCGCCTGGCTGACTTGGGGAGTTTGTCTCCCGCTAAATTGCTGAGAGTGGATAAAAAGTTGGGCAGCCTGGAGAGGGGGAAAATGGCCAATGTCGTAGTTTTCGACCAAAGCTTTCAGCCCAAAGAGGTCTTTCTCGAAGGAGAAATGAAAGGAAGTGATAAAAGTGAAAACGTTGATGGTTTATGAGTCAATACACCACGGCAATACCGAGAAAGTTGCCAAAGTAATGGCAGATGTTCTAAAAGCAGAATTAGTGAAAGCCAAAGAGTTAGATATCAACCTGGTTGCAGAATACGATTTGCTGGGTTTTGGTTCCGGCATTTACTGGGGGAAACCTCATAAAGATTTATTGCACACCATTGATAGTCTACCTTCCCTGACAAACAAGCAGGCATTTGTTTTTTCGACAAGCGGCGCCGGAGAGAAGGGTAGCAACAAAGCTCACCAATTAATAAAGGGGAAACTAATAGAAAAAGGCTTCACCATCGTGGGGGAATTTTCCTGTAGGGGATTTGATAGTTTTGGACTGCTCAAATTGATCGGTGGGATAAATAAGGGCAGACCTAACGAGCACGACCTAAAAGAAGCAGAAGATTTTGCCAGGCGCTGGCAGAATTCCTAAAAACATTTTTGTGGGGTCCGAAACTCTACGGATTTGCTGCTAAATTGTTGCCGGCGGTTTGGTTGCATAGCCTAATCTTTGGGATTTGCTCTACTTACTTCTTCTGCGATAAATCCCACCAGCCCGCTGCTGCTGCCGCTATTTGCAATACCGGCAAGCGGCTGAAAGACACATAATACCCTGGCTTATTTATGGATGTAGCTTTTTCAATATAACAGAACTATAAGGGGGAAAAGAACTCCCCCTTATAAACCCCCTGAAAAAGAAAAACAACATAAAAATAAATACTAACTGAGGAAGAAGGACACTTCCTCACTATAAGGGGGAAAAGAACTCCCCCTTATAAACCCCCTGGAAAAGAAAAACAACATAAAAATAAATACTAACTGAGGAAGAAGGACACTTCCTCACTATAAGGGGGAAAAGAACTCCCCCTTATAGTTGAAAGGCAAAAACCTAAAGACAAAACATGAAAAAAATAAATACTAACTGAGGAAGGAAAGCACTTCCTCAGTAATGGGGGCGCTGCCCCCCTTCTTGTTCTGTGCTACAATATAGAGAAATTAGAGAACAAAGGGGGGTCTTTATGCCATTAATCTGGAACGATAACTTAACTACTGGGGTCGAGGTAATCGACCGTCAACACCGAGAATTGTTTGACCGAATAAACAAAGTGTTGGATGCCAGCAACCAGGGAAAGGGAAGGGAGATAGTGGCTGAAACTTTCCAGTTCATGCAAAACTACGTAACTAATCACTTCGGAACTGAAGAAGAGCTGATGCTCAAACACAACTATCCTGAATACCCCGCCCATAAGCGTTATCATACCCAATATGTAAATGACCTCTCCTCCCTCAAGCAACAACTCGATACCACCGGTTCCAGTTTAAACCTGGTAGTGCAAACCAACAAGCTGTTAGTCGACTGGTGGATTAACCATATAAATCGGGTGGACAAATCCTTAGGAACATTTTTAAAGAGCAAACAATCCCCAGAATGAAAAGGGCCTATGCCACTCGAGGCTGGTTAACAGTAACCAGAAAATATAGGCAAAAGCTAAACCGTTATCAATAGCCGGAGCCGCCCTCTTGGGCACCTGTTTTGAACGCCCGTTGCAGAAACTATGTCTGCAAACACAGCGTGCCTATTCAGGTCGCGCTCCGGTTTTTTTGTCAGTCAGCCGGTTTTACCCCGCCGACGAATAGAATTTTTACCCATTAAACGGGAGGGAAGTGGGATGGAAACAATAGATTTAGGTGGAAAATGGAAAGCACATGATACCGAACAAGAATTTGCTTTTGAGGGGGAAGTCCCGGGAACGGTGGCCGGAGACCTGGTCAACTCAGGTCTTATGCCTCACCCTTATCAAGGAACCAACGAACAGCTTTTTCAGCGACTGGAGAGCAAATCCTGGGTTTATCAGAGAACTTTTTTCCTAAAAAAGCTGGAGCCGCATCTTAACTACCAGCTGGTACTAAAGGGGGTAGACACTTTATCCCGGATTTATTTAAACCAGCATTTCGTCGGCAAAACCGAAAACATGTTTTTGGAATACCGATTTGAAGTAAAACCTTTTCTCCGGCAGGGAGAAAACCAGCTAAAAGTTGAAATCCTTTCTCCCATCAGTCTTCCTCAAGCCTACCAAAGAAACTCGGGCTCTCTCCGCGCCGCTTTTGAGCCGGCCCGAGTGTACCTGCGAAAAGCTCAGTACTCCTATGGCTGGGACTGGGGCGCTCGAATAGCAACCGGGGGCATCTGGCGGGCAATTCAACTTGAAGTTTACCCTGATGGTCGATTGTTTGGTTCCACCGCTTACCTGGAAGACTTGACGGGAAAGGTAAAGTTTAGCGGATATGTCGAGTTACCCCCGGGAGAAGATCCTTCCTCTTATCGGGTAGAGGTTCTGCTCAACGAGGGGCCGGTAGGAACATTTCCGGTCGAAGCGCAAGTAACCGGCTACCAGTTTGAAGGAACAAAAACCATAGAGCACCTGTCCCTCTGGTATCCCCGGGGATTGGGAGAAAGCACTCTCTACCAGATTGATTTTAGACTGTTAAAACAGCAAACGGAGGTCTGGCGAGAGCAAAAAAGAACCGGTTTTCGCACGGTTCGCTTGCTTCGGGAAACAGACGGCGCAGGAGAAAGTTTTATCTTCGAGATAAACCGGAAAAAAGTGTTTGCCAAAGGAGCAAACTGGATTCCTGCAGAAAACATCCTAAGCTGGCTCAAAAAAGAGGATTACCAAAAACTACTGGAAATGGCAAAGGATGCCCAACTGAACATGCTTCGGGTCTGGGGAGGAGGAATATACGAAGACCCAGCTTTTTATTCCAGATGTGACGAGCTGGGAATTATGGTCTGGCAGGATTTTATGTTTGCCTGTGGCGAATACCCTGACCACTTGGATTGGTTCAGAAAATTAGCCGGCGAAGAAGTAAGGCAAAACTTGATAAAATTAAGACACCACCCCAGTATCGTCCTTTGGTGCGGTAACAACGAGAATAACTGGGGGTTTGAAGAGTGGGACTACCAAACCAAAGTAGAAGGTAAACACTTGGGTAATCGCCTGTATTTAGAGGATTTCCTCCAGATATGTTCCCAGGAAGACCCTGCTCGACCTTACTGGCCCTCCAGCCCCTGGGGTGGTTCCCGGGCAAATTCTTCAGAAGCCGGGGATAAACACGAGTGGAGAGTGTGGTCCCAATGGCAAGATTACAGCCACTATACCGAAGACCAGTCTAAATTTGTGAGCGAATTCGGATTTCAGTCTGCTCCCCACCCGAAAACCATAGACTTTTTTGCTCAGCAGGAGAATAAAAACCTATTTTCTCCGGTTATGCTCACCCACAACAAGCAAACTGAGGGTCCAGAGAGAATTATGAAATTTATCCACCAGCATTTTGGCTTGGTGAGCGATTTTGATTCAATCACATACCTATCTCAGCTAAACCAGGCAGAGGCAATAAAAACCGGGGTTGAACACTGGAGAACCCGAAAATACCAAACCGCCGGTACCTTATACTGGCAATGGAATGATTCCTGGCCAGTCTTCAGCTGGTCAGCCATCGATTACTTCAAAAGACCAAAGGCTCTCTATTATTACACTCGCCGGTTCTATGCCCCGCTTTTGCCGATAGCAAAAAGGATAGGCGATGAACTGGTAATTTTCATAATCAACGATGGAGAAAGCTGCAAACTTAGCCTGGAATACGAACTCTGGACGCTCGCTGGTAAAGAAGTGAAGAAAATGACCTACCAGAATTTAACCGTGCCGGCAGATTCGGTAGTTCAGGTAGATCGGCTAAAAGTTTCTCCCTCTCTTTTGGAAAAAAGTATCGCCTATTTAAAACTGAAAGAGGGAACAAAACTCAAAGCAGAAAACCACGAACTTTTAGCCAACTTAAGGTGGAATCCCCCGGCTAATCCCCAAATAAGCTTCCGGACAGAAGGAGAGCACTGGCTAATAACCAGTCAAAAACCGGCACTGGGGGTAAAGATCGAAACCGAAAGCTCACCCGAGGACAACTTTTTTACCCTGGTTCCTTCCACCAGCAAAAGGATAAAAAAAGTGGGGGACCAAATTCAGCTGGTAAGTGCCTACGATTATCTTTTCCGCTAACAAAGAAAACTGTCAACTTGCCGGGAGCATGCTCCCGG
>JASGLU010000077.1 GCA_030156825.1 Candidatus Atribacteria bacterium | reverse complement strand
CCGGGAGCATGCTCCCGGCAAAATTATTCTTTTTACAATTTTAGTCCAACCCAAGTTGCGGATTTTTAACAGAAACCTGAAATTTGGGTTAGCAAATTAGACCGGAGAGAAATGATCTGATAGAAAAATTTTTTTGCAGAAAAAGGATTTTGCAAGCCGCTCTAAATCAAGCAAAAGCTTGGGATTTGCTGCTTCCTGATTAAAATTAGGACTCAAGTTTTTGGATTGATAACCGATATATTATAATAGGTCGCCAGTGAAAGGGGAGGAAGCAACAATGGAAACTAAAACAAGTTGTCGGTTGTATTTTTCAACTCTATTTAGTTACCGGCAAAAATAGCTAATGTTTACAGCGCGAATCCAAAAATCTAATTACAAGGAGGCAAACCCGTGAAAATTAGGTCTCTTCGAGGAAAATTGCTTATCTGGTTTTTAGTTCTCTCTTTGGTTCCCTTAGCTGCACTTGCCTATTTTGGCCTCAATCAGTTTGAGAAAAACCTTTTGGAAAAAGAAATTGCCGGAGATTCTCTTTTAACTGCTCAAATCGGAGAATCCTTAGCCCTTATCCTGAACCAGGCGATAGAACACGCCCAGAGCTTAAGTCAGAACTATTATATTCTGCAAGAAGAGGTTGGCCCGGAAAAAAAGTCCGAAGTTTTAGCTGAGATGGTAAGGCGCTACCCAATTTATCTTACCGCTTCCTTAGTGGATACCGATGGGGTGCAAATTGCCGACTCCGACGGGAAAAATCTGGGAGCAGACAAAAGCCAAACCGAATGGTTCCAGGCCGTCTCTAACACCCGGGAGCCTCACCTGAGCGACCTTCGCGAATCAATCGACCTGGGAATCAATATAATCAACGCTTCAGCTCCGGTTTTGGATGAAGGAGGTCGCCTTGTGGGAGTGGTCAGCCTGAGGTTAGACCCAGAAGCTATATCTGCTGAGATTATAAAAGGGATTCAACTGGCAGAAACCGGGTATGTATACGTTTATGATGTAACCTCCACTCGGGTGATAATGCATCCAGACCCATCAATCATCGGTAAAACCATGTCCCAGGTAGGGCTTGACTTCTTGGTTGAGCCCCTGAGAGAAGAACAGGGAACCACCCGCTACCTCTTTGAGGGGGTGGATAAAATAGTGACCTTCAGTAAGCTCCCCACTTACCAAAACTTCTCCGACCAGAATTTTAAAGATTGGCGAGCGGTGGCCACTTTCCCTTTTGCTGAAATTATGGAACCGATAACAGTTATGCGCCGCTTGATTATTATCATCTCTCTCTTAGCAGCAATTCTTGTTATATTTTTCTCCCTCCAGGTTTCTGGTTCCATCGTTTTTCCCCTCAGACAACTCACTCGCTGGGCCGAGCAGGTGGCGTCCGGTAACCTCTCTATCGCCACCAGGCAAAAACTTGCCAAAACCAACGATGAAGTAGGGGTTCTTTCTTCGGCCTTTGAAAAAATGGTAAACAACCTGCGGGAACTGGTCGAGCAAGTGATTGGTACTTCTTCCACCTTGGCTGCTTCTTCCCAGGAACTTACCTCTTCAATAGAAGAAGTGGCCCAGGCCACCCAGGAAATCGCCCAAACCATCTCCCAGGTTGCCCAAGGATCTACCAACCAAAGCGAGGAAATCGAAAAAGTAAACCAGCGGGCCCAGCAAATCACTCAGGAAACCGAAACTATTCAATCCTCTATCCAGCGAAACTTAAACCTCTTACAGGAGATGGAGAAAAACTTAGCCTTAAATCAGAAAGCGCTGGCGGAAATTAGAAACTCCAGCCAAATTACCCAGCAAGAATCCCAGACCAACCGAGAAGTGGCAGAAAAAGGGCAAAAACTACTTCAAACTTTAGAGGAAAACATCAACCTTATTTCCCAGGGAACCCAGGCGGTGGCCCAATCTATTACCACTTTGGATAACCGGTCACAAGAAATCGGAAAAATAGTAGACTTAATAAGCGGAATTGCCGAGCAAACCAATCTCTTAGCTCTAAACGCAGCCATTGAAGCCGCCCGGGCAGGAGAGGCCGGCCGCGGGTTTGCGGTAGTGGCCGAAGAAGTAAGGAAACTGGCTGAGGAATCAGCGCAAGCCGCACAACAAATTGCCGGCTTAATCGGAGAAATTCAGAAAGATACCCAGGAAGCGGTGGAAAAAATGAACCAGGCAGAAGAACGAGTAAAAACCGGGGTAAGCCAAAGTGGTGAGGTGGACCAAAACTTCCGTGAGATTATTGCCTCCGCCGAGAAAATGAGGGAAAGTATTACCCAGTTAGAAGAAACTTTCAACCAGGCAGAAGAAACCCTGAGACACACTGAAAACAGCGAAAAAGAAGTGGCAACCCTACTCGAAGACAATGCCGACTTGATTAAAAAAACCGTAACTAACGTTCAAAGCGTCAGCCAGGCTATCTCTGCTATTGCCTCAGTAGCCGAAGAAAACGCTGCCTCTTCCGAAGAGGTGTCGGCTTCTACCGAAGAACAAAGTGCCTCTTTGGAAGAGATAAGGAGCGCAGTTGAGTCCCTTTCCCAGTTAGCAGAAAAACTACAGGCGCTGGCCAACCAATTCACCACTGAAGATGAAAACCAAAAAGAGATAGATCCTTCTATCATCTCCGAAAGAGATTAAAGACCAACTAACCAAAAACTAACCGGGGGAGGTATTTTTCTCCCCCGGTGGTGCTTTTTTCTGTCACTCCTGAATGTCTCTGACTATAATGGGGGCTTCGCCCCCCTTATCAACCCCCTGAAAGATAAAAAACATTTAAAAACTAAAAAACAAAAAAGACTAACTGAGGAAGGAAAAACAGCTGTTTCTACCAACCCAGGATGTCCAAAAGCTAACCGGGGGAGGCCTAACTTTATTTGACAATTTCTACTTAATCTGCTTTTTTTCTTGACTCATCTTCCTTTTAGAAATCAAGGCAATCATCTCTAAATCCCCCCGAGAACCGCCACCTGTTTTATTTAGCCATACACAACCTTTAATATAATTCGAGGGTTTTTCACTCAAATAGCCTCACGATGGGTTGACACATTTTTACATTTCTGGTATTTTATTGATATACCAAGAAACATATCAAAGGTATACCATGAGTAAAGAAGGAATATGTTTAGACCCTAAAAGAAGAATTTTCCAAGAGAAAGGCTTTTCTCCCGAAAAACAGGTTATAGAAAGAGAATTACCAACTACTGCCAAACTATTCATACTCCATTTATAGAGAGTGGTTTCCTGTATTAGGAAGGGGGAATGTGCTGTAATTATTTTTATTGGATAAGCTCGGTAATGCATAGCACACAGAGTGCTTTTATAGAAATTTGATGGTTGATTCGGCAATTTGCCTGCTGGAGAATAATAGACATATAAACAACTATGTAGTTTGGTTTTATGCCAAAAGAGATACGCGAAATAGGCACAGAAAGAGCGAAAAAAATAGATAGAAAATGGGAATTGAGTTCTTGTCTCTTCCCACGAGCTAAAGATAGATGTTCCTCGGGAAAATTTAGTTAGTTTTTGAATAGTTTATAACGCTGCAATAAAAATATAAGGTGGTGGTGAAAGAATATGGTAAAGAGGTTTTGTGGGTCTTGGGATGCTGAGTAATTTCGTTGAAACTGTACACCCGTATAAGCCGTGTGCTTTCATACTTGGTGCCAAGAGTAGCTCAAGTTCTCTTAGGCTCAAATAACATTACGTCAGAAGGAGAGCTAAGACAGCGCACTTTGGATTGTTTTAGCACTCTGTTCGCAAAGATAGGGATATGTATATATTGATGTCTATCAATACTTAAAAAGGGTGAAAAAACATTGAAGATTACGAATATAGATATTATTCCTGTTGCTTTTAAGGAACCTCCTCTCAGAAACTCTACAGGAGTACATGAGGAATATGCAGTACGCAATTTGGTCAAGCTAACGTCAGAGTGTGGAGCTGTTGGCTATGGTGAAACCCTCGGTGGAACCGAAGTTTATTCAGGCTTAGAGCACTTTAAAAAGGTTCTTCTCGGACAAGATCCTGCCAATATTGAACGGGCTAAGTTACTAATGCATGGGGCTGCCCCTAACGTTTTTTCTGCCTACGAGGTTGCCATGCTTGACCTGACTGGTAAAATTCTTGGTATTTCCGTATCCGAACTCCTGGGTGGACGTGTAAGAGACGAGGTGACAGTATCTGGCTATTTGTTCTATCACTATGCCGATGAGAACTATAACGAAAATCTGTCGACAGAATCTATGGTGAAGGAGGCTAAATACTGGTTTGATAAACACGGGTTTACTACTTTGAAGGTCAAAGGTGGCGTCCTCGAACCAGCCGAGGAAATTGAAACCATACGAGGTTTGCGCGCAGCTTTTCCTGAGGCAAAGTTGCGCCTTGATCCTAACCAGATTTGGTCCTTAACGACAGCTGTCCAGGTAGGGAGAGCCTTAGCGGATGATTTGGAATACCTCGAAGATCCAGTAAATGGCATAGAGGGAATGGCAAGGTTGAGACAATTAATTCGTTTACCTTTAGCAACAAATATGTGTGTTACCGAATTTGACCATATTCCCGCCTCTGTCCGAGCCAATGCCGTTGATGTCATCCTATTAGACCACCATCATTGGGGTGGGCTCTGGGCATCCAAACACCTTGCGGTTATCTGTAACACTTTGGGACTTGATGTATCCATGCACTCTAATAGTCATCTAGATATTTCGATGGCTGCCATGCTCCATCTTGCTGCTACTATTCCAAACTTGATATATGCATCTGATACACACTACATCTGGGTAAATGAATCAGATAGCCTCTTGTCTACAGGCAAGTTGCAGATTAAGGATGGAAAAATGGATGTTCCAACAAGTCCCGGCTTGGGTATCGACATCGATGGGGAAAAAGTTGCCACGTTACATGCAAACTTCGAACAGCATCCCATTGAAAGCCGTGATGATATAACTGAGATGCGGCAGCGTAACTGTAGTTGGTTACCCATAAAGCCTCGTTGGTGATAAGGTGATGAAATTAACCGTGTCAATTATAGCAAGGAAAGGAGGTGAAAGGACCGTAAAATCACTTTGGTTCCTAATTTAGGTGTTCGTTAGAAAATAAACGAAAGGAGATAATAACTATGAGGAAAATCTTTGTTTGTTTGTTGGTTTTTGCGGTGGTTCTCTCTAGCGTTGCGTTAGCAGCATCGTCTATTGAGGTTTGGCAAATTCATTCGCCCATTCCAGAAATCATGAACGCCTTTGATTGGGCTGCACAGGAGTTTGAAGCTGAAACAGGAATTAAAGTAAACATGGTGCGAATTCCAACTGAGGATCTTCACACTAAGCTGGTTGTTAGTATATCGGCAGGCCAGTATCCGGATCTCCTTATTTGGAATATCAGACCCGGCTTGGAATTCCAAGGGTTAGGTGTTGTTGAAGAGGTTTCTTCCGTTATTGATGAGGTAGGTCGAGACAATTTTCCAACCGCTACCTTAACAATGTTTCAGGCTCCCCTTGGGAAACAGTGGGAAATTCCTTTGTTTGCGAGACTCGCCGGTTATCACTACTGGAAAGACTGGCTCCTTGATGCTGGCTTGGACCCAAATCCCACCGTACTTGATGATGGCAGTATGGTCGTTAATGCCTACAACACTTGGGACGACGTTCTTGAAACTTCAAAGAAGCTAACAAAGGATTTAAGCGGAGACGGTACTATCGACCAATATGGTGCTGGTTTTCAGTACAACCGTAAAGGCTTTGGAGACTCGGCTGCCTATGCTTTTTCGGTTATCACTACTTTTGGTGGTCATCTGTTTGACTCTCAAACTGGTGAAGTTGTTATTAACTCACCACAAACTGTAGCAGCCTACCAATTTATGAAAGATATCTACAAAAGCGGCGTTATGCCCCCAGGTGTTGTCGCTTGGGATGGCTATGATAACAACAAGTATTTCATGGATCGTACGGTAGGGTTTATAGTAAATTCCAACTCTGTTATTTCGAACGTGCGTGAAAATGACCCTGAGTTAGCCGATAAAATTGGTGTAACTATTGCTCCAGCACATCCAGAAACAGGTCTACGTACTTACTCTGGTTCACCAGATACTATGACTATCTTTAAAACGGACAATACCGATTCAGCAAAAGAATTCGCTAAATTTCTTTTGAAAGCCAACACGCAAGTAGAAATGTTTAAAATTATGGGTGTTGGTTACTATGGACCGCTTCTATTAAACGTAATGGCCGATCCATTCTTTAGTGAGATAGGTGAACAAGAACGTATGTTTGTGGAAAACAATAAGTACTTTGTTGGGCCCGAATACCCGGGAGTCCCTTCTCCAGAACTTATTACTGTGGCTCTTGCTGTTTATAATGGGTTTGTTTACGATGATGCCTTGACTCGCATTTCCGTAGATGACTGGAGTCCAGAAGATGCGGTTAAGGAAATAGAAAAGAGGGTTCTTGAAATGCTTGAAGAAAGGTAGTTAATCAATCCTGGTATCCGCAACCGCGGATACCAGGATTGATTAAGCAACATTGGTGTCATCAAAGGAGGTATATCATATGGAGAATCACGGAGGTCCTAGATTGACCATGATGCAAAAAGAAACGCGGTTGGGAGCTCTACTTCTCATGCCCGCCATTATTGTAATGCTCATCGTAATTGCTTATCCTTTTATTTATTCAATTATAATCAGCTTTCTAAGGTGGCATGCCGTTTATCCCGACCACCCATGGGTAGGGTTCACAAACTACATCAAGGTAATCACTGATAGCCGCTTTCCAATCACTCTTAGGAATACAGCAATATATGCTTTAGTGGGTACTGCTGGCAAAATGATTATTGGCATGATATTAGCCCTTATTTTGAACAAGCAATTTTGGGGACGTGGTGTCGTACGCGGGCTTTTCATCCTTCCGTGGATAATTCCAATGGTATCTGCAGCTACAACATGGCGCTGGATGTTTGCTGAGGATGGGGTTGTAAATTTCTTACTCCAGAGACTAAATATAATATCCCAACCCATAATCTTTTTAGGGGATAAACAATGGGCGTTAGCGGCAGTACTGGTCGTCGGTATTTGGAAAGGTTATCCCCTTTTTATGACTATGATTCTTGCTGGTTTACAGAATATTCCAGGTGAGCTATACGAAGCGGCAGAGGTAGATGGAGCTAATGGGCTTCAGAAATTCTTTTATATAACCATTCCTAGCCTGCGTTACGTTCTGATTACTGCTATAATTCTCAGCGTGATTTGGACATTTAATGCGTTCAATGTGGTTTGGCTTATGACTAAAGGGGGGCCGTCAAACAGCACGCATATTCTGAATACACTGGCTTACGAGTACGGTTTTGTTGGAATGAGGTATGATTACGCTGCTGCCTTAGCGGTAATGACACTCGCTATTTTAGCGGTGTTCCTATACTTCTTTGCTAAGTTACAAAAGGTGGAGGAATAGAAATGGGCATTGGTTGGTCTTGGAAAAAACGTATCTCTAAAGTCGGTTTTGCATTAATTGTGTTGGTTTTGATAGTCATAATCGATTTTCCTGTATACTGGATGATAAAGACGTCTATTGAATCACCACTAGACTTTATGAGTAAAGAAATTTCTCTATTACCCCAGTCGATTAGCTTTGAAAATTACAAAAATATTTGGCATTCATTGAAGTATGCTTCTCATATAAAATTCCGTGATAACATGGTTAACAGCTTTGTTGTGGTTGGAATTTCAACTTTGGTCAGTCTAGTCATCGCTATTCCAGCAGCATATAGCCTAACCCGTTTTAAATATCGACACAAAGAGTCTATCGCCCAAGGGATTCTATACGTTTACATGTTTCCGCAAATGATTCTTCTTATTCCGCTTCTCATTTTAGTCAGTAGATTGGGCCTTTACAACACTTTAACATCTTTGATTATTGTCTACTGCACATTTTCTCTTCCTTATTCTATTTGGATGTTGCGCGGGTATTTTCTTGGCCTTCCACCTTCACTCGAGGAGGCCGCTATGATAGATGGGTGTACCCGTCTTGAGGCTTTTCGACGTATAACGCTACCATTGGCTTCACCCGGGTTAGTAGCAACTGCTATTTACTGTTTTATCCTTGGATGGGACAATGTAATCTATCCTTTGACTTTTATTACTTATGAACATAAAAAAGTTTTATCTATAGGTTTTCTCAGCCTTATCTCAGGCGATGTAACCCCTTGGGGAGGGGTTATGGCAGCATCTGTAATAACTGCGATACCTGTGATGATATTGTTTTGGATGCTCCAACGAGCCATTGTTCAAGGAATGACAGCAGGAGCTATAAAACAGTAATAAAAAGAGTCACACAGAGAGTTTGTGTTTTATATGTAGCTTAAAATACTATAGTGTCAGTGTAATATTATTAAGTAAGTTAACCAGAGACGAGATTATGCTGTTTTGGGCTAAAATTGAAAATAGAAGCTTCTTGGAGCATAATTCAGGCAATGAAAGCTGGTTGACATATTCTTACATCTCTGGTATTTTACTGATATACCAAAAATTATATTAAAGGTATACCATGAACAAAGAAGAAATATATTTAGACCTTAAAA
>JASGLU010000017.1 GCA_030156825.1 Candidatus Atribacteria bacterium | reverse complement strand
GCTAAAAGAAAGGTTCCATCGCCTCCCAAGACAAAAACCATATCCGGCAAAAGGTCAGACTTTTCCAGCTCTTCTTTGTGCGAGATAATTTCGCTCTTCACCCCCCAGGAAGAAAAAAAACTGTTTAATTCTAAAGCTTTTTCTCTAACCCGTGGGTTATCCTTTTTGATAAAGATATGAATTTTTTTAATTAGATTGTTATCCATTGGCTAAGAACAAACCCAATTAGTAGAAAAACCGAACTCCAAATAAATATCTCTAACCGATTAACCTTTTTGGATGATTGTGGAAAATCAATTTGCCGAATTTGCCAATTTTCGCCATCGACCAATAAAACACCTTTAGTTTGGTATACCCAGTAATACTCCAACAATTGCCTCCTTACCGTTGGCCGAGTATAGTTAGTAGCTTGATGGCCGGTTTTTACTTCAGCTACAAACAACTTTCTCCCCTTTTTAACTAAAAAATCGGCTCGCACATTACACTTCACTTTTTGACCGTCAACTCTAAGAAAAAAATTTTTCTCTACTTGCTCTTGCAAAATCTGATATCCTTTTTGTTGGAGAAAAGAAACCGCTTCTCTTTCTGCTTTTCTACCTTGAGAGACTAATTTATGTAATTTTCTTGCTTTGATTTTTTGACTGAATTTTATTGTAACCCAGACTACTACTAAAGAGAAGATTAGTAAAAAAAGACCAATTTGCCACCATTTTTCCATTTTTAAACTCCAAAATTACGGTGAGTTTCTTCTACTAACTGAGCTATAATCTCACCCCACTCTCTTTCGGGGCAACATTCCCTTTTCGCTTTTCTCCAGTAAGCTAAAAACTCGATATTTCCTTTAGCTCCTGTAAGAGGAGAGAAGGCCAACCCCTTGAGCACAAATGAATTTTCATTGGCGGCTTCAACTATCTGGTTTAGAACCTGACAATGAAGCTCTTTTCTCTTCACTATCCCCCTTTTCCCTACTTGAGATTTACCAACCTCAAATTGAGGCTTAATCAAAGTCAACAAAACCCCTCCCGGCTTTAAAATCTGATAAATGGGACTAAATAAAAGGCGAAGCGAGATAAAAGAAACATCTACTACCACTCCATCCATGAGCTCGGGAAAATCATCAGGGGTCAGGTAACGAGCGTTAGTTCGATCTCGAACCACCACCCGGGGGTCAGATCGCACTTTTTCATGGAGCTGGCCGTATCCTACATCGATTGCGTATACCCGGGAGGCATCGTGTTGCAGGAGACAATCGGTGAACCCCCCAGTAGAAGCTCCAATATCGGCAAAGACTAAGCCGGCAGGGTCCAAAGAAAATTCTCGAAGTGCCTTTTCCAATTTTTCCCCTCCCCGACTTACATAGGGAGGTGCCTCAACCAATTGGATAGTAACATCCGGGTCAAAACAGTTAGCGGGTTTTACCGGCTTAGAGTAGCCTGGTATTTTAACCTTGCCTTCTATAACCATTCGCTTGGCTCTTTCTCGGCTTGGACAGTATCCTCTTTCTACTAACAATTCATCTAAGCGAGTTTTGCTCTTCCCGCTTCTCTTCATCTTTAGCGTTCCCTTTCCACTATGAATTTAGCCAGACCCAGTAAAAGTTGATATCGATCTTCATCCGGCAACAAGGATTTAGCCTGGGTAAATTTCTCCTTTAAGATTGCTTGAGCTGAATCCAACCCCTTAACTTTAATTAAGGTAGCTTTATCTTGAAGTAAATCTTTGCCAATAGTTTTACCTAACTGTTCGCTTTCTCCAGTTAGGTCCAAAATGTCATCTTTTAGCTGAAAACATTCCCCGATAAGCCAACCAAATTTATCCAGTCGCTCTTGCTCTTGGGAGGAAGCATTCCCCAGGATAGCTCCACAAAGAATAGCAGCTCGGATCAGGCAGGCAGTTTTTAGCCGGTATATTTCTAAAATCTGTTCCTGACTCACCTTTTTACCTTCCCCTTCAATATCCAGAACCTGACCCCCTACCATTCCTTCTACCCCTAAAGCTTCAAGCAAAATTTGGATCGATTGCAAAATTTTTTCTGAACCAAAATGAGAAAGAAAATTCGCATCTCTTATTGTCAGACTGATTCCCTCTACTAAAAGTGCGTCGCCGGCCAATACCGCCAGCGCCTCGCCAAAAGCCTTGTGGAGACTGGGTTTACCTCTTCTAAAATCATCGTTATCCATGCAAGGTAAGTCATCATGGATTAAAGAAAAAGAATGAACCATCTCCAGTGTTCCTGCCAAAGGGAGAAGCTCTTTCCTTTCTATTCCAAAGGCATTACCGGTGGCAAAAAGGAGCGAAGAACGCACTTTTTTGCCACCGCCCAAAGTTCCATATTTTATAGCTTCTACCAAGATTGAAGGGGCTTTTTCCCAAGTTAACTTTTCTTCTAAATAGCTATCTACCAATTTGGCATTTTGCTCTAAGTACTGAATCATATTATTTCCTTTCCGGGATAGACCTCTCATGCTGCCTCGCAGCACCAGATGACAATGAAAACCTGTCCGCCTATCCTTTCAGTTTTTAGTTTTTCTCCTTTTGGGGGTTATAAAGGAAGCCCTCCCCCTTGTTGCCGGAAATCTTATTAGTTTCAAGCATCTTTGCCAATCGTCCTAAGACTCCGTTAATAAACTTTCCCGACCACTCAGTACCATATTTTTTGGCCAACTCAACCGCTTCATTGATAGAAACCCCTACCGGTATTTCCGGCAGAAAAATCATTTCAAAAGCAGCCAACCTTAAAATATTGCGATCAACGTTAGCCATTCTATTAAGCGGCCACCGTTGGGTGCAGGAAGACAAAACTTGATCTATAAATTCTATCTCTTTTTCGACTCCTCGTACCAGTTGCAAAAAAAAGTCTTGATCTTCTTTATCCCACTGGGAGATAACAGTAACCGTGGGAATAATATCTTTTACTTTTAAACCCCGCAAGTCTTTTTGGAAAAGAACTTGCAAAACTACTTCCCGCACCTTTCTCCTCATAGCTAACCCCCAAAATTAGTTCGAGGCGAAAAAATCGGAGAAGAATCGGCTGGGTTAGAATAGGAAAACGCGGTTACATAAATATCTATTTTCTCGACTCTTAATCCCATTTTTTTCTCAAGGATATCTTTCAGGTGTTTCTGCAAATCCCATGCCACTTCCGGAACTCTTCTTTCCAAATTTAAAACCACATATAATCGAAGAGAGAGCACGTTTTTTTTTGATTCTATTCGTATTCCTTCGTCCGTGCTTTGATCCAGACCTTCTACTCCCCGAACTTTTGGCACGTTTTGTTTAATGATTTTCTCCAATACTTTTAAGGAATAGTTTACCTTTCCTTCGAGGATATTGATTTGTGCTCCTTTTGTCAATTTATTGGACCCTCTCTAAGTATTTCCCTTCTCTGGTATCTATTTTTACCTTATCCCCTTTGGTTACGAATAAAGGGACTTGAATTACCAGCCCGGTTTCCAGAGTGGCTGGCTTAGACCCCCCGGAAGCAGTATCCCCCCGCAAACCAGGAGGGGTGTCCACCACCTCTAATTCCACAAAAAGAGGAATATTTATAGCAATAAATCGATCACCGTATTTTAAAATTTCCACCTCTAAATTTTCAGTGAGGAAATTTTTACTTTCACCCACCGAGTCTTCAGATAAAACGATTTCCTCATAAGTTTCCAAATCTAAAAAATGGTATCCCTGAGCATCTTGATACATGTATTGGGCTTTACGTTCTTCCAAAACCGCCCGGACGATTTTTTCTCCTGCTCGGAAACTGTTTTCTACTATCAAACCGGTATTTATATCTTTCAGTTTAGTTTTAACCAAAGCCCCCCATTTACCAACCTTGGTATGTTGAAAAGAGGTAACTACGTATAGGTTCCCTTCTAATTCAATACAAGTGCCTACTCTAAGATCGTTGCTAGAAATATAATCGGGCATATTGTTCCTCCCTTAAATCAGTTATAAATTTTCCAGTTTTTCTTCCAACCGGGTGAGAAGAGTGCATCCTTCTTTCTCCACCACCAGGTCGTTTTCGACCCGGATACCTCCCTTTCCTGGCAGGTATACTCCAGGCTCTATAGTTATTACCATCCCTTCTTTCAATATCTCTTCACTTATCGAAGAGAGTGAAGGTTCTTCATGAATTTGAATGCCAATTCCGTGACCTAAGGCATGGCTAAAATACTGTCCTAAACCATTTTTGTCAAGAAACTGACGAACCATCTTGTCTACTTCTCTGGTTGTAACTCCTTCTTTTAGCTGGTTTTGAGCCAACCTTTGAGCTTCTAATATTAAAGGGAAACTATCTTTAAACCACTGGTCGGTAACTTTACCTACTGGAACTGTCCGGGTAATATCAGCACAATAGCCTTCAAATCGAGCTCCCCAGTCTATTATTACCCAATCCCCTTCTTTCAACGCCCTTCCTCTTGGTTGGGCATGAGGCAAAGCCGAATTTTCTCCAGCGGCTACAATAGTAGGAAAAGCACTTTCTTCTGCTCCTAAAATTTTAACTTGATAGTCAATTTCAATAGCAATATCCCTCTCGGTAACTCCGGGACGAAAAAGAGGTCTCACCTTAGTAAAGGCTTCTTCTGAAAGACGGATTGCTTTTTTAATTTTTTCTAACTCCATCTGCTCCTTAATTTGGCGTAAGTTCTCAATCCAGGGAGGAGCCATTTTTGGGTTAATCCCTTTCTCTTTCAATTTGAAGAAAAATTTTAGAGGCAGGCCCTCTTCTACTAAAATATCGGAAAACCCGGACTGATGAAGTAATTGGGAAAGAGCCAAAGAAACTTGGCCGGAAAATTCTTGAATTACCACTTCTTGAATAATTTCCTGACGAGCTTGAGTAGAATACCTCCCGTCACAGAGAAAAACCGGTGGAGATTGGGGAAAAATCACCAGAAAACCAGAGGATCCGCTAAAACCAGTTAAATAAAAAAGGTTACTTCCGCTTACTACTAAAAGCGGTAAGGCTTCTTCTTTCTCAATGATGTTTGAAATTTTTTTCAATCTTTGCCGGTAGATTTTCATCTTTTTTGGATTCTCCCAGTCTTATCAAAAAAATCTAAAGCCAAAAGATATCCTAAATAACCGAAACCAGTTATTTGCCCTCTACAAACCGGAGAAATTACCGAGTGATGACGAAACTCCTCTCGGGCGAAAATATTCGACATGTGGACTTCCACTGTAGGAACTCGAACCGCCTCAATCGCATCTCTAATAGCCAAACTATAGTGAGCTAACGCACCAGGATTTATTATTATTCCATCTATTTCTTTTCTGGTTTGATGGATTTTATCAATAATGGTTCCTTCATTGTTGGACTGAAAAAACACTACCCCTATTCCCCTTTTTTCCGCTTCCTGCTTTACCAGGTTTTCAATTTCCTTCAAAGTCATACTTCCATAAATATCTGCTTCTCTTTCTCCTAATAAGTTTAAGTTAGGCCCAAATAAGTATAAAAGTTTCATCTATTCCACCCCCTCGCAAATTTGAGAAAGTGCAAAAACTATTACCTCTTCTTTTACTTTTACTTCAAGTAGCGGATAACCAAAATCTTTCAGGAGAGAAAATTTTACCTCTCCTCCCTCCTTTTTTTTATCTTGAAAAAGAGCGGATTTAAATTTAACCCAGTTAATCTTAGCTTCGAGCTGGGTGGGCAATTTCAACGCTCGCAGAAGGCTAATCTGTGAAGAACATAAATCGGGTGGAGCCAACCCCATTTCCCGGGCGATGATAGCTTCTCCCACCATGCCCACTGCCACCGCCTCCCCATGGCGGAGCACTCCGTACCCCAAGCTCTGCTCCAAAGCGTGACCAATAGTATGGCCATAGTTTAAAATTTTTCGCAGACCAGTTTCTTTTTCGTCTTTCTCTACTATCTCTTTTTTGAAAAGAAGAGAGCGGAAAACTACTTCTTCCATGATGTTTAGCTGATCTTTTTCAATATTTTCTCCTACCTTAGTTAAAAAGTCTAAAAATTCGTTCCCTACCAGAAAAGCAGTTTTTGCTACTTCCGCCAATCCTTCCCGAAACTCCCGCTCGGGCAAGGTTTTTAAAAAAGATACATCTACCAAAACCATACCAGGCTGATAAAAGGTACCAACTAAGTTTTTCCCTTCGGGTAGATTAACTCCGGTTTTACCGCCAATAGAACTGTCTACTTGAGCCAACAAGCTGGTGGGAACCTGAAAATAAGCAATCCCTCGTAAAAAAGTAGAAGCAACAAAACCGGTGATATCGGTAATAACTCCTCCTCCTAAACTGAGAAGGAAACTTTTGCGATCCAGATTTAATTTAATCAATTGATGATATATTTCTTCTACGGTAGCCAGGTTTTTATGGATTTCTCCATCCGGGATGGTAATCATATCTAAAGAAAATCCTAAATCGGTAAAAAAAGATAGGAGCCTTTGCCCATAAAGAGGTTTTACTTTTGAGTTCGTGACAATTGTCCCCCGTAAGGAAGGAAATCTATCTTTCTCTAACCATTTAGAAGAGGTAAAAAGGGCTTTATCTACTAAAACCGGGTAAGACCTATTACCTTCTCCAGATACAAAAAGTTTTTGCATACAAAACTACTCCTTTTCCGTCAAAGCCATCCAGCCTCAATTATAACACTTGTTTCCCTGGGTTTCTTTTCCAGTTATCTTGAATAAGGCAAATTATACCAGCTCTCTACTTTGGTAATCTTTATTTTATTCTCTTCCCACGTGAATTGAGCTTCTAAAAGTGACCTCCCGTTCTGCATTACAGTTATTTTCTCATCGCCTACAATAAAAGAAAAATCCGGGGCAAAAGTGGAACTTTTCTCTCCTTCAAAGTCAGGTTTTTGTTTTTCCAGATAACTGATGGCTTCTACCAACACCCCCTCGGTTTGGTATTCAGTTTTAACTTTTTCGACGTGGGCATCAACCACCCGTCGGTGGAGAATTACTTCTCTTATCAAAGCAAGAGAGATTAACAAAACTACTCCCACCAAGCTTACTAATAAAAGCTCGACAAAACCAGTTTCTTTTACCTGGGCTTGTTCTTTATTTAAATGCCAAACTTGTCCTTTTTCCCCATTCATTATTTTCTGGTTTTAGCAATATTTTTATATTGCTGGCTAAGTATTAGGTTTTTTCAGAAAAAAATTAGAAGAAAATAACTATTATCGAGTTTTATCTTCTAAGGGCTGGCAATTAGTGTTCACCAGCCCTTAGAATTTTACAAGCGACGAGCTACAGCTGCTCCTTCTAAAACAGCCTGGTAAATCTTACGAGGACTTTTAGCATCCCCTACCAGGTAAATTTCTGGCACTTTATCTTGTAGGGCTTCGTATAACCCCCGGTTCGGACGGGTTCCCAAGGCAAAAACCAGGTAATCACCCTGAATCTCTGAGTTGGAGGGATCGGCCTCACATAGGTAGACAATTTTGCTTCCCTGCACATCAAGACACTTAGTCTGGGTCATAGTTTTGATGTTTTCTTTGTTTAATTCCTTTAAGATCTCAAGCCGAGTGATAATCTCTGCATCATAAGCTAATTGCGGTAGCATTTCTACCAAGGTTACCCAGTTATCTTGTTCTGCCAGGAAAGCAGTAACTTCACAACCAACTATCCCTCCGCCGATAACCACTACCTGTTTGCCCTCTATTTTTACTGTACCTCGTAAAACATCCCAGGCGGTAGTAGCTACCGAGGGGTCCAGTTGCCAAGCGTCGGGAATTATCGGTTGACCGCCGGTAGCAACCACAACCGCCTCAGGAGAGAAAGACAAAACGTAGTTTGCATCTGCTTCCTTTCCAGTTTCTATTTTTACCCCCCATTTAGATAATTCGTTTTCCAGATACTCCTTAAACCAGATAATTTTTTCTTTATGAGGGGGTCGAGCAGCAAGAGTCATTTGCCCTCCCAATTCTTTTTCTTTTTCTATTAGAATTACCTCGTGTCCTCTCTGGGCAGAAAGGAGAGCTGTTTCCATCCCTCCTGGTCCTCCTCCTACGACTACCACTTTTTTAATTTTCTCGGCAGGTCTTACTTCTCCCCATAAGAATTCTCTACCGGCCCAAGGGTTTACTGCGCAGTGAACTTTGCCGTTGGCTAAAAGTTCTCCGATACAGCCCACATTACAGCTTATGCAACGGTTAATATCTTTTATCTTTCCACTTTTGGCTTTTTTGGGCCATTCAGGATCAGCGATCAAACCTCGGCCAATAGCTACAAAATCGGCTTTGCCCTGAGCAACGATGTTGTCAGCCATTTCCGGATGACGAATAACACCTACGGTAATAACCGGAATTGAAACCACTTTTTTAATTTCTTCGGCTAAATATACTCGCCAACCTTCTTCAAAATTAATAGGTTCTATAATAGTACTTATGGAATCATAGTTACCAGTAGTAACATGCAGATAGTTAATACCTTTTGCTTCAAGTACACGAGCCATCTCTCGAGTTTCTTCCAGCTTTAAGCTACCAGGTAAAAATTCATCTACGCTGAGTCTTACCCCTAAAGCAAAATCTTCTCCGGTCAATTTTCTTGTTTCCTGAATGATTTCTTCCAGGAAGCGCATTCGATTTTCCAGACTTCCTCCGTATTCGTCAGTTCGCTTATTAGAATAAGGAGAAAGGAATTCGGCAATTAGATAACCATGAGCCGCATGAATTTCCACCCCATCAAATCCGGCTATTTTAGCACGGAGAGCTCCCTCGGCAAATTTGTTAACTAATTTTTTGATTTCTTCTTTGGTCAATTCTCGAGGTACTATTTGCATAAACTGAGAGGCAACGGCAGAAGGAGCTACTGGCTGCAAACCATCGGTAGAAGAAATGGTGCATTGTCTACCTCCGTGTTGAATTTGCAGGAAAGTTTTGCTCCCCTCATTGTGGATAGCCTCTGCTAAGGTGCGAAGACCAGGTAAAAATTTATCGCTGTCTATAGCAATTTGAGCCACCAGGCTTCTTCCTTCATACATATCTATCTGGACATTTTCAATGATGATTAAACCTGTTCCTCCCTCTGCCCGGCGGCGATAATACTCCACCTGCTCCGGGGTCACCTCTCCAAAAGCACTTCCCAAGTTAGTAGCCATGGGAGGCATAACGATTCGATTAGGAATTTCTACCTTTCCAATTTTACCTGGAGAAAAAAGATGAGGATAGTTCATTTTTTACTCTCCTTTTTATAGATTTTTGGAAAGAATATGAGCTGAACCTTTTATTTCATAATAATCAGTTATCAACTCTTTAACTCTTTTTACCGTTTCTTCCTGGGCCTCTTTCACTATAGAATTTTTTCCCAGACCCTTTTCGTAAGCCTGGCGAACTTCTGTCCCTACGTTAATTTTGGTAATACCGTTTTTAATCGCTTCTAAAACATATTCCTTCTTAATTCCCGAACCTCCATGGAGGACCAGCGGAATTCCAGTTAGCTGAGCAATTCGCTGTAGGTGTTCAATATTCAGGCGAGCCTCCACTTTTTTTTGGTCCTTAGCCGCACCGGTAATTGCCCCATGAATATTACCAATAGCTACTGATAGCCAATCCACCCCGGTTTCCTGAACAAAGTGTCTTGCATCTTCTGGGGAAGTAAAACCTTGGCCACTCCGAAAAAGTTCTTCATAGGGAGGTAGCGGTCCTTTCTCATGTCCTAAAACCGAGCCTAATTCCGCTTCTACTGCAACTCCTTGGGAGTGAGCCAGAGCTACTACTTCCCGGGTAACTCGGATATTTTCTTCCAGCGATAAGCGAGAACCATCGATCATCACTGAGTGATATCCTAAAGCAAGGGCTTCTTCAATCAGTGCTTTCCAATCCACTTCTTTTCCTTCTTCGTCGATAACTGGGACATGGTCCTGGTGAAGTCGAGAAAGAGCGAGGTCTCCATGGTGGTCGTATTCTTCTTTTACTGCCCGAAGACTCTCTGCTCCAAAACGGGTGATATCAGGACGAGAAACCTCTAAGAGAGCAAAAGTTTCCAGTTCCTCCAAGGCTCTCATAATAGCTTTTACCATGGGAAGATAAGCTACGTTAAAGGCTGGAATCAAAACCCGATTTTCATAAGCCACCTTCATTATCCGGGAAATAGGCGCTTCTTTTAGCTTTTCTTTCCAGGATTCTTCCATAATTTTTTCTCCTTTCCAATTTTTAATTATTTTTTTCATTAAATCTCTTCCAGATATAACTATAAAGAGATAGAATAACAAAGTAAAGACATTGGAGGTAAAACATGAGAAAGAAAAAAGTCATAATAATAGGAGGCACGGGTCATATCGGTGGTTATCTGGTTCCCTCTTTGTTAGCCAGAGACTACGAAGTAGTGGTATTTTCTCGTGGAAAAACCACGCCTTACCCTGAAAATTTCTGGGGGAAGAAAGTAAAAATGGTAAAGGTGGACCGAGAAAAAGATGAAAAAACCGGACACTGGTCAGAACTAATAGCAGAAATAAAACCGGACATTATAGTAGATATAATCTGCTTTGAGCCTGAAAGCGCTCAAAACCTTATAGAATCCTTGACCGGGAAAGATATCCATCTCCTTTCCTGTGGTACGGTATGGGTATATGGTAAAACTAAAGTAATTCCTACTCCTGAAAGTGCTCCTCGTCTTCCTGAAAACGATTATGCCAACAAGAAAGTTATAATAGAGGAAAAACTTTTGCAAGCTACCAGAGAAGGTAAAATCAAAGCCACTATCATTCATCCGGGGCATATCACCGGCCCAGGAAAGACCTTTGTTACACCTTTTGGAGACCATAATCCAGAAACCTTGCAAAAAATAATTGATGGAGAAGCAATTTATCTTTTAGATGGAGGGTTTTCTACCCTCCACCATGTCCATCCTCAAGATGTGGCTCGTCTTTTTCTGCGTGCTATAGAGAAAGAAAAAAATTCTGTTGGAGAGAGCTTTAACTGCGGGGCTTCGGAAGCAATGACTTTTTTTGGATTAGGACAATTTTTCGCTTCTCTTTTTGGGAGAGAGTTTTACTTCCAAAATATTTCCCTGGAAGAATATAGTGAGAAATTTAGTTATCCCGAAGAGGCTGCCCAACATGTTCGGCAAGGTTGCTGTGTGTCCATGGCAAAAGCCCAAGAGCTTTTAAATTTTTCTTGCTGTTATTCAGCCAAAGACGCAGTAATGGAAACAACTAATGATCTTATAAAAAGAGGAATATTAAGGGTAAACTAAATGAGTATTTTTAAGGATTGCGATATCAGAGGAATTTTTCCTGGGGAAATCAACGAAGAAAAAGCTTATCTCATTGGGAGAGCTTTTGCTTCGTCACTTCCTTTGGCTTCTACCGTAGTAGTCGGAGGAGATGTGCGAGAAAGTACCCCTTTATTGCGAGAAGCACTCATCAAGGGACTTTTAGAAAGTGAAGCTAAAGTGGTAGATTTAGGAATCGTTCCCACTCCTCTTTTTTATTTTGCCGTAGACAAACTCAAAGGGGAAGGAGGTATTATGGTTACTGCTTCTCACAATCCTCCTGAGTATAACGGATTTAAAATCACCTGGGGTAACCTTCCTCCTACTCCTCAGGATATCTCCAACCTGGCTAAAAAAGTAGAAGAAAAAAAGTTTCGAGCAGGCCAAGGAGGAAGTCGGTTTTTTCAAAACCTGGATAAGGAGTATCTCGATTTTATCTCTTCCCTGACACCTCCCCCTTCGCGTTCCTTACGAGTGGCAGTAGATTGTGGTAGTGGATGTTATTCTGATCTTGCCCCTCTTTTTTTAAGGAATTTGGGTTATGAAGTAATCCCGCTTTTTTGTAAAAAAGATGGGGCCTTCCCTTACCGTTCTCCCAACCCCTCTCAAAAAGGTAACTTAAAGGTCCTCTCACAAAAAGTGAGAGAAGAGAAAGCCAACTTGGGGATCGCTTTTGACGGAGATGGAGATCGAGTGGTTTTTGTAGACGATGAAGGAAAAGTATTAGCAGGAGAAGAAGGGATGATTTTTTTTCTTCGTAATCTTTTACCTTGCCTTTCTCCAGGAGAAAAATTTATTTACGACTTCAAATGTTCTCAAATTGTTCCCCAGGAAGTAAAGAGACTGGGGGGAATACCTATCCCTGAGCGTTCCGGACATGCCTATATCAAAAACCGTCTCCTTCAGGAAAACGCCTTTATGGCAGGAGAAATCAGTGGTCATTATTTTTTCCGAGAATTAAAAAGAGATGACGGGCTGTATGCAACAGCTTTATTCTTGCACCATCTTTCCCAAAAATCAGCCCCCCTTTCGCAAATAATAAAAACTTTTCCTCAACCTCACGTTACTCCCGATATCCGAATTACCACTCGAGGAAGAGAAAATTTGCTCTCTATTCTGGAGCGTTCTCTTTCTGAAGGAAGAATATCCCGGCTGGATGGGATAAAAGTGGAATGGGAAGAAGGATGGGCAATGATTCGTAAATCGGTGACCGAACCTGCTTACACTTTGCGTTTTGAAGGGAAAACCTATCAGGATATCCCCCGATTAGTGCACCGCTTTTTACAGTCTTTGCCCGAAGTAGAAAAAGAAGTCCTTTACCAGATAGACCAGGAAAGGAATTAAATATGGTTAACAATAGATTTTTCCGCTTTGCGGACAGCATACACCAAAAGGGAGGATAAAAGAACAGCGCTTCCCGCTTGCACAAGGTTTCCGGGAATTTCTACTAACGCTGCCCCTGCTCCATAAAGTAAAGTTCCGGCTAAAAAGTATCCCCCTACCATTTCTAAACCAGCAAGGGCTAAAAACAGCAATCGCTGAAGAGGTTTTTTCTCTCTCGATAAGCCTACCAACAAACCTTCTATTCCTTTAATTATTAGAGTAAATGGAGCCCAATGAGCATACCCGGTTAAAATATCAGCCAGAGCAGAACCTAATCCCCCGGCTATGGCTCCTACCCGAGCTCCCCAGAGCAAGGCAAAAACGAAGATTAAAGTATCTCCCAGATTTATGTATCCTCGAGTCTGAGGAATGGGAATCTGCAAGCTCATGGTAGCAACTGCCACTAATGCAGTAGCCATAGCTGAATAAGTTAAAGTCCGAGTTTGCTCTTTCATTTTAGCCCTGACCTCCTTTTAGCGCATCTACTTAACTATTTTAGCATATAGCCATCAAGCAGGAAAAGAGAAAGTTTTAAAACGATTCTTTAAATTTTGAACAAAATCACCTACTACTTTCAAAAACTCTTTTACTTTTTTCTCGTTTGATGCGAAGTCTGTCTCCTGGCCTATGAGCAATATTTGGTTATGTATGTCCTCAAACTTGTTTTCTACTTCTCGGCTAAGCATTTCTGCTTCTGTTTTCTCCAAACGTTTCTCGAGCAAGTTCAGTAATGCCTTCAGCGAAAAGACCATAGCCTGATAACTTTTCGAAAAACAAGACTTATAATCTCCCCTATTCAGGTCATTCTCTGCATCAACTAATAATTCCTCTGCTTCCTTTATGAAATCTCTCGTCTCTTCTTTGCCATTGTCTATATTGTTATTACTATAAATATTTTCGACATTCATCAGGGTCTTCAAATAGAATTTCTTCGGGATCAAAATATTCAGAGTCGAACTCTCCGCCAACCCACTCTAACATTGTGCTGTGTTCCTCATGCTCAGGATTTCTTATAGCCTCCAAAAATTCTTCATACCCCCATACACCTCCACAATCTTCAGGAGGACAGGCTCTTTTACCGGCTATGCATACAGGATATTTGACATCCTTATCTCGAGGAAGTATTTTTTCTAACTCTATTTTATGTTCCCAGTCATTTCCAAAATCATAAATATAATTTGCTAACTGGTTTTCTATAGAAAACCAGTTAGCAATCTTCTGTTTTTCTTCGCGAATAATTTTTTGCCCAAAAGCCTCATCATCTTCGCTGGGAACTCCTATCCTCACTTTCTCCCCTGTAGAAGGGAATACCATTTCAAATTCATGAAGATGAGTGTCTGTCCAACCCATAGCATCCTGGATAGCAATATGTAAGTCCCAAAAGGTATAAGTTTCTGGTACTTGTATTCTCCGCCAGATTGGTGGTCTGATACCTTTGAGAGTAATCTTGAACTGATTTACACACATTTTACTGACGTTCCTCAGATTTTTGAAGTCCGGTTTTAAGGAATTAGAACAGAATAAAAACAGGTTTTCCTATCCCTTCATTATTTCCAGGTCATAATGAGCTCGAGCCCTACATTAATTGAACGATATTTTTTCCTGACTTTGACATCTCAGTTAGCTGAAACCCGCATCAAATTTACATTCTTTGAATTAGCATATGCTATTTTGCCACTACACTTTGGGAAGAATAAAATATGAATACCTATGTTTACTGGGTTTACGGCTTCAAAATGAGCGAAAGTTAAAAACTCTTTTGCTTTCAGCATTTCCAGTCTCCTCATCGCTTGCTACCCTTTAATCAGAATGATTAAAGGGTAGCAGTTAGTTTAATAACTCGACAAGGTGTCCGGATAATTACGAAACACTGTCCGAATGTCACCGGAATGGGTGTCCGGATGTGGCCGAAATACGCAAGAATCCTATTTTCTTGGATGCACCTAATATTCAAACATGGAATCCCTTCCTCTTTACCTTCAAACAAATCAGAAGTTAAACCAGGCTCTTCCTGAAAATAAACGTAGTCTTTAAATCTTACCCTCTCCCACTCCTCTGGTAACTTTTCTATCTTTTCAGCCTTAATCATAATAACTTCCTCAATCTCCCCTAAACTAACTCATAACTCATAACTCAAAATTCAAAATTGTTTATAATTCGTGCTTTTTGCCTCATTTGGGATTGCACCTCTTTTACTTGTCCCCTTTATGTCCCCTCTGTCCCCTTTATGTCTATCGAGAACATAAAAAGTACCCTTTCCTGTTGTCCCTTGCTTTTTAAACAGTCCAATGCTAACCAGTTCCGCTAAATCTCTGCTCGCCGTTTTCTTAGTGACTATACTTATCTCCTGATATTCTTTGTTTGTAATCTTCCCTTTTTCTTTCACATACATAACTGCTTTAATTTGTCTCTCATTCAGCTCCATCTTTCTTAAATTTTCTTCTGTATAAATATCTTTATATTTTATTAAACCTCTCTCAACGCACCGCAAGAGTCGCCTTTCACCAATTTAGCCTTCAGATATTTTCCTGCTTCCACTTCTTTTCCCTCTATTAAATGAATTAAGGTTTTAGCGGTCTCGCAACCCAAAGCTTGAGGTCTTACTTTTATTCCCGAAAGATTAATCCCTAGAAACCTATTTTCCTCAATTTCAATATTGCCCAAAAGTGATATGCCTTGAGGGATCTTGAGACCCATTTTCTCCAAGACTTTAATACAACTCAGAGTCAAATTACTACTTATGGCAAAAATAGCCGTAAAATCGTTAATCTTCTTCAAAAAAGAGAGAATTTTCCTTTCCGCTTCTTCCCCCCACATCTCCTCACATAAAACCAACTCTTCCCTAAAGGGAATGGAGGCCTTGGCAAGCGCTCTTTGATAGCCTTTTAATCTTTGCATGGTGTAGACTCGGTGTGAAGAAAGACTCACAAAAACAATATTTCGATGCCCGAGATTTAGCAGATAATTAACTGCTTTTTCAGAAATCTTTTCCTGGTGGTGATCCACCCAATAGATTCCCCCCACTTCATTCCCTTCGGGCTTTCCAATGCTTACAAAAGGTATCTTCGACTTTTGCAGAATTGGGAAACGGGGATCGTTATAAAAAATATCACTTACGATTAACCCATCCACGCTTCTATTTTTAAGAAGGTTCTCATAATGAAACTCGGTGTCACAATCTTTCCAACTGGTGGTAACTAACAGCTGATAATTAAAGTCCTGGCAGGCCTCTGCTACTCCAGTTAAAAAACCGGGAAAGAAAAAGGAACTGGAAACCAAGCGCAGGGGGATATGAGGAAAAAGAAGCCCTATAGTTTTTGTGCGGTTAGATTTTAAAGTCCTGGCGGCTTGCCGAGGAAAGTAACCATTTTCCTCTATTATTTTTAAAATTTTTTTCCGGGTGTTTTCTCCAACCTGATTGTATCGACCATTTAGCACGTTAGAAACTGTAGTTTTGGAAACTCCAGCCAACCGAGCAATTTCAGTAATAGTTAACATCGGCCATCTCCTTAACCGGTTTACTAAACCGGTTAAGGAGATACTAACACATATTAGCCATAAATTGCAAATAAATTTTTGGTCAATTGATAGAAGAGCTGTTACCCCCATACTGCATGATGCACCAGATGACAATGAAAACAGAATCCTCTCTCTCGGAGAGAGAGGTGAAAAGCCGTTTTGGATGCCCGATTACTAATTTCGGGCATGATAGAAAAGAGATACAATGTAGAAGACTGAGGAAGGGAATGCACTCCCTCAGGTTAGTGTTTTTGTCTTTCATCCATAAACAGGCCTGGAGTAACAAGAAAGCCGTTACTCCAGGCCTGTCACACATTTCACAAATCGAACATGGTTTTAAGAATCCTGCTTAGTATAAACCGCCAACTTATCGGTATTCGTTTACCGTCTCAAAGAGGGCTAACAGATTTTCTTCGGGTATATTAGCTTGCACATTATGTACGGTAGCAAATACAAACCCTCCTTCTGGCCGGAAGGTTTCTATCAATTGGCGAACCTCTGCTCTCACCTCGTCTGGTGTCCCAAAAGGAAGAGTCTTCTGGGTATCAACCCCTCCACCCCAGAAAGTGAAGTGGGCTCCAAAGTTTTCCTTTAATTCCTGGGGGTTCATTTTAGCCGCCGAGATTTGCACTGGATTTAAGATATCAAATCCGGCTTCCTTTATATCAGAAAGAAGGTCATAGACTGAACCACAGGTATGGATAAAAGTTTTCCAGCTGGTATTTTGATGGATCCAGTTATTAATCTTTTGATGAAAAGGTTTAAACAGTTTTCGATACACTTCCTGAGAGATAAAAGGACCATTTTGAGAACCAAAATCCGTTCCCGATACTACTATCACCTGGATTTTTTCTCCCACTGCCTGGTGGAATAGTTTTAGATTCTGGAGTCCAATGTCGGTCATTCGGGAAAAAACTTCCCGAATAAAATCTTGGCGAGTCAAAAGAGATATATACCACTCCTCCACGTCTCTGATCCCTCGCGGGTTTGGCAAAGAAGGACCAGGAACATAAGCGATGTCCCCCAAGTTTATTCCTGGAACTCCTCCTGATACAACACAATACTCGGTTTCCTCATAGAGGCGTTGGGCCTCACTTTGGTAGTAGTTGAGCTCTTCTTCGCTGAGGAGAGTGTACTCTTCTACTTGGTCTTCTACTTTTAACTCTTCTTCCCGAAAGGGCTTCTGCCGGATTAAAGCATCATGGTAAAAGCCATCCTTAGGCATTTTAGCCGAGGGGGGAAGAGCGATATCTCCCTTAGGGTATTGATAAATATTACCTTCTTTATCTGGAGTAGTGTTAAATTTTCCAGGGACAAGCACTGGAGTCCCATCGAAGAAAGTCCATGGTTTCCAGTTTTCATTTTTAAATCCATAGAAGTTGTAAAGAGGGAGAAGAGGAACGGTGTCTATTCCTAAAACTTTTCGCAATTCATCATCCACTTCTCCCAGCATCTGGAAAGGGTCAATTACTTTGACTGCCTCTCCCGGACGGATTAAACCTAAAGCTACTTTTAGCTTGTACAAACTGGAAATATGAATTCCAGTAATCATGGTAGCACCTAAATCCAGCGGAAGTTTATCTGGTTCTTGATGGGAAAGAGCTGCTAACATTCGTTCTCGAGAAGTCATAATTTTATATCCCCTTTCTTAATTAGTTTCTTTTATATTTTACCCTTTTTGTGGGATTGGCCAAAAAATATTTTTAGACTAAAAACTAAATAGCTTGTCTAACTACGAAAACCGAAGGTAACGATTGAAAAAAACTATTATAAGAATTGATTTTACGTTTGAAAGGTTGAGTAAAATATCAAAAAAGCTATAATAATAAAAAAGGAGGCTATGCTATGCGAAAATTATTAATCTTCTTTTTCTTGGTAGGTTTGATTATTTCAATTAGTTTTCCTGCTTTAGCTCAAACTGAATGGACCGAATCCGTTTTTTCCCGGGGAGGGTTTTCTCTCTCGTTTCCTGCTGATTGGGAAAACGTGGTTATTCCCCCGGATTATCCTGACCCCTATTTAGCAGCTCTTTTATTGTCTCCTAAAGAAGAAGGTGGTTTTCGGGAACAAATAGGGGTTTCTATAGAATATAGCCCCTATCCCAAATTGGAGGATTTTTACCATTCGGTTGTAAAAGATATTAATGTTGTCCCGGGAGTAAATGTTCTGGCAGAGGGAAAAGATACTATAGATGGAACTCCTGCTTATTGGATTACCTACTCTTGGGTAGTGGAGATGGATGAAGAACAACAAAACTTACAAGGATTAGTGTATCTTTTTAGTAAAAATTATGCTTATTTTCGCATCATTTGCTTGGCCGAAAAAGATAATTTTGATATGGTGAAAGAAACATTTGAGGGTGTTGCTTCCAGTTTTTCTTTAAAAGGGGGAAATCAATAAGCAAGCTGAGTAAATAAACAGTATCGTCCTTCTTGCTTTATGTATTTGATCAAATCTCGGTATAGATTTTCTTTGGAAATGGTATTTCCATCCCCTACTACTACCAGCTTGCTCCGGGCCCGGGTAATAGAAACATTGAGCCTTCTAAAATCGGTGAGAAAGCCTAAGTCTCTTTCTTGGTTACTCCGAACCAGGGAAAGAATAACTACCTCTTTTTCCTTTCCTTGAAAACCGTCAACTGTACTTATCTTCACTCCGTCAATTTTTTTCTTCAGCTGGTTTACCTGATCATCATAGGGAGTGATAATTCCTATGAACTCTTCTGGAACTCCAATCTGAGAAAAACCAACTACTAATCGGCTCACAATTTCTACCTCCAGAGGATTTTCCCGGGAAGTAGAACCCTTTCTTTGAATCTCCCATTTTTTAAAGTGGCTTGCAGTATCTACCAGCACTAAAGGGATCTTTGAATCAATGATTTCTTCCCAAAAAGGTGGCTTTTTGATAAAGCCCAAGGAATATAGACTGCGGTTAGCTACTGATGGGTGGGCCTTCAGTCTCCCCTGATAAAATTTTTTTGAGGAAAAACTCATAATTTTTTCATTCATCCGATATTGGATAGATAAAAAAGAAGACAAATCCGGAAAAGAAGTTATCATTCGCTCAAAAAGAGTTACCGAAAGAATTGGCTGGGCTTGCTCGCTTAATATGGTGGGAGGAAGTTGGAGGTGGTCACCACTCATCACCGCTTTTTTTCCTTTCAAAATTGGAATAAGGGAAGAAGGCTCGGTAGCTTGAGAACCTTCGTCCACCACTACCACATCAAAAGTTGAGTCTTCTAAATAATCTACTCCGGTTCCCACGTTGGTAGCAATTACTACCTCTGCTTCTTTGATAATTTCCTTCGTTGCCAATTCTTCTAACTTTTCTGCTTGATCAAAAAGCTGGTTGATTTTTCCCTGTACTTGTAACCAGTTCGCCATCTCTCGAATCTTGCGAGCCGGAACTCCCCGAACAGAACGGTTAATTTTAGCTTGTTTCAAGATTTCTTGATCTTCCATTCCTCTGCGCCATTGGGGGGATGGTTTAAGATAGCGATCTCGCTCCTCCACCAGCTTCATGGCTTTATCTCTTAGTTTTTGCGCCTGGAAATAACTCTCTTTTTTCTCTACTAAGTAAAAAAGAGAGTGAATTAATAACTCTTTTTCCACCCGAGCGGGGTGTCCCAAGCGAACTACTGCTACTCCTGCTTGAGCCAGCAATTTGAGAAGATTGTCACAGGCTGTATTTGATTCAGCAGCAGCTAATACTTTTTTGCCACTGTTTATTTCTTGCCGGATATATTCAACTACCGTTCGGGTCTTACCGGTTCCAGGAGGACCATGAATCAGAAAAAGGGGTGAGACAGAAAGAGATTGTCTTACTGCCTCTTTTTGAGACGAGTTAAGCTCTGAATCAAAAAATGTCACTTCCTGCAGAAAAGGAGCGGTTTGCACTTTTTCTTCATTCAGGATAAGTCGTTTCAAAGGAAACTGCTCTTCCTTTACTCGATAAAGAGTATCAAGCGCTTCTTCCATTCGGCGGAAGGTAATATCATTAAAATAAAGGTCAATTCTTACCCTTTTTCTTATCCAAGCAGGAGGAGGTTCGGAAAAGGCCACCGTTAAGGAATGGGCAGTTACCTCAGTTACCGTCCCGGTAAGATCACTTTTTAGGGGATTTCCTCGGCTTACCAAAACTATATCTCCTACCTTGATTTCAAGTTCGGGGAAAACCTCCCTCCTCCCAAAACGGACCAAATAGAATCCTCCTACTTCCCGTCCACGCAGCTGGCCTCGTAAACCAAGGATAGCTCTTCCCTTTTTTTCTCGCTCCTCAGCCGATAATCGCTGAATTTCCTGTTGGGTAGATTTGATTTGTTCTTTTCTCTCAAAGGCGATAGCCATTTTAAAAGAGCGAAAATAATTTTCTTTTAAAGTAGTGTCTTTAAGGAACAAAAATCTCTTCCCTTTCTACGGTAAATAGATCAAATTCCTCTTCTTCCTCGGTAAATAGGCTTTCTGAAATAGCCTTGAAATCCAATCCTTTTAATTCCACCCCCAAAAAAAACGACTGTTCTTCTTCCCACCAAGAAGCCTCCACTTTTACACAATCATCAATAGTTCTTCTTAAAAAATATCTCTTTTCTAACCATTCAGAATCGAAAAAAGAATATTTAGCCTCCATTCCAGCGTTTATTTCTTCACTTCCCAAGGCAAGACCAGCGGTTATTGTATCCCAATCTTGTTTAAAAAAATCGTAATCTGCCTTTAATCTAAGGAAAGAGGCTTCATCCTTGCCCCATAACAGATCCAGTGCTATCAAACTTTCTTCTTGGGGATCAAAAGAGAAAAACGGCGCTCCTTCTAAATGGGTGAACTGGTAGGAAACAGCTAACCGTAATTGGGAAGATATTTGGTCAGCCCATCCTATCTCTCCGGAAAAGGCCCAGAAATCATCTTCTCTCAAACAAACTCCTCGATGAAGAGAAAAAGAGGCTTCCCAAGGAACTTCCTCCCAAAAAACAGTGCCCTTCAAATCATTTTTCCAATCAGCTCGATCATCTTGCTCAAAAAAACCACTACTCAAGTCAATTCCCCAACCCCAATTTTCCTCTATTTCTCCCCTATAATTTAAGATAAACTGGGGAGAACGGGAAACCAACTCTCCTTCTTCCCCAATTCGTTGATTAATCCAGTCAACTACATAAAAACTCCATTTTTCCTCTTTAAAACCAAGGTAGGCTCCCCAGCTATTCTTCTCTTTTTGCCATATATCCCAGAAAATTCGGGCTTCCCAATTATTCCAGCTCCGACTAAGGTCAAGGCCTAAAATTGCATTTTGATTTGAAGACCATAACAACTCCGCTTGAAAAAGAAGGTTAGTAGTCAAAAGGGACTCATAATAACCTTTTAAATAAAATCCTTGCTTCTCCCTATATCCTAAGGTGGGAATAAAAGTAGAACCTCTCCCTTCTCCTCCCAAAATCCGAGCATAGGTAGGAAGTTCTATAACTTTTCGATCGCGGATAAAAAAGCTCAAACCTTCAATCACTACTTTTTGATCGGGAAAAATAGTAACTTCCTGGGCTCGAACGCTATAAAAGGGAGGATCGCAGGGGCAGCTGCTAACCAGTAGACTCTTCCCTTCCCATTTTCCTTGGAGATAGTCAATTTTTTCTCCTCGAAAATAGAGGACACCTTGGTCGTCCATCTCGTAAGCCAACTCGGCTTGCTTAACCCACCCCTGCTGGAAGCGAAAATCAAAAAATAAAAAATTCCCAGTTAAGGTGTTGGCGGAAAAAGAAGCGAAAAAAGGAGAGTTAATTACCATTTGAGAGGTAGAAAGATAATAAACCACCTGTTCAGTGGTGATATTTGCTTCTCCCCATTGAACAGAAACATTTCCCTGCGCCTCTATTTTTTCTTCTTGATCGTTATAAATAATCTCTTGGGCCCGCAAGGTAATCCCCTCTTGGGCCCCCAAGGTACTGTTGGTTATTAAAACAAAGAATACAAAGAAAAAGGCAAAAAGGAAGCTTCTCATTCATGCTTCCTCAAAATCAATCCAGTTGCTTTTGTAATTCCTTGAGCATCTCTTCCACTTGCTGGATTTCTTGCTCAATTGTCTTTTGTTTTTCTTCTAATAACTCCTTTTGAAAACCTAACTCTTTTATTCGCTCTTGCAAGCGAACGATTTCTTCTTCCAAAACTGGTTGCCATTCCGGCTGGGAATAATCGGGAGGAAGATAAGGGTTTTTCCAGGTAAGATTTACCTCCTCGCTGACCAAGTCGGGAGCAATAGAAATTCGAGCAAAATGAAGAGTAATGTGTTTGGTGTCCGGGCCAATAATTGGTTCTCCGTCTGTATCAAATCGAGGAAAGTAAACTTTACCCCGAGCCTCATTGTGTATTTTTTCTTCAAATTCTAAAGGAAAGTCGGCCGGGAAAAACTTCCTTCCTTGATCATCGACCAGATAGGTGTTTTGATCAAATCGATAAGGGTAAAGAGGAGGGCCGCTCAGTTTTTTCAAGGTTACTTCAAACACCAAGTACCTGTTTAATTTTTCCCGTTGGATGAAATCCCGATGGTAGGCCAATTGTTCTTCCTTAGAAAGCAAATGATCGTGCCCATATTTAGCCACCCAAGCCTGGACCACCTCTTCACTCCAGTAAAGGGCTTCTACTGAAAAAGCATTCTTGACCTGGGCTGAGCGAGTCCACTTCTTAGCTGTTTGTTGAAAAAGTTGGTCATAATCCACTTGCGCTTCAACTGTTCCCATCAAAAAAAGATTTACCAGTAAAACCACACTTAATATTAGAAAAAATGTTTTTTTCATTACCAAACTCCTCCTTGGTCATACCATTCTTCATAAGGTTTTATTTCCACTTCTACCTCAGGAATGTCAGCCGGTTCTTGCTGTGGAACTTCTTCTCTCTGAACTTCTTCCTCATACCACCATTCTTCTTCCTCCTCCTCATACCATTCTTCTTCAAAGCCCAAAGTTGAGTCACTCATCGCAGAAGGACTCTCTTCCGGTCTTATGGTTTCCCTTGGTAAAGAGTTAGCTCTCCCAACAGCCAGGGGTCCTCTCACTTCTATCTCGCGATCTATCTCTACAAACAGTTCACTTCCTGCTTCCACTACTGCTGCATCCCCCTGAACAAAAACTCCAGCTACTGCTCCTATTGGACCTAAAAGAGCCAGACCAGCAATACTTGCTCCTACCGCATAAGCTACCGCCTTATTTTCACGGATAGCTTCTTCTCCTAAGGTTAGGAGAACTGATGTTCCATCTATCGCTAAAACTTCGCCAAACTCTACTTCTAACCGACCCGGCTTCCCAAAATTACCCTTTCCTTTAACTTTTTTGAGATAACCTTCGCCCCTAGTCCCTGCTGGGATAACCAAAACATCATCTACTTTAACATCTTCAGCTACTACAAAGGGAACCGGGTCTCCTTCCCGACTTTTCTCGGAATGAAGCCTGGTCTGAATAGTAATTTTAACCAGGGTGCCAGCCGGAACTTGAACCGTAAAGTGTCCAGCTTGGGCAGGGTCAACACAAGTTTTAAAAAGCCTGTCTACTCTCACCCCAATTGGTTCCCTACTAACCTGACCAAAAATAAGCTCCTCCAGTTGTTCAAGTTCGGCCATCAAAATACCGCTTGCTGCTGGTTGAGATTGGAGGGTTAAACGAACTGCCTTAATTTTAAATGCTAAAGAAGGCTCCTCCGCTGTACCAGTCAGAATAAAGGTTCTTAAAGTATTAACTCTTTCCATCAGAGACCCAGACAGGGTATCCCCGATTAAATCCCTCTCCATCTTTTCTACTCGGTTCAAAACACTTCCAGTTTGAGGTACTCCGTAAAGAACTTTCTCCATTGCTTCCAGGTCTTCAACTAAAGGTGAAACTGTCTGCTCCTGAGAGAAAGCGGAGGTAACTAACAACAATAAAAAAGCTAATGTTAAGCAAATTCCGCCTTTTCTCTTCATAAAACTCACTCTCCCTTTTTGACTAAAGCAAAAATCACTTATCATTAAATATAATACTGTAGACACACAGTTACTGAAATTATAAACCCAACAAGAAGCGAAATCTATTCCTTTTTCATTATTATTTTACAACTTATCTTTTGATCGCAACTTTTATAAATTGCTCCTCTGGTCTGGTTTAATTACTCTTTCTTTTTTCTATTATTTATCAGAATAAAAATTCCCATTATTACCAAAATAATTGGAGTTAACAAACGACCAATCCAAGTAAATAATGGCCACCAGGAAAAGATTTGAGTTGAAAGCCATAACCCTCCCAATAAAATCAAAAGCCACCTCAGCAACTCTATGCTCATTTTCTTATTCTCCGAATCGGAAGTAGAATTTTTAACTCGCTCTTCCCTCCCGGTTTCCACTAATTCAGGCTCAGCAAATACTTTATCTCTTGGTTCTTCAGGAATAATTATCCAACCTATAAGGTAAGCGATCACCACCGCTCCACCAAAGATAGCCAAAACCACGGCTATAAGTCTGACTAAAGTAGTATCGACTTCAAAGTAATCAGCAATACCCCCGCATACACCGCCTAACATTCGGTCTTGCCGGGAACGATACAGTTTTTTTCTCAAATCAAAACCTCCTTCTCAAGAAAAGAAACCGGCCATCATCAGAAAAAAATAAAATTAACCTCTTTTATTTTTATCAATATAAATAACAACGAACAAAGTGACCTGGTTTATACTCTACCATGGTTGGTTCTTCTTGAGAACAAATATCCATCTTTTTAGGGCAACGGGGATGAAAAACACATCCTGGGGGAATGTTAACCGGGCTGGGTATCTCCCCTACAGAAGTAATACGTTCCGGTTTAATTTTTTCTTCTTCTTCAGATACAACTGGAATTGATGCGAGGAGCATCTGAGTATAGGGATGAAGCGGAGTTTCAAAGAAATCCTTAGTTAGGGCTTGTTCTACAATTCTCCCTAAATACATAATTGCTACCCGATGAGCGATATTACGCATTAGACTTAAATCGTGAGTAATGAAAAGATATCCCAAGTTTCTTTCTTTTTGAATACGAATTAAGGTATTAATAATTTTCGCTTGAATAGAAACGTCAAGGGCTGAAGTTGGCTCATCTAAAACAATTAAAGACGGGTCTGTACTCAATGCGCGAGCAATGGCCACCATTTGTTTCTCTCCACCACCCAAAGAGGAAGGGTACTTGGTCTCATATTCTTTGGGTAAACCGACCATATCCAACAAATCCAGAATCCTCTTTCTAAGGTTAAATTGACTATCTATCCGATGAATCTTAAGAGGTAATTCCAAGATTTTTCCAACCGATCTTCGGGGATTTAAGGAGGATCCGGGATCTTGGAAAACAATTTGCAGTTCTTTTTTAAGTTCCAGTGGTCTCTTTTGATGATATTTGCCAATATTTTTATCTTTAAAACGTATATTCCCATCAGTCGGTTGGTAAAGACCCATAACCATATAAGCAACTGTGCTTTTCCCTGAACCGGATTCTCCAACCAGTCCTAATGTTTCTCCAGCAGTAATAGAAAAGGTAGCTTCGCTAACTGCTTGGACTATGCCTCGAGAAGTAACAAAATGTTTTTTCAGTTGTTCAACCTTTAGTAGTTCTTCCAACTACGATTCCCCCTTGTACAAATAGCAAGCCACTTGGTGATTATCATCGATTTGGTAAAATGGTGGTTTTTCTTCTTGGCAGATGGCCATTTTTTTAGGACAACGAGGATGGAATCGACAACCAGTGGGAGGGAAAAAATAATCAGGAATTCTTCCCGGGATTCCTTCATTAGTTTTCATCCCAGTTAATCTTGGGACACATTCCATCAAAGCCTGAGTATAGGGATGAAGCGGTTGAGAAAAGAGCTTGGGAGTAGTTGCTTCTTCCACCATACTCCCAGCATACATGACATACACTCGTTCGGTCCATTCTCTAATTACTCCTAATGAATGAGAAATTAATATAACAGCCATGTTCCTCTCTTCAGCCAAACGATGGATAAGGCGCAAGATTTGATCCTGAATGGTGACATCCAAAGAAGTGCCAGGTTCATCAGCAATTAAAAGTTGTTTTTGGTTGGCTAAAGCAAGAGCAATACAGACTCTCTGTCGCATGCCTCCACTTAGTTGAATTGGATAACTGGCTAAGATCCTCTCGGGGTCAGGTAGGGCTACTGCCCGCAGAGAATCGACAGCCATTTGTTTTAACGTTTTTCCCTTCAACCCATCGTTTTTTTTAGAATACCGAAAAACATCTAATAGCTGTTCTCCAATCGTAAATACCGGGTTAAGAGCAGCTGTTGGATCTTGAAAAATCATAGAAATTTCATTTCGTCTTAATCGCTCTATTTCTTGAGTTTTCAAAGAAAGGACATTTTTATTTTTAAAAATTATCTTTCCCTCAGGGGTTATTCCATGAGGTTTAGGAAGTATCCTCATTACTGCTTTCATAGTGGTAGTTTTACCACAACCGGTTTCTCCCACCAATCCCACTTTCTCTCCTGAATATACCCGCATATTGGTACCATTAAGTACTTTCAAAAAACCCCCATATACTCGAAAATGTACCTGAAGGTCTTTAATATCTAATAAAACCTCTTTCATTAAGATTCCTCCATAGAGAACAAGTCTCCTATTCCATCGCCTAACAAATTGAACCCTAAAACAATCAACATTATAGCTAATCCCGGAAAGACAGCCATCCACCAGTACTCTGGTAAGTACCGGGCGCCATCGGAAACCATAGTTCCTAAAGAGGGTTTAGGAGGCTGTTCACCCAAACCTACAAAACTTAAAGAAGCTCCAATTAAAATAACCCACCCCATATCTAAAGTCATTTTAGTCAGGATAGTGGAAAGACAGTTGGGAAGTATTTCCCGAAATAGTATATGAAATTTACTTGCTCCTAAAAGTTCGGCTGATTGAACAAAATACTCATTTCGAATAGAAGTAGCCATACCGTATACCAAGCGAGTATACCAAGGCCACCACATCACTGAAACAGCAATCATAGCGTTGGTTAGATTCGGCTCTAATACTGAGGTAATAGCTAAAGCCAATATAAGTGGTGGAACCGAAAGGAAAATATCGGTAATTCTCATAACGACCGTATCTATCCAAGTGTTTTTAAAGTAACCAGCAATCAATCCCAAGGTCACACCGATCGGAACTACAATCGCCAAAACCACTATTCCCATCAATAAAGCAGATCTAAAAGCAAAGAATACCCTACTCAGAATATCCCTACCAAAAACATCGGTTCCAAACAAATGATTAGTGCTGGGAGACTGGTTGGCCTCTCCATAATTAACGTAAGGGCCAGCGTGTTCGGGATAAGGTGCAATCCAAGGGGCAAATATAGCCGAACAAACAACAAAAATAACGATTGCCAACCCTACTACTGAAAGAGGATTTTTGGAAAACTGATACCACCATCTTCCGGCACGGGTACGATGGTCATCTCTTTTATCATCTATAGTAGTAAGGGTTTCTTCTAAAACACCATTCATATTTATTCCCCCTTTTCTACCAATCTGATACGAGGGTCAAGATAAGCAACTATAATATCAACAATGATGTTTACCACAGTAAAAACTACTCCTAAAACCATGATTACCGCCACAATAGCCTCAACGTCTTTCCGTAACATCACATTAATGCCATAACGAGATAATCCCGGCCAGTTAAAAAGTAATTCTACTAAAAAAGCATTTCCCATTAAAGAAGCAAAATCTAAACCCAATATGGAGATTGTGGGAATGATAGAGGGTTTGAACAGATATTTTGATATGACTACTCGTTCAGGTACGCCATAGGCTCGCATCGAATAAGTGTAATCTTTCTTTGAGTTTTCAATCATGCTGCTACGAGTAATGCGAGCTTCTTGGAAGAGCCCCCCTAAGGAAAGGCTTATCGCCGGCAAAAGAAGATGTTTTAAGGCATCAAAAAAGGCTGCAAAATTACCAGTCAACAAGCTATCAATAGTGAGCAACCCGGTAATTTTAGGTGGAGCATCGATCCATGCACTCAGTCGACCAATAGTGGGAAATACCTCAAAGTACATGCCAAAAATTAACAGTAAGATAATAGCTACCACGAAAGCGGGGGTAGCTATTCCCAAATAAGCAAATACTCGTATTAAATTATCTACCCAAGTATTACTATAGCGGGCCGAAATAACTCCAAAAAGAATTCCAAAAAAAGCCATTAAGATTCCGGCAAAAATAGCCAGCTCTAAGGTAGCCGGTAAAAATTCTTTAATGTCCTCTATCACCGGTCGGCGGGTAAAAAGAGATTCTCCCAAATCTCCCTGGAAAAGTGATTTCAACCAATAGAAATATTGGACATAAATGGGTTGATCCAAATGAAGCCGAGAACGCAGTTGCTCAACTGCCTCTTCACTAGCTCGAGGACCCAAAGCTGCCCGAGCTGGATCTCCTGGAACTAAGCGGGCAATCATAAAAACCAAAATAGAAAGACCGATTAATACAAAAATCGAATAACCTAAACGGCGTATTAAATAGCGAGAAAAATTCATCTTATTGCTCCTTCCTCAACTACTCTCGAAGGTGAGTCTTTTTTGTTAACCTGGAGCGCATGCGCTCCAGGTTAACAAAAAAGCAAAATCTTCCGATTAGTGTCATATTTTTATTTCTCGACATTCTATTTTTTAAGCAATTCATCTCGCTTTTCCGGATAAACCTTTACGTCAAGCATGTAGTGATTATATCCCATAACCGGATTAACCCTTTCCCCCTGTTCGGCTCTTTCTGCGGCAACCCAATCAATGTAGTAATCTTGATAAGCATAATTTTCTGGCTGATCGATTAGAAAGAGTGAGGGACAAAGATCAACTATATAATCCTGAATAGCATAGTACTGAGCAAAACGTTCTTCTTTGTTTACCGTCGCAATAGCCTGTTCAATCATTCTATCGAGTTCTGCATCTTCCAACCATTCAGTTTGTTCCCAGGTACCACAAGAAGAAGAATGGTATTTAGATTGAATCATGGAACCGGCTTCAGCATAATGGGGTGATACAAAAATGAGATATAAATGGGAGGTACTATCTGGAGTAGCTACCTCTTCGATTATTTTCATCCAAGGGGTTTTAACTACATTTACTTTTATCCCGATTTCGGCTGCGTTAGCCTGAAGCAGAAGGGCGACCTTTTCTTCATCAGGCACCTCGGCACACCAAATCAAATCAATCGGGTATTCGTCTAACTGGTCATAGTACTTAGATTGTTTTAGTTCTCCCAAGGCTTTATCCAAATCTCTCTTATATTGGAAAATGTCAGATTTATGACCCGGCAGGATAGATGATACCGGACCTTTAGATTGACGGGCTCCGGGAAAAATTTGGTTAGCAATAGCATCATAGTCTACTGCATAAGCCAGAGCTTTTCTAAAATGGATATCGTCAGTAGGGGGTTTTTGGGTATGCATCATACAGTACAAAGTGCTACCTCCAAACATCTTAGCTATTTTTACCCCTTCTTCTTTAGCTACATTCTGATAAAATTCGGCCGGTTGACGGAAGTCGGAAATTTCAAGTTCTCTTCGTCTAATTAAAGTTCTAACGGTAGCGGTCTCAGTGGTTCCAATGAATCTAAATTCCAAAGGGGCATCAGGATCAACCTCTTTCCAATAATCGGGAAATTGATTAGCGTGTAAGTACTCTTCTACTCTCATTTCTTCTACCATATAAGGGCCAGAACCAGCATCATGAGTGAGCAACCATCGTTTTCCATAATCTCCCAAGTCTCCATACTCGCCTGTATCTTCAATCCGTGAAAGGACCAGATCTTCATTCAAAATATACAAGCGAACTAAAGCATAGAGAAAAGGACCAAAGGGTTCTTGAAGAGTAAAACTAACGGTGTAATCGTCTAAAGCTTCAACTTTATCAATAACCGGCTCAAATATATAACTATATCCTTGACCGATGGTCAAAAGTCGGTTTATACTAAACACCACATCTTGAGCAGTTAGTTCAGTTCCATCGTGGAATTTTACCCCTTTCCTTAAGTGAAAAATGTAATTTAATGCATCTTCAGATATTTCCCATGACTCAGCCAGGTGAGGAACAACTTCCCCCTCATAAGTGGGGAAAACTAAAGTGTCATAAAGATTCACTACTGAAACCGAACTAGAAAAATCGGCTGCTACTGCTGGGTCAATATAGGTAGGCCAGGCTTCGGTAAAGCGAACAATTTTTTGAGAATCAGCAAAAGCCAACCCTACCATAGCAATTAATACCATCACCAAAGTTACCAAAAAAAACTTAAGTTTAATTGGTATTCGCATGAAAAATCCTCCTCTTATTTTGATAAAAAATATTTCTTATATCACAAACTGCCCTCTGTCCATAACTAATCGTCCGTCAAACTTAACCGTGGGATTACATATAATTCCATCATTGTGAGTTTTAGATTCTATTTTTCCTCCCATGTCTACATTCATCCCCAGAGCAATATGGACTGTTTGAAAAGCTTTTTCATCTTCTAAAATATTACCGGTAATTTTGGCTTTATGGTTGGTGCCAATCCCGAGTTCTCCAACATAAAAAGCATTTGGATCGTTTAACTCTTCTAACATTCGAGAAAGTTCACGCGCTTCCCTCCCCCCCTCAATTGCAATCGCTTTTCCCTCTTTAATTGTAAGCCTGATCGGCTCGGTAACTATTCCCAGTGGAGACATAGAACCATCAATTATCGCTATTCCCTCTACCGATTCTTCTACCGGAGCGACATAAGCCTCACCTGCCGGGAGATTACCCCAACGTCCTTTCTCTCGGTACAAACCGTCATCTGGGGGAATACCTGGTTTTCTGCCTTTTAGGCTCATACTCAAATCAGTTCCTAATTCGGTATTTATTTTTACTTGTTCGGTATTTTCCATCAATTTTGTTAACTTCCAACTGAGTTCAGATACCAATTGATAATTAGCGGTCATAGCTCCTTTAGTTAGCATGTATTCGGTTATCCCTGGCATACTAGCAATCCGTATCCCCTTTTGAGTGGCTTCCATTCTGGCATGGGTATGGGTAAGGCTCATAGAAGTAATTAAAAGAGCAACATCACACGCGGTAAGAGCCATCCTGATTTCTCGAGGAGGTTCTTCCGCATGGTGGTCGCGAGGTGTCATAATAGACAGAGTTGCATCTATTCCCAGGCCATGAAGAGCGTATAAAAAACTGCGAGCGACATCAAATTTTTCGGTATCAGTCACCACCAAAACATTTTCACCCTCTTTTACCCCCATACAATCTCGAACAGCAATCATAGCCCCTTTCATCAAAGGAGTAAGTTTCATCCAGAAAACACCTCCTTAAGCCCTGCCCAATCGTGCGGCAAGCTCTTTTAATTCAGGCTCGACCACTTGCCCTTGGTCAATAATCAGATTCCCATCCAACCAAACCGAAGTGTTAAGACAAATCCCGTCTGAATGAGAAGGCGCCGGTACCCCATCAGGAGGAATTAGAATAGCTCCAATATTCCCAACTCCCCATTCAGTGCAACCCCATACTCTTTCATCTTCCAGGATGTCACCAGTTAGTTTAGCTCCTGGATTAAAGCCATAACATACATGCGCTACATGAAACATCCGGGGATGGTTAAAACTTTGAAGCCAGGATTTAAATTCAACCGCTTCTTTACCGCCTTCTACTCGAACAATTTTACCTTGTTCAACTGTAAGTCGAATAGGGTCTCTCAGAAGGCCAATGGGTGGAACCACCGATCCATCAAAAACGATTACTCCATTAATAGATTCTAATCGAGGAGACCAAGCAACTTGACCTGACATCATATGAGAGCCAGGAGTATCAGCATATCCCAACTCACAATTGACCGGATGCGAAGGATCATTTTCAAATTCTACTTCTTCTCCAGCTGGAGTTGTCATCTTAACCCGCTTAGCTTTTCTGGTTAGGTCGGCTAACTTTTCCTCGAAAGCGCGAAGAGTTGGATAGTCAACCCTGCCAATGCAGCGCACCATCATGTCTACATTCATACCCACTAAACAAAGGTGTCTCAATTTCTTATTTTCCCGTACAGCTATATCATAGGGAGTAGAATAAAGCAACCATTGATTGTTAAATTCAGCCCAGGCATCAGCTGATTTTAACAAGGCAGTCATGGCTTCCTGGGGCAACATAGGGTCAGCGGCTTTCCCTACCCCCAGAGGAGAAGCATTCCAAACTACCAACGGTTTGGCTCCCATTGAGAAAGCTGACCGAGCAGTAGCATTAACCACCCGAGGGTCGCTTTCGGTGTCAGCAGTGATAACCAAGGTTTCTCCCTCCTTTAGCTTAAAAAGCTCCTTTACCAGAATATCCGCCGCCTTTCCTAACTCGTATTCGTATAACATAAAGTAACCACTCCTCTCTTAAGTTATTTTAGTTGGCTTAAGGCCTTATTATAACACCTATTTTGAATTTAATTGCTTAACTTTTGTTTCTTTTGAACACCTCGCTTATCCGGTTCAAATTAACCAAAAATTTTTCTTCCTCCAAAGAGAATCGAACCCGCCAGTTGGGATATTCATCGGTAGTCCCCGGTAAATTGACTCCAATCTCAGACTGCATAATATCCGGTAAGTCAACACTCTTTAGTTGAGAAGAGGTTGTTGCCAAGAAGGAAAGCAAGGATTGCCAAATATTTTCCCAGTTTTCTGGTAAGCTATTTTCCAATAGTCCCCATTCTACCAATTTATTTTTTATTTTTTTCCAAAAACGTTTTCGTTCGCTTAGATATTTTTCAGCCTCAAGCGCTGAATACATACCGATTTTTTGGCGAAGAAGGATATCTCCTCCTTTTATAAAAGAGCGCAAGGGCGCCAAGTCATGGGTGTTAAAAGTAGCCAGAGAAAGCCGAGGATATTTATCGGGAGGAATGGGAAACCCTTGAGCATCTTTCTCGAAATAAAAAACCCGGGTAGACAAAACACCAAACTGGCGTAAATAGTTGCGAATTTTAGGATCTACCGTTCCCAAATCTTCTCCAATAGCCACCGACCGATGGCGCCAACTTTCCAATGCCAAAATGCTCAACCGCTCAGGCAAAAAGTTTTCTACATAAGTACCTGCTTTAGGCTCTGAATTTTTTGGTATCCAAAATAACCTTTGCCAGCCAAGAATATGATCAATTCTTAAATAACGGGCAAATTGAAAATTTTTCCTTAGAAGAGAGATAAAGTGGGAATATCCATCCTCCCTTTCTTTCTCCGGTGAAAGCGGAGGGAATCCCCAGTTTTGACCTATAGGAGCAAAATCATCGGGTGGCGATCCCACCCGAACTCCAAATAGGAAATGATCTTGTTTTAGCCAGCACTCACTCCCTGAAGGAGAAGCTCCCACCGGTAAATCAAAGCCTAAAAAAGGAAAGGACTCAGCCCCTCGAGCCAAAAACAATTCCATTAACCACTGAAGATAAGCCTGATACATAACCTCTTCTAAATGGCTTTCAATGTATTGTTCAATTTCGGGTTTTTGAGCTTGTCGATAGTTAAGGGGCCACTTTTGCCAGTCAAGACCGTTATGTTTAGCAAAGGTGTAAAAAAAGGAGGTCAAACGAATTCTTTCATTTTCTTGAAAAAAACGTTCAAATCCCAGCCAGACTTGGTCTAATGTCCCTCTCTTTTTAAAAAAAAGGTGGAATATTTTCTGTAAAATTCTATCTTTTAAAGACCATATTTTCGGATAATCAAGTAAGGCACTTTTTCGAAAACCGTCTACTTCCGGGATAATCTCTTTTAACCAACTTTTTCCTTCGGAATACCCATGGAAACGTACCACTTCTTCCAGAGATAAATAAATAGGATTCCAAAGTAGACGATCCAAGGGGAAATAAGGGCTTATACCTTGATGGGGATTATTTTCCAAAAGATGAAGAGGTAAAATCCCTAAAAATTTACCCCCTACTTTCTCCAACTGTTTTCCTATGTAAGACAGGTCTCTTAAGTCCCCAATGCCCTCATTTTGCCTGGTGGCCACTGAAAATAGAGGAACTTGTATTCCCCAATTTACTTTCTGAGGGAGGAAACAAACGCCAGGAGAAAAAACCAAAAGAGTTCGACGGACCTCTTCCTTTTGGCCACTGTTTAGGTAAAAGGTAAGTTGATAGTAACCCCATTTCCAATCAGGAGGCAAAGTCCAGTCGATAGAAACTAATTGGTTACCATCCAGATTGAACTCCTGACTTAAGGTTTCTCCCCTCTCTCCTTTAACTTTCAATTTTATTCTTTTCCAGGAATAGAAAGAACCAATATGGGTAATTTTTCTCTCACTTGTTGCTATAACTGGCGGGAAAGGATTATTTTTTTCCTCTTTCTTTTTCTTTATTTCTTGCTCTATCTCCGTTTCAGTAAAGCTCTTTACCCCTAAAGTCTGAAGAAGAGAGATAATTGTTTTTTGCGGCGCAACTACTGTTTTCCCCTGGCTATTGACATAGCTCAGGTGAACTCCATAAAGACGGGCTAACTCCTTTATTTTTTGATTCCAAATAAAACTCACTTTTCACCCTCATCTTTACAATCAATTGCGATAATAATAACATAAAATCGGGACGAGGCTTAAATTGAAGTTAACCTCAAAAACCCATTATAATAGGGGAAGGAAAAACGTCTTCCTACTATAAGGGGAAAGAATTCCCCCTTGTAAACCCCTTTCTTTCTTGCTAATGCAATGTAAGTTCCGGGGGTCAGGTCTTTCAATAGAACTATAATGGGGGCTCCGCCCCCCTTATAACCCCCCGAAAGACTAAAAACAAAGAAAAAAACAAAGGCAACTGA
>JASGLU010000016.1 GCA_030156825.1 Candidatus Atribacteria bacterium | reverse complement strand
TTTTGCCAGTGCAATGACTCTCTGTTTGTCATTCCTAAATACATCTATCACCCTTTGTTCGTCACCCCTGAATGTATCTATCAGGGGTCCACAGTATTTCAGGACGTGGATTCCCGACTAAAAATTTCGGGAATGAGTTTTGCGATTAGCTGCACTAAAAAGCGGAAAGTTGAGAGAGTTGAGTTGAAGCTTGGAGGATGAGGGATAGAGACCTTTCCACCAAAGGAGCTACACGAGACTTTTTGCAAAACATTGTAAATTCGAAGTAAAACTTGAGGGGGGATAAAATCGAAAAGACCGCTTTGGGCATATTTTGGCCGGGAGTTCCCGGCCAAAATATAAAATTCGGTTATCTACCGCAACACTTGCTGCCTCCCTTTTTAGGAGGCTCTTCTACCTTGGTCATAGACTGACCACAACAAACCAAATCTTCTGTTCCTTCTTTCACTTCAATCTCGTGACCACACGAATCACACCGATAAACATCTCCTTTTTTGGCCATTTTGTTTCACCTCCTTCAGGTTTATTTTAACTTACAACTATTAATTGCCTTTATTTATTCCCGGCGTAGATTATAGAGGAGTTAAGAGTCTTAAGAAAATAAAAAAGGGGACTTCTTCAAAAGAGAAAAAACTGGTTTTGTCCTTGCATTTTGTATTGACAGTTTTGGGGATTTTACTCTAAAATGAACACGAATCAATCAGATTCGTGCAAAATAATTTTCGAATGGCAAAATTAATGAATAAAAGTGAGCGTTTAACTAAAATATTGGAAATATTGAGAACCGAGGGTAATGCCTCTACTAAATATTTAGCTAATATTCTTCAATCATCAGAAGCCACCGTGAGAAGGGACCTGGCAGAGCTTTCCTCAGAAAATAGTTTCCCTATTGAAAGAGTCCACGGAGGAGTTATCTACTCCCTGGAAAAAGTGGGCTCAGAGCCAATGTTTGATTTAAAGCTTTCTCAGCGGGTGGAAGAGAAGAAAAAAATAGCTAAATTAGCAGCCAGCTTGGTGGAAGATAGAGACACGGTGATTCTGGATTCAGGCAGTACTTGTTTTTATCTGGCTAAAGAACTGGCAAAGAAAAGGGGTCTAAAAATTGTCAGTATAGATATAAAGATAGCCGGGGAACTGGCTAAATTTCCTAATATCCAAACTATTGTTATAGGAGGGGAAATAAGGCCTGGCTACTTTAGCGTGGGGGGAGAAATGGCAACAAGGTATCTTAGCGAAATTAGGGCTGAGAAAGGTTTTATAGCTACCGATGGCTGGGATTTAAGCGGTACTTACAATGCTTCTACTTTTGAAGTAGGGATAAAGAAAACCATTATTCAAAATTCATCGAAGGTTTTTTTGGTGTCTGATCGTACTAAATACGGCAAGCCTGCCCTGGTTAAAGTTGCCGATATAGAGGAGTTTACCGGTATTATAGTCGATAGCCCCTTACTGGAGGAAGTTTCTCAGGCTCTGGCCGAGAAAAAAGTGAATGTGATTTACCAATCTAAATCAGCGAGGTGATAACTATGAAAGTTCTTTTTGCTGGAGAGTCATGGTTCATTTATTCAGTTCATCAGAAAGGATTTGATTCTTTTACCACTGGAGAATATGAGGAAGGTAGAAAATGGTTGGAGTCAGCTCTTAAAAATGATGGAATAGAAGTTGATTATATCCCAAACCACTTAGCTTCGGTTGACTTCCCAACTTCTCTGGAAGAACTTAAAAAATATAACGCAGTGATATTGAGTGATATTGGTAGTAATACTTTGTTAATTCACCCAGATACTTTTAAAAAATGTCTTAAAACGCCAAACCGGTTAAAACTATTGAAAGGTTATGTCCAGGCTGGTGGAGGGCTGATTATGTTTGGGGGCTATCTCTCTTTTCAAGGGATTGAAGGAAAAGCCCATTATAAGGGGACTCCAATTGAAGAACTGCTTCCGGTGAACATGGTTGAAGGCGATGACCGAGTAGAGGTTCCAGAAGGATTTATTCCTAGGATTGTTAATCCTAATCATCCTATAGTTAAAGGAGTGCCGACAGAGTGGCCAGCCTTTCTTTCATATAATAAATTAAAAGCTAAACCTTCTGCTACTATTATTGCAGACCACGGCGATGATGCTATTTTAACTGCATGGGAATATGGAGCCGGTAGATCTATTGCTTTTGCTATGGATTGTGCTCCTCATGGTGCTCCTTATGAATTCCTTGAGTGGGAATACTATGGTAGGATCTGGAGCCAGGCAATCCGTTGGCTGGCGAAAGAGATTTGAAGTAAAAATATAAGTGGGAGGATGTCTCCGATTATGAATGCTAATAAAACTAAGAAAGAAGTGCTTTCTTATATAGAGAAAAATAAGTCTAAAATTGTTGATTTTTTGGCCGAATATATAAAGCATCCTTCTGTGAATCCAGATTTAGAAGAAAACACCGATGTTGTAAATTGTCAAAGATGGCTGGCTGAGAAAATAAAATCTTATTCGGTGTTTGATAAGGTTGATTTTTGGATTGAACGGGAAAAATATGCTAACGTTGTTGCCCTTTCTAAGGGGTCTGGTAGCGGACAATCCATCATGTTTGCTGGTCATACCGATACAGTTCCAGTTACTCTTGATCAAGAGAAGGAATGGCATAGAGATCGACCTCCTTTTTCTGGCGCGGTTAAAGATGGGAAAGTTTGGGGCAGAGGAGCTACCGATATGAAAGGAGGTAATGTAGCTGCTATAATGGCCGTTGCTGCCCTCGCGAATGTTGGTGTAAAGCTTTCTGGGGATATCTTATTAACTTTCTGTTCTTCCGAAGAGTCAGGTAATCGTTCAGTAGGAGTTGATTCAATCATAGCTCGAGGCTATAAATCTCCAGTTTGTATAGTAATGGAGGCCTCCAATATGAAACTTATGCCGGCCATTCAGGGAGAGTTTTATTTCCGACTTAAAATAACTGGGAAAAGTTCTCATATAGCATCACGGCATTTATGCATATATCCTTCTGCCTATGAAATTAACGTGCCTGGGGTTAATGCCATAGAAAAAATGATTAAATACTTACAAAGGTTTCAAGAAATAGAGCGGGAATGGGGAATTTATCAGAAACACCCTCTAATGTATCCTGGTGCTATGACTTTAAATATTTCTAAAATTTCTGGTGGAGAAACTTTTTCATCTTTAGCTGAAACTTGTGAAGTGGTTGGTAGTGTTCTATATAATCCAGGCCTTGACCGGAATGAAGCGATAGGAGAATTTAAGTCGATTGTTGATTGCGTGACTAATAGCGATTATTGGCTTCGCCAACACCCGCCCGAATTGGAGTTGCCTTATTTTCTTCCAGATAAACCGCCTGTAAATACACCACCAAACCATGATTTATGCAAAGCTTTATATAGCTCTATTGAGTTCGTTGTTGGCAGTCCTCCTGAATTGAAATCATCGGTAAGTACTTCCGATGGAAATTATATTGCTGACCATGGAATTGATGTTATTACTTTTGGACCGGGAGATTTTGATATGGGGGCTCATGGTACCAATGAATATGTACCAGTTGATCAGGTGATTGATTGCACCAAAATTTTAGCTCTTACTTTAATTGATTGGTGTGGTTTAATAGATTAAATTTGCAAATTATTAGAGTTAGATAATGTAGCAAGTAGCTTTTGACAATTTACGGAGAATGAATTATAAGAGTGTTTAAGTTTGTTTTGCAGGCGAATTTTATTAGCAGAAGGAGGTGAGATAAGATTATAAAAGATTAATTGTAGTGTGTTTAAGAAGTGCTTTCGGAAGAAAAGTGAATGTTTAGGAGACGTTTGTTTAAATTAAAGACGAAAGGGAGGTTAATTTGATGGTAAAGAAGATTTTATCCACTGTTTTGGTATTTACATTGATTGCAGGGTTTATGTTTTTTGGTGCGCAACCAAAGGCAGTTGCCCAAGATTTGGTGTTTGCTACCGTAGTAAAGTCTGTAGCCTTTAATTGGTTCCTTCGGATGGAAGAAGGCATTCTCCAATTTGGTGAGGATTACGGAGTAACGACTTTTATGGAAGGGCCTTCGGTAGCGGATTCAGCCCAGCAGATTGCTGTCATTGAAAACCTTATCCCCCAAGGGATAGATGCTCTTATTAATGTCCCCCATGGGGTGAAAGAACAAGAACCGGTGCAAAAAAAGGCTATGGATGCGGGAATCATAGTTATTACCCATGAGGCCTCTTTTGTTGAAAATGCTCACTATGACCTCGAAGCTTTTGACAACAAAGCTTATGGCGAAGAAATGATGAGGGAGTTAGCTACTCGGATGGGTGAGAAAGGTAAATATGTCCAGTTTGTGGGTTCTCTTACCAATGCTTCCCACAATGAATGGATGGATGCCGCTTTAGCTTATCAACAGGAACATTATCCAGAGATGGAGTCTATTGGCAGATATGAGAGTAAAGACGACCAGGAAGTAGCCTATAATACGATGAAAGATTTATTAAAAACTTATTCTGATATTAGAGGTGTTCTTGGGTCAGCTGCAGGGGATGTAGTTGGTGCTGGACGAGCCATTGAAGAGATGGGACTTTCTGACCAAATTGCAGTAGTTGGCACTAGCATTCCTTCTTACGCAGGTGAACTCTTGAAAACCGGAGCAGTTGATTTAGCTATGACTTGGGATCCTGCTACTGCTGGTTATGCTGCCAATGTAGTAGCTTATAAGATTATCCAGGGAGAGGAAATAACTGAAGGAATGGATCTCGGAGTTCCCGGGTATGAGTCGATTAAAATAATAGAAAACGAGAATGGGGTACCGGTTATTTATGGTTCAGGTTGGGCTAAAATTGATGCTACCAATATGGACCAGTACCCATTCTAACTTGATGGTGTAAGAGAGGGTAGAGGCTGGGCTTACGAGGTCCAGCCTCTAAAATTAATTAATGAATGGCTATATAGGATGACAAAATGAGAGAAGAATTAATTCGAGTAGAACACGTTAGTAAGTATTTTGCTGGAGTTAAAGCTTTGGATGATGTGAGCTTTAGCATAAACCGGGGAGAAATTCGGGGGTTGGTAGGAGAAAATGGTTCGGGAAAATCCACTATGATTAAAATCATTGCTGGAGTTTACGAGCCAGATAGAGGTGATATTTACATCAATGGAAAGCATTATAAACGACTGACTCCGATTGCTTCTATTCAGGAGGGAATTCAGGTTATCTATCAAGATTTCTCTCTATTTCCCAACCTTACGGTGGCAGAAAATATTGGGATAAATCGAGTGATATCTAAAGGTGGAAGGGTGGTAAATTGGAAAGAGGTATATGAATCTGCTAAAGAAGGTCTATCTCGGGTAGGTACTGATATCTCCTTAGATGCTATAACCGGCAAACTTCCCGCTGCTGATAGACAGATTATTGCCATTGCCCGAGCTCTTTTGGAGGATGCCCGGCTTATTATTATGGATGAACCTACTACTGCTCTCACTCAGCGAGAAATTCAATATCTTTTTAAGACTATTAAGGACCTTAAAAAACAAGGGATTTCCATTTTATTTGTTAGCCATAAATTAAATGAAGTAAAAGAGATATCAGATAGTGTTCTTATTTTTCGGGATGGCAAAAAAGTGTTAGATCAAGAAGCCGAAGAGCTCGATATAAAAACCATGGAATATTATATGACCGGTCGGCGAATTGACACGAGCTCAATTGCCTACAGTGAACCAGAAGAGGCGCCCCCGCTGCTAAAAGTGAAAAATCTAAATCTTAATCCTTATTTTTCTGGAATATCATTTGAACTTAAACCTAAGGAAGTATTGGGAATTACTGGTTTACTAGGTTCGGGCCGAACAGAGCTCGCGCTATCTCTTTTTGGTGAACTGCCAGCTGAATCAGGTGAAATTTGGCTGGAAGGCAAAGAAATTTTTATAAGGCGAAATCAAGATGCGATAAAAGAAGGGATCGCGTATGTCCCAGAAGATCGGATAAACGAGGGTCTTTTCCTTGAGCAACCTATTTCTGATAACCTTATAGTAACAATTGCTGATTACCTGGCTAGTAAACTGGGAATTATTAGTAATCAAGCTAAACTAAAAACAGCAGAGGAATGGGTTGATAGATTGGAAATCAAGACTCCTTCGGTAGAAAATCCGGTTAGTAGTCTCTCGGGAGGTAACCAACAGCGGGTGGTTTTAGCCAAATGGTTGGCCAGTAATCCTAAGCTTCTTATTTTAAATGGACCAACAGTAGGGGTAGATGTGGGTTCTAAAACGGCTATTCATGAGTTGATTCGCGACTTAGCAAAACAGGGGATGGGAATTATATTGATTTCTGATGATATCCCTGAGCTTATTCAAACCTGTAATCGGATATTGTTGATGAGAAACGGTAAAATTGCGGAGGAATTTCAGCGAGAAAAGGTTAATGAAGAAGAACTCCATAGACATTTGGTGGCAGCTAAAAGTTAATTTGGTTTTGTAAGCTAATGGAAATCGAGGGAGACAAAAACAGGAAGGTTCTGTGAAAAATGAAAAAAATACTAAATTCACACGAATTTGTGGTTTTCCTAATTTTGGTAATTATTTCCATAGTTATTGGTCTCAGGAATCCTCTATTTTTTTCGGCCTCAGCTATTTTTGATATTATTCGTGGCTCCATCGTTTATTGTATTATGGCTTTGGGAGTGCTGATGGTTCTCATTTCGGGGAATGTTGATATTTCTTTTGTGGCTATAGCGGCCATGGCTTCTTATTCCACCCATATGTTACTGTTGGGGCTTGGTTATACTGGTGGGATTGGTCTTTACTTAGTTATTGCCATTTTTTTTGGACTGTTGGTTGGCCTGGCTATGGCTTTTATCACTACTCAGTTTAACCTCCCCATTTTTTATGTATCATTAGGTTATCAAACCTTATGGTATGGATTTAACCTCTTTTTTGTCGGCCGGGCTATGAATTTTGATCTACCAGAGGGTTTGGTAGGTTATTATTCTCGTTTCTTGGTAAGGGTTAAAGACCCGGTAGCAGGGGAAACCGGCCTCCATGTATCGGTGATCTATCTGCTCGTGATCGCAATTTTTATATGGTGGTTGTTAAAATATACTACTTTTGGTCGGGGATTGTACGCTATGGGGGGTAACCGGGAAGTGGCAATCCGGGCTGGATTTAATGTCAAAAGCATAACTTACCTTATGTTGGCTTTAAGTGGTGGCTTAGCTGCGGTTGCTGGAGTGATCCAAAGCGCTTATAGTAGGTTCTTTAACCCGGTTTTATTTATGGGTCAAGATTTGGATGTAATAGCAGCGGTAGTAATAGGAGGAGCAGCTATTACTGGCGGGCGAGGTTCAGTGATTGGAACTATTTTGGGGGTAGTGCTGATTCAAGTACTTAATCGAGGTCTGATTTTTATGGGGGTTTCAGCTGAATGGCAGAAGATGGTGGTTGGTTTGGTGCTAATTATTTTTGTTTCAATACCGGCGATTGCAGAACGACGGCAGGGACGACTTAAATATTTTCCAGTTAGTAAAGAAAAATGAAGGTGAACCAGAATATGGCTGAACAAAAAAGAGATAAAATTTTTTCAAGAGGATTTAAATTTAATATTGAAGACAGGGTTTTGCTGTTATCAGTGGTCTTAATAGTTCTGGTTATTTTTTTTGGTGTGACAAAAGAGCGTTTTCTTACGGTCAATACCATAAGGTCAATGGCTTTCCAGTGCCCAGAAATTGGGCTTATGGGATTGGGTATGGCTATTGCTATGATAGTCAATGGAATAAATCTTTCTATCAACGATACTGCCAACTTATCGGCATTGGTAGCGGGATTATCCTTGATAGAATTAGCCCCTCTTTTTGTTGGTTATGAATTTCTCCTTGTAATAATTGCTTTTTTGATTGCAATAGGCATGGGGATTGCCTGTGGTGCTCTAAACGGTTTGTTAATAGGACACATAGGAGTACCACCGATTTTAGCTACCCTGGCCAGCTTAACTTTGTATCGGGGAATCTCAGTGGCAGTAACTGGTGGAAAAACTCTCACCGGCTTTCCGGAAGAGTTATCAGTTATTGGTTATCAAACGGTGCTGGGGGTTCCCATCCCCTTTATTATTTTTCTGGTGGTGGGTGTTCTGATGTATGTGGTTCTCGAACATACCACTTTTGGATTTAAAGTTCGTATGTTGGGTACCAATCCCACTGCTGCCAAGTTTTCGGGGATTGACAACAAATCTATCACTATGAAAGTTTATATTTTAAGCGGTATTCTGGGGGCTATAGCAGGTATCATTGTAATGAGCCGAACCAACTCGGTAGCCTATGAGTATGGTACTAGGGCATATATTTTGCAAGCTCTTTTAATTTCAGTTTTGGGGGGTATTTCTCCTGGCTTCGGCAGCATTATTGGAGTTTTATTAGCCACTTTTACCTTGCAAGTTATCTCTACTGGATTCAATATGCTCCTTTTAGGAGTTAGGGGTAGTTCTTTCTTCAAAGATTTTTCCTGGGGGATTATTTTTATTGTAATTCTTATAATTGATCACCTCATGCATCGCCGCCGAGGCATTGGATGAGACTATAAAAAGTGGAGGAAGGCTATGGATAAACGCTGGAAGGAATTGGGAAAGTTACTGGTGAATTATTCTACCGAGGTTAAGCCGGCAGAGAAGATGATGATTGCTATGACGGAGGTGGAAACTTATCCTCTGGTGCAGGCAATTTATGAGGCATGTGTTCGGGCAGGAGCTCATCCCCAGGTCCAGTTTCTCTCAGAAGAACTAAATCGATCGCTGTTGAAATATGGGAACGAGGAGCAAATTGAGTGGGTACCAGAGATTGAAGCCTATGGCATGGAGTGGGCGGATGTGTACTTGGGGTTGCGAGGTGCTCATAACTTGAGCGTTTTTTGGGACGTTCCGGCAGATAGGCTCTCTAAGTTTCGACGCACGTTAGGTAAGATATCTACTATGCGTTGGGAAAAGACCCGCTGGTGTTTGCTGCGAGTGCCCAATGCTTCTTTAGCCCAGGAGGCGGGAGTGGACGAAGAAACCGTCACCGATATGTTCTTCAACGCTTGCTTGTTGGACTGGCCGGAGTTGAGTCGGAAGTGGCAACGTTGGGCCAGTACCCTTAACCAGGGGAAACGAGTGCGGATAGTGGGCAAAAATACTGATTTGAGTTTTTCTGTTGAGGGTCGTAGCTGGCAGGTAGCCGATGGCAAGATAAATATGCCCGATGGTGAAATTGCAACTTCTCCGGTAGAAAATACCGTTGAAGGTGAAATATATTTTGAATTTCCGGGGGTGCTGGGCGGGCGTTTAGTATCTGATATTCATTTACGCTGGGAAAAAGGGGAATTAGTAAAAGCTACTTCCTCCACCAATCAAGATTTTCTCCAGGCAGTGGTTCGTACTGACCCGGGAGCGAGTCGAATTGGTGAGTTTGCCTTTGGCACCAACCCCGAGGTTAAACATTTTTGTAAAGATATATTACTGGATGAAAAGATTGGTGGTACAGTGCACATTGCTTTAGGTCGAGCTTACCCGAACACCGGAGGAATTAATAAATCAGCCATCCATTGGGATATAGTAAAAGATATGAGAGAAGAGGGCGAAGTATATCTGGATGGTAGCTTAATCTTTCAAAAAGGCAAAATGCTGATTTGAGGAGAATTTTATGACCAAAAGGTGCTTATTGGGAGTTGATATTGGCACTTATTCTTCCAAGGGGGTGTTGGTGGAAGAGGATGGCAGGATAGTTGCCCAACATGTGGTTCCTCATGGGATGGATATGCCAAAACCTGGTTATTTCGAGCATGATGCTGATCGGGTTTGGTGGCACGATTTTCGGGAAATTGTGAAAAATTTGCTGGTAAAATCAAAGATTAGCCCTGGCCAAATTTTAGGGGTAGGGATAAGCGCTATTGGTTCTTGCGTTCTTCCGGTTGATGCAGAAGGGCAACCCTTGCGACCGGCCATTCTTTACGGGATTGATACCCGGGCGACACAAGAAATTGAGTATTTAGAAAAGGTGTTGGGCAGGGAAGAGATTTTTCGCCAAAGCGGGATGTACTTGAGTTCTCAGGCCTCTGGTCCCAAGATTTTGTGGATAAAGAACCACGAGCCGGAGATTTTTCAAAAAACTAAATGGTTTCTTACCAGCCAGGCCTATCTGGTGTATAAACTTACCGGTCAAACAACTATTGATATTTATACTGCCAGTGGTTATGCTCCCCTGTTTGATATGCATAATTTATGCTGGCGAGAAGATGTTGCTCCTTATATTACCCCCACCAATCGCTTACCCAAACCTCGTTGGAGCTGTGAAGTAGCCGGTGCAGTTACCGATCAGGCGGCACGAGAAACCGGTCTTACTTCTGGCATGCCGGTTATAGTTGGCACTACCGACGCTGCCGCTGAGGCTATTAGTGCTGGTATGAGGGAATTCAACGATATGATGCTCATGTTTGGCAGCAGTATATTCTTTATTGTAAAAACGGCTGAGCTGATTAAAACTCGTCATTTTTGGGGTGCCCCTTTTTTGGAGAAGAACACTTACGCTTTCTTGGGAGGAATGTCTACCGGTGGCAGCCTGACCAAGTGGTTTCGCGATCAATTTGCTCCTCAAGAGGTAGAGAGAGAAGTTTCTAAAGGAGAAAATGCCTATCAACTGCTGGCAGAGCTGGCGGCCCAATCTCCAGCTGGAGCCCGGGGTCTTATTGCCCTACCTTATTTTGCTGGGGAACGTACCCCGCTAAACGATCCCCGGGCAAAAGGGATGTTTTTTGGCTTAAGTTTAAAACACACCCGGGCGGATATGTATCGGGCTTTGTTAGAAGGAGTGGGCTTTGGTATTCGCCACAACTTAGAAGTTATGGGCGAGGAAGGGGTAAAACCGGGGCGCATCCTGGCCACCGGTGGTGGGACTAAAAACAGCCTCTGGTTGCAAATTGTCTCTGATATTTCCCGGGTAGAGCTGGCAATTCCTGAGCAGCAAATTGGGGCAAGCTATGGCGATGCTTTTATGGCTGGAGTAGGGATCGGCTTATTTAAAAGCCTTACCGAGGTCAACCAGTGGGTTAAAATGGAAAAGATAGTTAAACCTGATCTAAAAACCCATGAGGAATACGCCTTACCTTACCGGCTTTTTCGCTCACTTTACGAAGCAACCAAACCTTTTATGCATGAGTTATCTCGTTTTTGGTAAAGCAGACTATTATTAAATTAAACCTTAGGAGGAAGATAGAATGACTAAACAGAACTGGGTAGAAGAAGTATTTAACTGCCGAAAACCGATTATAGCCATGTGCCACTTTAGTCCCCTACCAGGTGATCCGGCTTTTGATAGGGAAGGGGGTATGGAAAAGGTAGTGGAATGGGCACGCAAGGATCTGACAGCGCTTCAAAATGGTGGGGTTGACGCCGTCATGTTTTCCAACGAGTTTAGCCTACCCTATATGACCAAAGTAGATACGGTTACCGTGGCAGCTATGGCTCGGGTAATAGGAGAGTTGATGCCGGATATAAAGATTCCCTTTGGAGTCAATGTACTTTGGGATCCAGTTGCTACCCTTGATTTAGCTGCGGCTACCGGAGCCAAATTTGTACGAGAGATTTTTACCGGGGTATACGCCAGTGATTTTGGCCTGTGGGATACCAACTGCGGAGCAACTGTGCGTCACCAATATGCGATAGGAGCAGAGAAAGTTAAACTGTTGTTTAACATTGTGCCCGAGGCAGCTAAATACTTGGTAGACCGGGATATAGTGGATATTGCCAAATCTACCGTATTTAATGCCCGCCCGGATGCTTTGTGTGTGTCGGGGTTGACCGCTGGGGTGGAAACCGATGTCCAAATTTTAAACAGAGTAAAGGAAACGGTGCCTGATACTGTAGTTTTTGCCAATACCGGGGTAAGGTTGGAAAACGTAGAAGAGCAACTTAAATTTGCTGATGGGGCGATAGTTGGCACCACCTTCAAATACGATGGTCGGTTTGAGAATCACGTGGATGAAGAGCGGGTAAGGGCATTTATGGAAAAGGTAAAAGCTATCAGGTAAAACCTGATTCTTTGTGAGAAAGAGTAAACACTATATCGCAGCTTTATTAATTGCTTAACCAAAGTTCTCTCCCTGGAGAGGTGAGTCTCATCCGGGGAGAGACAATTTTTGTAGTTTATGGTTTAATTTTGAGAGTAAACGTTTGATTGGAGGTTTTGCTTTTTGTCGGTTAGCATCTTAGAAGCTATGATTGTGGCGTCGCTCACCGGGGGCAATGTGCTTAAAAAATACTTTGAGCGGGAAAATTTTTCCATTGTGCAAAAATCCGTTTCTTATGATTTGGTAACCAGCGTTGATCAGGAGTCACAAGCAGAAATTGTCTCTATTTTGAATGACCGCTTCCCAGAAATTTCGGTGGTCGGGGAAGAAGGTAATAGTCAACTTCAGAAGCACTCTAAAGCATTTTATGTAGATCCTCTGGACGGAACTTTGAATTTTGTTCACAAGTTTCCCTTCTTTGCGGTTTCCTTAGGTTATTGGGAGAATGACGAGCCGCTGGTCGGGGTAGTTTATAATCCTATGAATAAGGATTTGTTTTATGCTCAAAAAGGGAGTGGTGCTTTTTTAAACGGGGAAAGAATAAGGGTTTCTGCTCCGACTTCGCTGGCAGGGAGTTTGCTGGTGACCGGTTTTCCTTACAAAGAGGAGAAACTTCTCCGAGTGGTAAAGGATATAAGCTCCATTATGAGGCTTACTGATTTGCGAGTTTTGGGGAGCGCGGCCCTGGAGCTATGCTATGTGGCAGCGGGAATCATAGATGGCTATTGGGAACATGCTTTATCTCCCTGGGACTTGGCCGGAGGGGTATTGATTGCCCAAGAAGCTGGGGCAGTGGTTTCGGCGCCAGACGGGGGTAAATTTGACCTGTTTGCTGGGGATGTGTTAGCAGCTGCACCTGGTATTCATCAAAAATTAGTAGCGGCTGTAAACGATAGCCAAGGTTGAGTTGTATTGAGAAAACTTATAACTAATTGAAACTAATTGAGGAGGCGATTTTTATGATTCTCGACATCCTGGAAAACAGGGGAAACTATATTGCTTTGAACAGTAAATTTGCTAAAGCTTTTGCTTTTCTTACTGAGGGGAACCCTGGAGAGCTTCCTGACGGACGATACGAAATAGAGGGGGAAAATCTGTTTGCCTTGGTTAACTCTTATACTACTCGACCGATGAAAGAGGTTGCATGGGAAGCCCATAAAAAATATCTGGATATCCAGTGCCTGCTGCAGGGGAGAGAAATTATTGGCTGGACCCCAGTGAACCAGCTGACCATATCCGAACCCTATTCAGAGGAGAAGGACATAGCTTTTTTTAAGAACCTTCAACTCTGGACAGCGCTCAATCTGGCTGAAAATTATTTTGCAATTTTTTATCCAGAAGATGCTCACCAGCCCGGCTGCATCTGGGACAAAGCAAGAAATGTGAAAAAAGTGGTTGTAAAGGTAAAGTTGTAGGCCCCTCTTAATAAATAACCTTAGTTCGAAGCACTGATAAAAGAGGATTTTTGGCCGAAGTACCTCTGAGGTTAGGGGACTCCTGAATTTGGCAATAGGAATTTACATCATTTCGGAAGTTAATTTTTACAGCACCCTTAATCCCAGATTAACAATTCATAGTAGGCTGAGTCAGCCAGCAGCAATTGACCCACCCCTTAGGCTATAATCCTTCTAATAAGGATTAAAAAGATTGGAGGGAAATGCATACTAAGGAGCGAGTCGCTTATCATTTTACATCAAATGATAAAAAAAGAAAAGAGTATCAGAAGAATCAGTAGAGAAGCTGACTTTTCTCGTAATACAATGCAGTAAGACGTTATCTTAGAACTCTGAGAATCTCGAAAAGAAAGCCTGGAAAAAGCGAGCTTCAAAACTGGACCCTTTTTGGAAAGAAATGTGTGGCCGTCTTGACAGTTTTAGAGGGAATAGTATAATTAATAAAAAGATGTAGTTAGATGTTTTGTTTTCCAGAATTGCTGATATATCAGATATTTAATATCTGATGTCATGAAGAAATAGGAGGTGATATTTTTTTAGTTATTTAATTTAGAAGAAAGGGTTTTTAATCTTTTAAAAATCTATAAAAAAAGGAGTGAGTAAATTGAGGAGGTTTCTGGTATTTGCGCTGGTGTTTGTGTTATTTTTGAGTTTTTCGGGAAGTGTTTGGGCGCAAGCATGGCCGGAGAGAGAGGTAGAGATAATTATTCCTTGGTCAGCAGGGGGAGCCACTGACGTATTATACAGAACAGTTGGTAAGTATTTTCCTAAGTATGCTAACGGTAAGCAGTTAATCATTAAAAATATGCCTGGAGGCGGATCGGCCGTAGGCTATGGTGAGGGCGCCAAAGCCAAGCCCGATGGCTACACCCTGGTTGCTGCTGTAAACCCCATTGTTACCAGGGCGCTAATGGGTCCTGCTCCTTACCATCCTATAGATAGTTTTGAGCCGGTGTGTTTATTGGTAAAGAACCCCTGCTATGTGCTGGTAAACAGTGAGCTTAAAAAGTGGGACAGTCTTTCTGAGCTGGTTGAGTACGTCAAAGAAAACCCGGGAGTAGTGACAGTAGGTAATAGCGGTGCTGGTGGTGGTAATCATTTGGTAGCACTGCGTTTTGAGAATGCCCTTGGTCTGCAATTCATTCATGTACCCTTTGGTGGCGGAGGTCCTTCTGTTAATGCTTTGCTGGGAGGACATATTGATACAGTAGTAGCTTCTTCTCCTGAGGGTTTTCCTAATGTGGAGGCTGGTGAATTAGAGATGCTTGCCGTTTTTGCCGAAGAACGCTTGAAAAAGTTCCCCCAATTTCCCACAGCAAAAGAACAAGGTTATGACTTTACAGCCTTTATGTGGAGAGGGGTGGTAGTGCCCAAGGGAGTAGACCCTGAAATTATAGGACAAATCACCGAGGTTTTTAAGGCAGTGCTGGAAGATCCTGATTTTCAGAAGGATGCCGAAAATCTGGGGCAAAATCTAATTTATCTTGGTCCGGATGAGTTTGCAGAACATCTTGCTTTAGAGTTTGAACGTTACCAAGAGACTATTGCTGAATATGAACTCGGAGAATTTTATAAATAAAAAATATATGACGCCCCCTCCTGGTGAGGGGGCACCGGAGGTAGCACAAAATGTGGAAAGCTGATGTGGTAATTGGGTTTTCACTTTTATTTTTTTCGGCGTTTCTTTTGGTAGAGGCAGTGGAACTTCCTCGGAGTCATGTGGGGGTAAGCCCTGGTTTGTTTCCTGCTATCGCTTTTGTGGGCTTGATTTTTTTGAGTTTGGCCTTAAGTTTAAGAGGGTTGAAGCAGAGAAAAGAGCAATCGTCCCCCGTTTCTTTGAATTTAAGTTTTGAAAATATAAAGAAAGTCGCAATTTTTGCGGTCTTTGCTTGGTTGTATGTTCTTCTTTTACCTCCTCTGGGGTTTGTTTACGCGTCAGGGATTTTTTTCTGGGTGGTTTTTATTCTTGCTGGAGTACATCAATGGAGTAAGGCTTTACTTTTTTCTTTTGCCTCAAGCATTATAGTATATTTAGTTTTTTATCGGATTTTCATGGTTGTTTTGCCTCGACCCAGTTTGCCGATTCCTCATCCTTTTTAAGACAGGTACTTCTGGAGGTAGAAAATGGATATCGTTCAGATAAGTCTTTTGGAGGGAATGCGAGAAATTCTTGATCTCCAGACTCTTTTGTATATTTTTGGAGGGGTAGTTTTCGGTTTTATAGTTGGTGCCTTGCCCGGACTTTCAGCTTCGACTGGTATTGTTCTTTTTTTACCTCTTGCTTATCAAATCCCGGCGGCAGAAGCAATAATGATTATGTTCGGAATATATGGAGGAACTATGTTCGCGGGGTCCATACCCGCAATTTTAATTCGCACCCCCGGAACGCCTTCTGCCGCCGCTACTGCTCTTGATGGTTGTCCTATGGTTCAAAAGGGAGAAGCAGGCCTTGCCCTTTCAACTTCGGCTATTGCTTCTTTTGTGGGGAGTTTACTCAGTGCAGTAGCCCTTTTTTTGATTGCGCCACAGATTGCTAAAATAGCGCTCAAATTTGGTCCACCAGAATTTTTCTCCCTGGTGGTTTTCGGCCTCACCGTTATCGCTGGTGTGACCGGGAAAGATGTTATTAAAGGTCTGATTGCTGCCCTCCTTGGCCTTTTTCTGGGCACTATTGGCATGGACCCTGTGTTGGGTTATTTCCGGTTTACTTTTGGTTCTTATGCTCTGGAGGGAGGGTTGCCACTTTTGCCAGTGATGATTGGTCTTTTTGCGGTTTCTCAGGTGTTGAGAGATATAGAGAAAGCGGGGGTGACTTATCAAGTAGCCAGTAAAATAAAAGGAATTTGGCCTTCTCGAGACCAGCTGAAAAGAATTTTTGGACCTTCTCTATTTGGATCAGCGGTAGGGGTATTAATTGGGGCAATTCCCGGTATTGGTGGCTCAATAGCTACTTTTGTGGCATATGGTCAGTACCGTCGGTTCTCTAAGAGAGGAGAAGAATTTGGCAGTGGAGCAATAGAAGGGGTGGCCGTTCCAGAGGCAACTAACAATGCCACGACTGGAGGAGCGCTTATTCCTCTTTTGACTCTGGGTGTACCTGGAGATATCGTCACCGCGGTGTTGTTGGGGATCTTAATTCTTTTTGGAGTGCGTCCAGGCCCCATGCTCTTTCGAGAGCAACCTGAATTGGTTGGTAAACTTTTTGCATCCATGTTTGTGATTGCTTTTTCCATTTTAGTTTTGGGATTGCTTGGAGCACGGCTTTCTCCGATGATACTCACCGTTCCCAAAAGAATCCTTTCTCCTTTGGTACTTTTATTGTGTGTGGTTGGGGCTTATGCGGTGAGTTCGAGCACTTTTGGTATTGCAGTGGCTCTGATATTTGGGGTGATAGGTTATTTCATGGAAAAATTTGGTTTTCCGGTGGCTCCGTTGCTTATCAGTATGATTCTTGGTCCGATTGCCGAAGGAGAACTGGGCAGGAGTCTTCTGATTTCGAGAGGTGACTGGTCAATACTTTTTGTCCGTCCTATTTCCCTTATTTTTTTGATACTGGCAGGATTATCGCTTTTCTTCGCTTTCCGAAAAAAGGCTTAAAAAGGAGTGAGAAACTATGTTAGAGCAAAATACTTTAAATTCTTCTGTAAAACAGGAAATTCAAGAAAAGTTAGCACGCCTTCGTAAGCTTATGGGAGAAAAAGGACTGGAGGCATTACTTTTAAAAAGACACGTAAATTTTAGCTGGTTGACTGCCGGTGGGACCAACGTGCTCTGTATGGCTCAGGATAATGGAGTGACCAGTGTTTTGGTTACCAGTGACAAAAGCTATGTTATAGCCAGTAACATTGAGGCTCCTCGGATGAAAGAGGAGGAGAAGGTAGTTGCAAAAGGTTTTGAGCTTGTGGAGTATCCCTGGTATGAAGGGAATGAGATGAAAGTTGTACGAGAAATCTGTGGAGAAGGTGCTATTGGTTGCGATATCGCTTTTTCGGGAACTCAAAATTTATCAGGAGAAATCAACCGCTGTCGTTATCAGCTTTTAGAAACAGAAAAGGAGCGCTATCTCTGGTTGGGTAGAGAGGTTTCCTGGATACTTGAAGAAGTGCTGTGTAGTGTGCATCCGGGTGTACTTGAATCCGAGGTAGCGGCAGAAGTTGCTCGTAAACTTTGGGAAAAAAGAATCGAACCTATTGGGCTCCAGGCAGCTGCTGATGAACGGGCTTACAAGTTTCGCCATCCAATCGCTTTTCGAAACCCGGTTAGAAAATTGTTGTTGGCGAGTGTTATGGCTAAGTATGCAGGTCTGGTAACCACAGTGACCCGCATGGTTCATTTTGGAATGCCTTCGCCGGAATTCTTAAAACAATACCACGACAATGTGCGTATTGAATGTGAAATGATTGCTCTCTCAAAACCCGGTAATAAGGTTGTGCTCCCGCTGCAAAGAGCAGTGGAACTTTACCGGGAGCTGGGATATTCTGAGGAGTGGAAACATCATCATCAGGGGGGAGCGATGGGTTACTTGCCTCGAGATTATCGGGTAGATTTTGAGTGTCAGGAAAATATTCTTGAAAATCAAGCTTTTTGCTGGAACCCATCCATAGCTGGTACTAAGTCTGAAGACGGTTTTATTTCTACTTCTCAGGGTCCATTGTTCATAACTTACCCAGTACGTTTTCCAGTTTTTAATCTGGAAGTGGGGGACATTTCTTTTAACCGGCCAGACCTGCTTTTACTTTAGGGAGGAATAAGCTATGAGTCATAAGCGGATAGGGTTTGCAATTGTTGGTTATGGGTTGGCTGCAAAACTCCATGCTCAAGCCCTTGCTCGGCTTGATGAGGCTGAATTGATAGCCATGGTGGGTAGAAACGTTGAAAAAGCTAAGGAAACGGCTGATAGCTTTGGGGTAGAGGCTCTTTCCCTTGATGAAGCTCTGAAAAGAGAGGATATTCAAGCTTTTATTGTAACCACCCCTACAGGTAGCCACCTCGAAGTAGTTAGAGAGGTGGCTCCGCGAGGTAAACATCTTTTAGTAGAAAAACCCCTGGAAAGCAGTTTACAACGCACTGATGAACTGATTCGAACCTGTGAGGAGGCAGGGGTTATCCTGGGTGCTGTTTTCCAGCATCGCTATGATGATGCTTCTCTGACACTCAGAGAGTATCAAGAGAGAGGGCTTCTGGGTAAAGGGGTAATGGGAAGCGCCTATGTCAAGTGGTATCGACCGCAGGAATATTATGAAGCCCGTTCTTGGAGAGGACGAGTGGAAGCCTCCGGCGGCGGAGCACTTGCCACCCAAGCTTCACACAGTATAGACCTTTTGCTCTGGTTTCTGGGTGAAGCTGAGAAAGTATGTGGTTTCATGAACACCCTGGCACATACAGGAATAGAAGTTGAAGACGTGGCAGTAGCCTCTATTCAGTTTAAAAATGGAGCCCTGGGTAGCGTCGAAGCCAGCACAGCCACCTACCCTGGTTTTCCAGAAAAACTGGAGCTCCACTTTGAGAGAGGAAGTGCCATCATTCAAGGAGGCAAGATAGTTTACCTTGATACTCTCTCTGATGAAATACCGCATGTAGGGCAAGGAGAGAGCGGCTCATCTGGAGCAAGCGACCCCGCCGCTGTGGACATTCAACCTTTTGTAAGGATGCTTCGGGATTTTGTCAACGCCCTAAGAGAAGGCAAAAATCCTTCGCTGGATGGTCGAGAAGGGAGAAGGGCGGTGGAACTGATTGAAGCAGCGCGGAAGTCAGCTTTGGAAGGGAGGGTGATAGAACTGCCTCTCTAATATCCTGTTAGAAGCGGCAGCAAAGTTCAAAGAGTTCTTGTTACCGGTTGCCACCTGGGAAGAGGTACTGGTTCAGTAAGTATTCAAGGCAGTTTGGACAACTTGCTTTGCCTTCTATCTTTTAGTTTATATTATAGGTTATGGTTCACTGGTGTTTTTTAAATTTCAAAAATTTCTGAATTAGAGCTTGAATTTTTGGTGGAGTTTGGTAAAATTAGCTTTGAGATGTGATATATCAGCTATTACATTTCAAATTACAGTTATCTTGTTTTTTAGGGAGTCTGTTTATTAGTGAGAGAAAGGGCTCCGATAGATTAAGGGGGGTGGTTAGAGCTTAATACTAAGTGAGTGTTTTTGGGTTTTCACCTGGGGCTTCTCGTTAATTGAATTTTAACCAAAAAGAAAGGAGGTTTAATGAAATGGTAAAAAGACTAATTGCCGTTTTTGTGTTGGTGGTGATGATAGGGCTTTTGACTTCAGTTGCCCTGGCACAGGAACAGTATGTTTTACGATTCAACCATGTGTTGGCTCCCGGTCATCCCTATCATGAAGGATTTCAGAAATGGGCTGAGCGGGTGTATGAGCGAACCGACGGTGGATTAAAAATTGAAGTTTTCCATAGTGCTCAGCTGGGAGTAGAAGAGGATATCATAGAGCAAATTCGCCAAGGGGTTCCGGTAGGTCAAAATACCGATGCGGCTCGCCTTGGTAACTATGTGCCCGAAATTGCGGTAATAAATGGTCCTTATTTTGTGGAAAGCATTGAAGAGGTGAAAAAACTTAACGATTCTCCCTCAGTTCAAAAATGGATAGATACCCTGGATAAAGAATACGGTCTTAAAGTGTTGTCCTTCAACTGGGTACAGGGTTTCAGGCACTTTATGACCAAAGATAAACCGGTTAAAACTCCAGAGGATCTAAAAGGTCTGCGTATCCGAACTCCACCTGCTCCCATCTGGCAGGAATCTGTTCGGGCATTGGGTGCCACCCCTACTGCTTTGAACTTTGATGAAATTTACACCGCCTTGCAACAGGGTGCGGTGGATGGAGCAGAGCTGGTATATGACAATGTTACTTCGGGTAACCTACATGAAGTTCTCAATTATATCAGTGAAACTGGTCATTTCTTGCTGGTAAACTTCCAGGTAGTAAGTAGTAAGTGGTTTAATAACCTTCCGGAAGAATATCAGAAGATTTTGGTAGAGGAATGTGACCGGGCAGGTTTGGAAACTTCCTATTTAATTGAGGAAAAAACCAAGGAGACGAAGGAGATAATTCGAGAAAAAGGCGTAACCATTATCGAAGACGTTGATTTAGAAGCGTTCAGAAAAGCTGGAGAGTCAGCCTATGAGGTTCTTGGCTTAACCGAAGCCAAGGAACGAGTCTACCAGGAAATTGGAAAGTAGATAAAAATGAATCCTACTGCCCCAGGCCAAGTCTGGGGCAGTAGGATAAGTGAGGCCAGAGACTTTGGTTTTTTCGGGAAGCAGGAAATGGTTTTAGTATTAGAAGTGGGCTGGATTCGATAAATAGGTGATGGTAGTCTTTGTTAAGGGGTGTTAAAGATGACTGTTAAGAGGATTTATGACCTCCTCTGTCGGGGAGAAGAAATAGCAGCCGGAGCTCTTATAGTTGTGATTATGGTAGTAGTTTTCGCGGCCGGATTTGGAAGAACTATTGGTTATCCCATTCAATGGGGAATGGAGATGTCTACTTTTCTTTTTGCCTGGGCGGTTTTTTTTAGCGCCGATGCTGCCTGGAGGAGAAACAGGCATGTGAGCGTGGAGGTCCTTGTTCGGAGATTCCCAGCAAAAGCCCAGTATTATATCGCTTTGGTCAACCACTTTCTCATTTTAGGGTTCTTATTACTTTTGATTGGATACGGCATCCCCCTTTGCTATTATACCAGGTTCCGGGCTTTTCAGGGTATTCCAGGCTTTAGCTATATGTGGGCCACCCTTAGTGTACCGGTGGGAAGTGGCCTCTTGCTGATAACGGGTATCTTGAAGGTGAGAGAGCTTATAAAGAACGGGAAAATAACGGTTTCTGAAATCGAAGATGAAGAGGAGATAGAAGTAGAAGTAGAAGTTTAAACTCATTTCTGATTAGTAAGGGGGAAACGTTATGCTATTGGTACTGATCGTATTCTTTGCTCTTCTACTTTTGGGTATGCCGGTAGCTTTTGCCATAGGCATTTCTGGCTTTTTGTTTTTTGTTCAACAACCGGAGTTACCGCTGACTATGCCGGTTCAACTCATTCTATCCGGAACCCAAAGTTTTTCCCTGCTGGCAATACCGCTGTTTATCTTTGCTGGCAACCTGCTGAATAATACTGGAATAACCAGCCGGCTGGTGAAGTTTGCTTCGGTACTTACCGGCCACATGCGAGGTGGGCTGGCTCAGACCAGCGTTGTATTGAGTACTTTGATGGGAGGGGTTACCGGTTCGGCTATTGCTGATTCTTCTATGGAAGCGCGGATATTGGGGCCGGCGATGACAAAACGGGGTTATGCCCGGGCGTATTCAGCCGTGGTGCACGGTTTTTCCGCTTTGATAACTATTGCCATCCCCCCGGGGATTGGGCTTGTGTTGTATGGGAGCATCGGTGAAGTTTCCATAGGGCGACTGTTTGCCGGGGGTATTGTCCCCGGACTTTTGATGATGACCTTGTTGATGATTGCAGTTTCCATTACTTCGGGTAAGAAGGGCTATCTCCCTGAAAGGGAAAAGAGAGCTTCTTACAAAGAAATTATACCAGCTTTTTTTAGCAGCATCTGGGCAATATTTTTTCCGATCCTTCTTTTGGTAGCGTTGCGTTTTGGGCTTTTAATTCCCTCAGAAGCAGGAGCTTTTGCTGCAGTATACGCTTTAGCCGTTGGTTTGTTAGCCTATCGGGAGCTTACCTGGAAGAAATTTGTTTCGGCTATTAGGTATACCCTGATGGATGTAGGGATGATTATGTTTTTAATCGCCCTCTCATCCCTGTTTAGCTATGGTATCACCTGGGAGATGATACCCCAGACCCTTTCTCAGCTTTTGTTAGGTATTAGCGAAAACCCTTATGTGATTACCGGTATAATTTTATTATTTCTTTTGCTGTTGGGCATGTTTATAGACTCAACGGTTATAATTTTGCTGCTCACTTCGATTTTGGTCCCCGTAATGAGCAATATCGGGGTGGATCTGGTTCATTTTGGAGTGATGATGGTAATAACCTGTGCTACCGGGCTTTTAACCCCTCCAGTTGGTTTGGCTATGTACTCTGTTTGCTCGATCATGAGGTGTTCCCTGGAAGATTATGTAAGGGAAGCCTGGCCATTTCTAATAGCTACAATTATCTTAATTGTGCTTATGTTGCTCTTCCCGCAGATAATTCTGTTCATTCCTAACCTGATATTTGGCTGAAATTTAGATAAAGATTTTTAGGGGGTATGATTCATGGAAGGAAAGGTAGCAATTGTTACTGGTGGCGTCTCCGGCATTGGCAGAGCTATTGCTGACCGTTTAGCTGAGCGGGGTTATACCGTGGTGGTGTGTGATATTAACCGAGAAAAAGGAGAAGCACTGGAAAAAGCCAGTTCTCAAGTTAAAGGAACTTATGTTTTTAAATACTGTAATGTAGGGGAAGAAGAAGAGATAAAAAGGGTGGTAGCAGAAGTTGAAAGAGATTACGGTGGAATTTCGGCGCTGGTTAACAATGCTGGTATTATCAGAAGACGCCAGGGAGAGGAAATCAAGCTCTCTGATTGGGACGATGTTTTTAAAATCAACGCCCGGGGGGCTTTCATTTTCTGCAAATATGTTTCTGAGGTCATGAAAAAGCAAAAAAGCGGTCGGATAGTCAATATTTCTTCCGTGGCCAGTAAAATGGGTGATATTACCTCGGCTCCGGGATACGGTCCTTCTAAGGCAGCAGTAAATGGGCTCACTAAAACTTTTGCCCGAGAGCTGGCCCCCTATGGGATAACAGTAAATGCTGTTGCTCCTCATGCCATTGAGACTGAAATGAGCGCTGAGTGGTCAGAAGAGACAAGGCAAAAGATTATCTCAGCAATTCCCCTGAAAAGACTGGGTCAACCGTTTGAGGTAGCGGCTCTGGTGGAGTTTTTGATTTCTGAGGAAGCCGGATTTATCACTGGAGAGATAATTGACATTAACGGTGGTTTTTTAATGGATTAAGAGCAGAAGGAGTGATAACCATGAAGGTGAATTTCGATTTAAAAGGAAAGGTGGCTGTTATAACCGGTGGTGGGGGGATTCTTTGCAGTGAAATGGCCCGCGGTTTAGCTTCCTGGGGGGTACAGGTGGCAGTGTTGGATATCAAAGAAGGTTTGGCATCAAAGGTGGCAGAAGAGATTAAACAAAGTGGTGGAAAAGCGATAAGCGTCAAAGCCGATGTATTGGATAAAAATTCTCTGGTGGAGGCTCGCTCAAAAGTGTTAGAAGAATATGGCAAGGTAGATATTTTAATTAATGGAGCTGGCGGTAACCGAAAAGAAGCGACCACCAGTGAAGAACAAAGCTTTTTTGACCTTCCAGAAGATGCTATTCAGTGGGTGTTTAATTTGAATTTTCTGGGTTCCGTCCTTGCTTCTCAAGTTTTTGGAGAAGCTATGGTGGAGAATCAAAGTGGCTCAATTATTAATATCTCTTCTATGGCTGCCCTTAGACCTTTGACTAAAACCATTGCTTATTCTGCAGCCAAGGCGGCCGTTACCAATTTTACCCAGTGGCTGGCAGTGCACCTTAATCATAGCTATTCTAAAAATCTGCGGGTTAATGCTATTGCTCCCGGTTTTCTCCTTACCGAACAAAATAGATATCTGCTAATTGATGAAAAAACCGGCAAAGAGACAGAAAGGGGGCGGAAAATCAAAGAACATACTCCTATGGGGCGGTACGGAGAACCAGAAGAGCTAATTGGAGCGATTATCTGGCTTTGCTCAGAAGCGGCTTCGTTTGTGAATGGAGTGATTATCCCTATAGATGGAGGATTTTCAGCCTATTCTGGGGTTTAAGTAGCTGGATAGACGGCCAAAAGAAATATTTGGCCTGGGTAAATTTTTACTTGGTTAAACAAACTAATTGAAAATTGCTATTGATTTAACTTGCGGTGTTTAATTAAAATACACCATAGTATGCCGTAAAAGCTGTTAAATTGGTTTTTGAGAGGTAAATAAACTTAAAAAGCAATTAGCTAAGATAAAAGCTCGAGGTTGTTACAGACAGCCTACGGCGTAAACTTTTAAAGAAAAGACATTAAAAACGGGAAAAAGTATGAAAGACGAATATTACCTGAGGAAAAACATACCTCAGGTAATATTTAGATTCTCGATTGAAGATTTCGGGCATGACAGAAAGAAGAGAAAAATATTGCTCCCGATTTTGCCGGATACTATAAATTGAACTTGCTAATTGGAGGATAGGTTGAAAATTGAGACTGGTAAAAGACAGTATTAGCAAGCAGATTTATTCCATAATAAAAGAGGAAATATTGCTTGCCAAACGGAAACCAGGAGAACAGATTAATCCGCGGAAGCTGGCTAATGAGTTTGAAACTAGTGTTATGCCTATCAGAGATGCTTTAAACCAGCTGGCTAATGAGGGACTGGTAGTCCGTAAGGCTCGGGTTGGTTTTTTTGTCCGCTCTTTTACCCAGAAGGAAGCCAAAGACCTGATGGAGGTGCGTAAACTTTACGAACTTTATTGTTTGGAAGAGTATCTCGATAAAATTGACCGGCAGAAGATTAGCCGTTATTTAGAAAAGTCTTTAGAAAGAATAAATCTTTCTTCCAAAGACCGGGAATTTGATGAACTGGATGAAAATATCCATGATTTAATTGTCAAGGCCTCTGGTAACTCGTGGCTGATAGATAGTTATAACAGTATTAGAGATTATATTATTATTCTTAAACATCTGGATATCGGTCGGGTACAAATGGCCCAAAAAGAACATGTATCTTTGATTAAGGCTATTTTAGACGGGGATAAAGAAAAAGCCAAAAAGGCGTTGGAAGACCATATTCAGCGAGTAACTGAAGAATTAATGGTAAATCTCTCTCCCTGATGTAACAATAGGAAGGGTAGGTTTATAAGCCGAGTTCTGTTTCCCCCCAGATAGGGGGAAGGTAACCATCTATCTGGGAAGTGGGTTGCCCCACTTCTCAAGCGGCCAACCCGAAGGTCAGCGAGCAGCCTCATCCCTTCCTATTTGGCCTTGCTCCGGGTAGGGCTTGCCAGGCACGCCGATCACTCGACGTCCGGTGAGCTCTTGCCTCACCTTTTCACCCTTACCCCCGAGGGGGGCGGTTTTTTTTCTGTGGCGCTTTCCTGGGGTTACCCCCACTGGGTGTTACCCAGTACCCTGCTCTTTGGAGCTCGGACTTTCCTCAGGGAGAAAAATCTCTCCCCGCGGTTACCCAACCTACCCTTCCTATTATAACTTATCCATAGGCCCTCAGGCTACCTGATAGCACCAAATAACTATGAAAACTCCGAGAACCTAATTCTCTACAGTTTTTTAAAACTTTTCTTTGCCTTTAATCTTTTAATGTTTTGCCCTTCGGGGATTATAAAGGGAGTGTTCCTCTTTTTACAATCTTATAAAAGATAATGAAGTCAAAAGCTAAATATTCCCTCTTTCTGCCTGTTCGAATACCGGTTTTAGCTTTAAGTGAGTTGATAACACTTGAGAGGCTAACTGATCAGCTAAAGTGTTTTGTTCTCGCGGTATATGGTAGATATTGAAATCAGTAAGTTTTTTTACCTGGTTTAAAACTTCGCGATAGAGAGGCTTGAGCTGAGGGGATTGCACCCGGTACGCACCTGAAATTTGGCGGACTAAAAGTTGGCTATCAGAAAATACCGTTACTTCGTTAATCCCCAGCTCGATTACTTTTGCCAGTAGTCCCAGCAAGGCCTGGTATTCGGCTTGGTTGTTAGTAGCCCGACCTATTCGCCTGGCACATTGAAAGAGAAGTTCTCCCTGTCGGTTACATAGCACAAAAGCACAAGCACTTTCTCCCGGGTTTCCTCGCGAAGCACCGTCGATAAAACCAAATATTTCAGGGTTTCTCTTCTGGGAGGAGGAAGCGGCCGCAGTTGGGACACTGGACAATTTCTTCTTTTCTCCTTACTTTTTTAACCACTATTGTCGGCACTTGCAGATGGCAACCTTCGCAAGTTTCGTCTATTAAAAAGGTTACCGGGTCAGATAACCGTTGTTTTAAATCCTGGTAAAGCGATTTTAAATCGGCGGGAATATTTTTCATCAGGTCGTTGCGGAAATTAACATTTTTTTCCAGCTGGGTTTTTTGTTTTTTGGTTTCTTTTTTTAACTTTTCAACTTTGGTTTTAATTTCTACCTGTTGCTGTTCGAGTTGCTGTTTTTTTTCTGGTCGTTCTTTCTCCATCTTTTCTACAGTTTCCATTTGTTCCAGTACTTTATCTTCAATCAGTTTCTGGCCCTTTTCCATTTGGTCCAGACTTTTTTCCCATTGAGAAAGCTCCTTGGGGGAAGACAGGTCTCCACTGTAAAGTTTGTTTTTAGCTTTACTCAGCTTGCCTTCGCTTTCTTTGAGTTCTAATTCTAAGTTAGCCAGATTAATTTTTTCAGTTTCCAGCTTTTTTTTGAGCTGGCTCATTTTTTGGAGAATGACTTCTTCTTTTTTTTGGAGGGAATTAATTTCTGCTTCCTTTTTGGTAATTTGTTGTTGGAGATAGTTTATTTCTTTATCCAATTTCTGGATGGTTTTTAATTCTTGAAAAATGGTATTCAAGGGCGATACCCCCTGTAAAATGATGGATTAATGGTTATTCTCTTTCCCATTTCCACTCAACCTGTAGCTTTTGCTCTTTTGCTTTTTGGACAATTAACTGAAAAATCGCTTGCATGGCTTTCCTTTCTCCTTCCCCATGGGGGAGATGGTAATAACTTATACCCCAATCTTTCAGGTTTTCCACATCGTGGTGAGAGAGGTCGCCGGAGATAAAGGCTTGGGCTTTTTTCTGAATAACCTCTTTAACCATTCCCTTCCCGCTGCCAGGACAGATGGCTATTTTTTGATATTCGATATCAGTTAAGGACTGCTTGGGTGGGAGAGTTACTGATAAATTTTCTCCGATTAAGCAGGAAAGGCGGTCAAAAATTTCTTTAGCAGATAGTGGAGGGGAGAGGGTAACCATTCTTCCTAAGCCATGTTCACTGGGAGAAGAAAGAGGGTAAAGGTCAACTACCGGTTCCTGGTAAGGATGGTTCAAGCGAATGCTTTGAATAACAGAGTTGATTTTATCCGCAGGGACGGTAACCTCCACCCGCGCCTCTTCTACCTCTTGTGGTTTGCCTATTTCCCCAATGAAAGGGAGAGCACCTTTTTGAGGGGTGAAAGTACCATAACCGCCGGTAGTAAAACTGCAATCTCGGTAGTCGCCTATTATTCCGCCACCGGCAGAGAAAATGCCTCGAAGCAGGGAGGCTCTTTCTGTTTGAGGAACGAAGGTGACTATTTTGTATTTTAACTGACCGGGATGAGGGATGATTGGCTCAGCGTCTCCCTTAATTTTTAGAAGTTTTAGCCATTGGTCGGCTATCCCCCCGCGACTACAATCTAAGTTAGTATGATGGGCTAAAATAGAAACCCCAGCTTGGTATAGGCTTAAAACTCTGGACTGGAACGGATGGTCGGCATCTATAGTTTGAATAGGGTTCCAAAGCGGTGGGTGGTGGAGGTAAAGCAATTCGGGCTGAACTACCAGAGCCCGATGAAAGAGCTCTTGATTAAGCTCTAACCCTACCAGCACCCGATTAACTTCTCTTTTTGAGGACTTCACCTGTAATCCGGTTGGGTCCCCCGGTAAGGCCAGGTAAGCAGGAAACAGCTCTTCTAAAAATCGGATAATTTCAGCTCTTTTTTCCATAAGAAAAAAACACAGGCTGGTGGGTCCACCCGGATTCGAACCAGGGACCGACCGGTTATGAGCCGGCTGCTCTACCGCTGAGCTATGGACCCCCAAGTACGGTAAATATTACCATAACCTGCACCCATCAATCAAGAGTGTTTTGAGGCTCCTTTCCTTTTCTCCTTTTTTGGAGTTCGGCTAAAACTTGATACCAGTCTATTTCTGCTTGCGAGAGAAGCACCAACAGGTGATAGATTAAATCAGCTGCTTCCCAGGTTAGGTGCTCTTTTCCGTTTTCTTCCAGGGCGGCTAAAATTACTTCGGTAGTTTCTTCAGAAATTTTCCGCAATATTTTTTCTTTTCCAGTCTGAAATAATTTGCTGGTGTAGGAATCTGACTGCGGGTTGTTCTTTCTCTCCTCTATTACTTCAAATAGTTCAACCAGAAAAGAACTGAGGCTAAAAGGAGGGAAAGAGGCCGAGGCTTCGGTAACTCCCTCTTTAGTTAGCTCTCGGTGAAAACAGGAATAAAAACCGGTGTGGCAAGCCACTCTGGTTTGCTCTACTTGCACCAGTAAGGCGTCCTCGTCACAGTCTAAAAAAAGCCGTTTTACTTTTTGATAGTTGCCGCTAATTTCACCTTTATTCCACAATTTTTGACGGCTTCGGCTGTAAAACCAGGTAGTTCCGGTTTGGAGTGTTTGCTCGAGAGCCTCTTGATTCATATAGGCTAACATGAGCACTTTTCCACTTTTTACCTCTTGCACAATTACCGGGATTAAACCTTGATCATTAAACTTAATTTTCTGCCAAACTTGCTCCATCGTCATTCATCCTCACTAAAATACCTTTTTTCTGCAAAAATAGTTTTGCTTCGGGAATGGTGAACTTCCGGTAGTGAAAGATAGATGCGACCAGAGCCGCATCGGCTTTTCCTTCTCTCAGGATGGCAGATAGATGTTCTAATCTTCCGGCCCCACCGGAGGCAATAACCGGGATATTGACCTCTTCGGAAATTTTACGGGTAAGGCTGATATCGTACCCTGATTGCGTACCGTCGGTATCCATGCTGGTTAAGAGAATTTCTCCTGCTCCCATTTGTTCTACTTTTTGGGCCCAGGAAAGGGCATCTTTGCCGGTAGGAGTACGCCCCCCTTTGATAAACACCTCCCAGTAGCTACGGTGGGTAATCCGGTCCCAGGTTCTCTTCACATCAATAGCTACCACCACACATTGACTGCCAAATTTGTCAGCCAACTCCCGGATGAGTTCCGGGTTAATAACGGCTGCAGTATTAATAGATACTTTATCCGCTCCTGCCTTCAGAAGGTTGACCACTTGTTGGGTGGTGTTTATCCCTCCTCCTACGGTAAAAGGAATGGTTAACTCCTGAGCCACTTTTTCTGCTACTTCAACCATGGTACCTCTTTGTTCATAAGAAGCGGTGATATCTAAAAAGACCAATTCATCGGCCCCTTCTTGCTCGTACCTTTGGGCCAATTCTACCGGGTCACCTACCTGTCGGAGGTCTTCAAAATGGATTCCTTTTACCACTTGACCATTTTGAACATCCAGACAGGGGATAATTCGCTTGGCTAACATTTGTTATCCTCCTTAACTATTTTCAGCACTTCTTCCAGTTGAATAGCACCGGAATAAAGGGCCCGTCCCAAAATAACCCCTTCTATTCTATCTTCAATTTTTTTCAGGTTTCTAATATCTTCCAGCGTGGCTACCCCGCCGGCCACTATTACTTGAGAGATACCGCTTTCTTGGAGGAAAAGCTCGAGCGCTTCGAGGTCGATTCCCTTTTGCGTTCCATCACGGGAGATATTGGTCCAGATAAAATGGGAAACACCCATCTGCTTGAGCTCTCGGGCGAGATTAGAAGCTGGGGTGGAGCTTGCCTGTAACCAACCGTGAACTGCCAAAAAGCCGTCTTTTACGTCCAGACTTACTACCAAACGTTCTTCCCCTGCTTGGAGTAACATTTCCTGTAAGAGGGGAGAGTTGGTAACGGCTATACTCCCGATAATTACCCTTTGAGCGCCGGCGTCTAAATATTTTTGTAAAGTTGCCAGATCACGGATGCCTCCTCCTACTTCTGTGGGAATAGTCACCGACTGAATAATTTTTTTGATAGTGGGGAAGTTTACCGGTTTTCCCGCTTTGGCTCCTTCTAAATCTACCAGATGAAGCCATGAGGCCCCTCGAGCTTCAAATTGACGGGCTATTTCGACCGGTTGCTGAGAAAAAATGGTTTTCTTTTGATAATTTCCCTCTTCCAGTCGTACCACTTCTCCTTGAATTATATCAATAGCCGGGATAGGGATAATCACTCTCTAATCCACCTCTGCCAATTTTTTAAGAATTGAATTCCGCCGGTAGAACTTTTTTCTGGATGAAATTGTACTCCGGCTATTTTGCCCTGCTTAATCATGGCAGGAATAACTACGTTGTAGTTACAAATAGCAACTACGTTTTCTTCTTTTTCAGGAACGACATAATAGGAGTGAGCAAAATAGAAAAATTCCCCCGAAGCTATTCCTTCTCCCAGAGGGGATTCTTCCAGGATTGAGACCTGATTCCAGCCGATATGAGGTACTTTATTGGTAGGGGGTAGTTTTCTGACTTCGCCTGGAATGAGAGAAAGCCCGCTTTGCTGAGTGGCTTCCTGGCTTTGGCTAAAGAGGATTTGTAACCCAAGACAAATTCCTAAAATGGGTTTTTTTTGGTTTGCTCCATTTACTATGGCGGGAATTAGCTGATTTTCTTCCAAGTTTTTCATCGCTTCTCCAAAAGAGCCTACTCCGGGTAAGATAATGGCTTCAGCTTGCTCAATCACTGAGGGATCATTGGTTACTACCACTTCTTCTCCTAATTTTTTCAAAGCTTGCGCTACACTGAATAAATTTCCAATTCCGTAATTTACGATGGCAATCATTAAAAATCACTCCTATAGAATTCCTTTGGTAGATGGAACGACTTCTCCGGTTATTTTTTGGGCTTCCCCAATCGCTTTTCCCAAAGCCTTAAAGAGGGATTCTAAAACATGGTGAGGATTGTACCCCCACCATATTTTAGCATGAAGAGTGATTTTTGCTCCATAGCTAAAGGAACGTAAAAACTCTTCTATTAAGTTTATTTCAAAATCTCCCACCCGTTCCCCGATTGCCGGCAGGTCTAATTTTAAAAAAGCCCTTCCTCCTAAATCTACCGCTACCATACTCAAGGCTTCATCCATAGGGATAAAAGAGTGGCCGAACCTCTGGATGCCCTTTTTGTCACCCAGGGCTTCTAACAAAGCTTCACCTAAAACTATTCCTAAATCTTCAACCAGATGATGAGCATCGGTTTCTAAATCGCCCCGCCCTTTTATTTTCAGGTCCCAGCCGGCATGAAAGGCTAAGCTGGTAAGAATATGTGGGAAAAAGGCCATAGGAAGGTCGAGCGCAATTTCCCTTTGACCGTCCAGACGAAGGGACAATTCTATTTCGGTTTCCCGGGTGCTTCTTTTTAGAGTGGCTTCTCTCGTTTCCACTCAAATCACCCCCTTTTATCTGAAGTAAGCGAATTGTTTATAGAAAAAACCGCCGGTTGGTGGAAGTAAGCCTCGGTAATATAGCGCTTCATCATCCGGTGAGTGTTGAAATAAGAAGCTATTTTCCCAATAGAATTTTTCATTAATTTTATCCACCAGTCGGTTTGCTGGTAATAAGTGGGTAAAATAATATATTCCAGCTTGTTGTAAAAATCGTTTATTTCTTGCTGGTATTGGGCTTCGGGGGAAATTTCCTTACCTACTCCGGGGCCGATAGCCCAACCGGTTATCCCTTCGATACATCCTTCAATCCACCAGCCATCAAGGATACTAAAGTTTAAAACTCCGTTGTGGGCGGCTTTCATACCACTTGTGCCAGAAGCTTCCATCGGTTTTTGGGGAGTGTTTAGCCATATGTCCACTCCGGAAGTTAGACTTTTGGCTATTTCCAGGTCATAATCTTCTAAAAAGACTACTGGAATTTCTGCTCGCAGATTTTCAGCGTAGCTAAGAATCTGCCGAATCAAATTCTTGCCTTCGTAATCGTTAGGGTGAGCTTTACCGGCAAAAATAATTTGGAATTTTCCTCTATTTCTGATCTTCTTCAGTCGTTCTATATCGCAGAAGATGAAATGAGGTCTTTTGTAAGCGGTCATGCGGCGGGCAAAACCTATGGTTAGAACATTTTCTTCCATTTTTTGGCCGGTTTTTTGTTGGACCAGCTCTAACAAGCGTCTTTTTTCTGTTCGATGGGCTTCCCAGACTTCGCTATCGGGGATAACGTCTACCCGGGTGAGCAACTCCGGTTCATGAGCCCAGCCAGGGATATATTTATCGAATAGTTGCTTAAAGGAAGGAGAAGTCCACTGAAAACTGTGCACCCCATTGGTGATAGAATAGATAGTATAACCGGGGAACATGTTGCGAGATACCTCACTGTGCCTTTTAGCCACCCCGTTTACATATCCACTTAGGTTAAGAGCTAAACGGGTCATGTTCAGACCATCTTTACCACTCAATTCTTGCAGTAGGGGGAAGGGAACTGGATTTCCAAGCACTTCGTGGACTAAATCGTAGGGAAATTGGTCGTGACCGGCTTCTACTGGCGTATGGGTGGTAAAAACGCATAGATTTTTAACCTTCTGGATATCCCATATTTTTTCGAAATGCTCTTTTTCCGAATCTCGAACTTCTCTTAACAATTCTAAACTTAAGAGGGCAGCATGTCCTTCGTTGATGTGGTATTTTCTCACGTTGAACCCTAAAGACCTGAGCATCCTGACCCCGCCGATTCCCAGGATAATTTCCTGTTTCAGGCGGTATTTATGGTCTCCACCGTACAGATAGTGGGTGATGGCCTGGTCTTCTGGATGGTTGTTCTCGGTGTCGGTATCTAAAAAGATTACAGGTACCACTCCCCCGGTAACACTTTTCCAGTGGTATACCCAGGCTTTTACCTCAACCGAGCGCCCTTCTATTTCTACCTGGATTGAATTGGGAAGGGGAGTTAGTAATTTTCCGACATCCCATTCTACCGGATGTTCAACCTGTTGGCCGTCTGGGGTTAGCTCTTGTCGAAAGTAGCCCCGCCGGCTAAGAAGAGTTACTGCTACGAAAGGCAGGGAAAGGTCAGCTGCTGAGCGAACCGTATCTCCCGCCAGCACTCCCAAACCTCCACTATAGGTAGGGATTTCCCGCAAAAGGGCTATTTCCATAGAGAAATAAGCTATAACTTGTTCGGTTTTTAATTTTTGGATTGTATCCATAGCTTCCTCCTAAGTTAAATTTATCGGCCGGTTGAACCCAGGCCATTTGCTCCTCGTTGAGAGGGGGATAGATATTCGGTCTCTACAATACGAACTGGAGGCACTTTACGCAAAGCCCCTTGCACGATTCGGTCTCCTTTTTCAATCTGATAAAGGTCTTTCCCTAAGTTGAAAAGCCTCACCAACCAGCTTCCTCGGTAGCCGGCATCGATAGTTCCTATGTGAACCATAACTCCCTGCTTTATCCCCATTCCGCTTCGGGGTCGTAAAACCACCTCATAGCCGACAGGGAATTCGGAAGCGATTCCCAGGTCGATGACTGCACTCTCGTTGGGAGAAAGAATAAGCTCCTGGGGACTGAAAAGGTCAAAGCAGGCATCATCTGGGAAAGCAAAGCGGGGAATTATAGCCTCCTCTTTTAATTTTTTAAAACGAATTATTACTTCCTCTTTCATGGTTACTCCTCTCTTAATTCCTCCTGAATAATTCTAACTGAACTATTTTACCATTTATTGCTTTTTTGCAAAAAATTGAAGAAGGACATAGTTTGGTGGTAAAATGAAAAAAGCTTTATTTCTAAATAACTAAGAAGGAAAGAGCGATTAATTAGTGAATGAGGTTATGTATTTTAACAGCCCTACCCAGGGAAGAGTAAGTTTTGAAGAATTGGTAAGCTCCCTTTTCTGTTTTATTCGGGAAGAGCCCCGCTTTTTCTACCGTTTAATCATTGGAACCGATTCCCGCGGGGAAGTGGAGAGCCCACCTCTCCAGGTTTTTGTGACCGCGATTATTATTCATCGGGTTGGCTTTGGGGGAAAATATTTCTGGCGAAAAGAGCACTTTCCCGATTTATATACTGTTAGGGATAAGATTTACCAGGAAGCCCTGCTTTCCCTCGATGTTTCTCGTCGGCTCATTGAAAAACTGGAAAGTTTTCCGGATAACCACCTTTCAAACTATGATATGGAAATCCATGTGGATGTGGGTAATAACGGTCCTACTCGGAGCTTAATCCGAGAGGTGGTAGGTATGATCCAGAGCCAGGGGTTCGTGGCCAAAGTAAAGCCCGAGTCTTTTGGCGCTTCAAGGGTGGCCCATCGTCACACTTAAAATGACAGCAAAAGATATTATTGTTACTGTCGCAAAGGACCGGGAAGAATGAAAAAACGTACCCCAAGCTTTTCTAACGTAGATACTCGAAAAAGGGTGAGCATTCTATAAAAGATAAAAGCGATATTATTAAAATACCCATTAGAAGAACCTGCAAAAGAAGAAGCAAGAGAAACTACAGAAATGGCAGAAAAAAATAAAAGACATTCTATTAACTGTTAACCCAAGTTGCACCATGAGTTTCAGAAATCAGCCTATATCAGACCTTTTCTTTTGGGGATTTTCTCCTCGTTTCCGCCATTCCCGAAACCTTTAATTAGGAATCCACTGAGGGAGAGTTTTCTCTCCCTCAGTGGATTTTGCCTTTTTATGTTCTTTATTTTTTGGGGGATTGTAAGGGGGTTTCCCCTTTATAGTTTGAATTCCTGATAAATACATTCAGGAATGGTCCCATACCGGAACCAATGGAACCAACTCTCCGGACAATGTTTCCATTGGTTCCGGCACGGGACCATAAGTTAATATTTACTTTCTGTCACTATTACTAAGACCATAAATCTCCCGCATTGATTTATCGTGTTCCTTGTCTACATACTGAATTTCGAT